>JBFWQQ010000006.1:0-40376 GCA_050249355.1 Alphaproteobacteria bacterium | reverse complement strand
CAGGGCTTCGGGCTGAAAACCGTGGCCGAGTTCGTGGAAAACGGCGAGATCACCAAGATACTGATGGAGCTGGGTGTCGATTATATGCAGGGCTATTATTTCGGCAAGCCGGAAAATTGTCGCGTATGGCTGAACGACGGCGAATACAAAGCCGACAAATAACTGCTGTTTTCTTTAGATGCGGATTTACGGGAGTACTACGTCCTGACGCTAACGCTGTGCCGACTTCTGCGGCTCGTCATCGTCGGTGCCTTTAATTTTTTCTACCATGTGGGATAAGAATGGGCTGTTGGCAAGGATCAGGAAACCGCCGAGCGAAATACTGAGTGCAGTAAAACCTTCGATGAGCGCCTTATGCCGTTGCTGGTCATAAACCTCTTTGGCTTTCACGCTTAGCTTATCCAGTCCAAGTTCCTTGTAACGCCCTTCAAGGTTTTTCAGGTAATCCTGGCGCAGGACCTTACTTTCCTTACGAATGGCCTTGCGCTCGGTATCACCGGCGGCAGCCAGCATTTTCATATCCAAGTTCTGCTGGTCTTTCTTGTATTGTGAAAATATACCCCCTAACCGGCCCTCTTCCGCCAGATTAGTAAAAATGCTGTGTTCAATATGGTTTTTTGCTATCCAATAGCCAATGAAACCGGACACAGGATATGCGACCCAGCTCAACACCTTGCCTGCGATATTCAGTTCGCGTTTTTTTCCCGCTTCGTCATCAAACATGTTTTACCGCTTTTGGTCCCTATTTTCTGCTATTATAACCGCTTATGGCCAATAGTGCATGACGATTAGATGAAGAAAGATTAATGTATTTCCCCCAGCCTGTTAGCATAGATTTTCTGCGATGAAAAACGCTTTTTATGCAAGGGCGGGATGCAAAAACCCCACAATTCTCCTAGCGTGCATAGCCTTCCGGGATGTCCTGTGCTGCTCGGGATTCCATAAAATGTGCCACGGCCAATAGTGCCCCGATGCTGATACCGGCCACGGTAATGAACTCAATGGCAGCCGCATGCTTCTGGTCTGGCCGGGTAAAATCCCATTGCTGGCGTATGTTGCCTAAGCCAAGGGATTGCATGCGTTTGGCGATCTTCTCGTTGATCTCCTTGTTTAGCGGGCGCGTTTTTTTCAACACCTCCACTGTTTCCCCGTTTTCGATCCTTTCCAGCGCCTCGCGGGCAATCTCCTGCATTTTCTGGGTACGCTCACCGGTCTTGCCAGCAAGGCCTTTAAGAAACCCGGTGTCACGCGCATTCTCGTAGGCATCCTTGTAGATGCGCTGCTTGGCCACCCAAAACCCACTGATCGCAGCAATTGGAAACGACAACAGCTTCAGGGCTTTGGCAGCCACACTGGGCGTTTCGCGCTGGGGTCGGGTATCCTGAGAATATTCTTCCATGTATGGATTATAGCCAATGTCGGAATAAATATACATTAAGTTTCTGTTACAGCAGAATAATTGCCGTCATGGCCGCATATATACGTTTTTTCAGTGGTTTATATAGAAACTGGTTGCACTTATGTGCCTTTTTGCCCTATCGGTAGGGGCATGCATGTGCCGCTTTAGCTCAGGGGTAGAGCAACCGCCTTGTAAGCGGTAGGTCATCTGTTCAAATCAGATAAGCGGCACCAGCTTTTCCTATTGCCACTTTAAATAAACAGGCCGCCTGCAGATAAAACAGACGGCCCGTTTAGAACTCGGTAACATCAGTAAGCACATTTGCCACTATGAGTTACGTTTGCTGTGCTGGCTTTCCTCACCAGTACGACTATCGCGGTCTTGATTTTTCTGCGACTGTTTCTCATTGCGCTCAGTTCCTTTCTGGCGGTTATCGGTTCTCGGATTCTGGGTTTCAGTTCTTGACATGATGATTCTCCTGGTTTGTATTTAGAAAATATTTGGTCGTTATGACCAAGGTTAGTATTGCGCAACGCGGATAAAGTTTCGATTCAGGAAAACTTGCTGCATGTAAATTACCAATAAGCACAACCCCTGCGCGACAACAGGTGATGCTCCGTGCATTGACTGGACAAAAACATATTTGCCAGCGCCAGTAGTTGCACATCCCGGTAATTGTATAATGGTTGATATCACGTTTTTTGTACGGGTTGTGTTGTATGATTCTACACAGAGTTACAACGCTGGTGGCGCAGCAATAACCAAAAGGTGATACGTGACAGGCTACTAACCAATTTCAGCGCAGGCCGCACTAAGACACCATAAAGCATGTCATTTCGCATACGTTAATCTAGCCAATTGATTATTAATGACTTTTTTTGCGCCGTTTGGCACGGCATTTGCATATTATCTAAGAAATGGAGGGATTTATGCAAGTCATCAACACCAATGCACACGCAATACTGTTTGAAAAAGCCAACCACCTGCAGAAAAACCCGCATAGCAGTTGGCGGTGTATCTATATCAACCTATCAGCACACCGCCTGCGGCATAACCGCACCCTGTTGGCAAATTTTATCGGCAAAGCGGTCAAACGCATACTGGAAGACAGCGAAGGCCATATCTTCATGTGCCAGGATGGCGATATTTTCATCCTGTTTCAGGGCATGTTACGCCCCATGCTCGAAAAGCTGGGCGAGCATTTCGACGGTATGACACTGGACGACCAAGGACAACCGGTCGATCCGCTGTTCACTATATTGGATCTGAGCAGCGACTGGGATGTATTTTACCATCTGTGCCTGTCCAAGTCGCGCCAGTACGCACCGGTATGGCAGAAAACTGCTAGTGCGAAAGTGCCGTATAACTACAGGGAATTGCCTGCCTAGGGTCCTGACCCTAGCCTGTGGCGCTTTTCTTGAGCACCTCTTCCACCGGGATCGGTGCGGAAAAGTGATAGCCTTGGAATAAGTCTACGTTGAGCTGGGCAAGCTGCTTGTACATGTCTTCGGTTTCGACGCCTTCCGCGATAACCGTACCACCGGCCTCATGCACCATCTCCACAATATCACTGATCAGCACGCGCTTGTTGGGATCCGCCACCTGATGCGCCAGATGCATGTCGATCTTCACGAAATCCGGACGCACCTCCGCCATAAGCTTCTGTAGCCCGTCAATGGAAGCAATGTCATCCAGCGCTATAGAGTAGCCCTTGGAGCGGCAATATTCGCACACGCTTTTTAAATGGTTCATATCGCGCATGTTCTCCGAGCGTGTAAAGTCCAGCACGATATTGCGCGCCACTATGCCATGTTGCTTGACTGTATCGGTCAGCCCCTCCAGATATACCGCCGGGCGGTGGATAAATCCCGGGAAGAAGTTCACGAACAGGAAGCCGTTGAAATCACTCGCTGCGAATGTCCGGATCGCCTGCACATGCAGCAACCGGTCAATCATGTATTCGATATTCATTGAGCGACTGGCCGCAACGATCTTACCGCCGCCTATCACCTCGCCATTTTCGGCCTTTACGCGGGCAAAGGATTCGTAGCCAAATACCTTGTCCCTGGCGCTGACCACTGGCTGCAGGTAGCACACCACGCGATCCTGTTGGATGGCATCGCCCAGCCAAAGGCTTTCGGCAACCTTATGTACATCCTCCGGGCTTTTACGATCGGTCATATCGGCAGGCAATGTTTCGCTGCCCGGCGTTACAGCCACCTGAACATTACGCGCGGCTGAATCCTTAAGGATGGCGTATACTTCATCCCATTTGGGTTTCCAGTCGCTGCCTGCACGCACGGCCAGGAAACCGGCTTCCTGTTGCTGCATTCCAGCCCCCCTAAGTGCGTCCGCGCAGGCACTGTCAGCAGAGAACACTGCGATCCAGTAATAATCGTAATTGTGCCAGGGCAGGTTGAAATGCTTTGCAGACGGGCCAGCCATAAAATTGCCTTTTAATAAGGAGTTATTACTAGCTTACCAGAGGTTTCCTTACTATTTGATTAAAGTGGCGGGCGAATTTCCTGCCTAATTATGCGGCAGTGGTAAATTGCAGGGTTGCCAGCCGCTCATACAGGGAGCTGGTAGCAACCAGCTGCTCATGACGGCCAATGGCCTCGATTTTTCCTTCGTTCAGCAATACGATCCGGTCAGCCTCCATGACCGTTGCCAGCCGGTGCGCGATCACCAGCGTGGTACGCCCGTTCATCACCCGTTTCATTGCCTGCTTGATGAGATGCTCGTTCTGGGCATCGAGTGCGCTGGTAGCCTCATCGAGCAGCAGTATCTCCGGGTCGCGCACCATGATGCGGGCTATCGCAAGACGCTGGCGCTGGCCACCGGACAGTTGCACGCCCTTTTCGCCGACCTGCGTGTTCAATCCATCCGGCAGGCGCTGGGCGAATTCCATGACCGATGCCATCGTTGCAGCCTGCTCGATTTCCTGGGCACTGGCACCGGTATGGCCGAGGCGGATATTCTCGGCGATGGAGCCGGAAAATATCACCGGGTCCTGTGGCACCAACCCGATCCGGTCACGCAATGCCTGAAGGTTCTGGTCTTTCACACTGACGTTGCCGATGCGTATATCGCCACTGCTTACGTCATAAAACCGCATGAGCAGTTGAAAAAGCGTGGTCTTGCCCGCCCCGGATGGCCCGACGATGGCAACCGTCTCCCCCGGTGCGATATCCAAAGAAAGATCATATATGGCCGGTGATTCCGGGCGCGACGGATAGGAAAAACTCACCGCATCAAAGCGGATGCCGGCCTGTTGACTGCGCTGGCCAAGCGCTGGTGAAGTGATCAACGGTATTTCGGCAAGCAGCTCGCTTAAACGCTCGGCGGCACCGGCTGCACGCTGCAGGTCTGCCGCCACTTCGCTTAAGGCGCCTACAGCACCGGCCACCACCACCGAATAGAATATGAACGCCGAAAGCTCGCCGGGCGAAATATTGCCATGGATCACATCGCGCCCGCCAGCCCACAGCACGGTCACGATCGCACCGAACATCAGCGTGATGACCACCGCCGTCAGGAACGAACGCGCCCTGATACGCATATAGGCGGCCTGCAACGACGCCTGTACATGGGTATTGAAATTTGCCGCATCGCGCTCCTCCAGCGACAGCGCCTGCACGGTGCGGATAGCGTTGATGGACTGTTCGGCATGCGCGCTGATATCAGCCACCTTGTTCTGCGATTCACGGGCGAAAAAACGCACGCGACGCCCCAGCAGGATGATCGGCACGATCACCAGCGGGATCATCAGGAATACATAACCGGTAAGCTGCGCGCTGGTGACGAGCAGCAATACAAAGCCGCCGGAAAATAGCAGCATATTGCGCAGCGCGACCGACACCGAACTGCCGATCACCGTTTGCAACAGTGTGGTATCGGTAGTTACGCGCGATAACAGCTCGCCGGTGCGCATCGTCTCGAAAAAGCCGATATGCATGCGCAGCATATGGCGGTACACATCGTTGCGGATATCCGCCACCACCTTTTCGCCTACCCAGGTGATGAGGAAAAACCGCGCATAGGTGGTTATGGCAAGCAATACAATGACACCGAGCAGGATGGCGAACGACTGGTTGAGCAGCGCAAGGTTATTCTTGCTCAACCCTTCATCCACTAAAAAGCGCAAACCTGCGCCCATTCCCAGCACCGCCGAGGATGTGAATACCAGCGCCACCATGGCACCCGCCAGCTGCAGTTTGTATGGCCGCAGGTAACGCAGCATGGGAAACAGGCTTTTGACCTCGCCGCTGGGCCGTTTGGGTGCGGAGGACAATGTGCGCATGGACTAAAATTTCACCGTTACGCCGGTAAGAACATGCAGCTCATGCATCAATAGTTCCGATAAACTTCGGCTATCGCCCAATAGCCAGTGCCCGGATACATCATCATAGGAAAAATGCAGCCCGCCCGACAGTGGAGACGACAGCCACAGCTGCATACTGGGCGCATGCTTGCTGACCACAAACACCTGCGCGTTATCCGTCTGTATGGTAAGCACGCCTTCGGCAAGATCGGCATCCAGCAGCCCTTCTTCGTCAGCAAGGTCTATGGCATCCTGCGCCGCCAGCAACCAGCGCTCGGCAAGGTGGTGAAAATCCGATTCCGTCATGATGATACTGCTCAAACTGACCATGGGGTAATCCTATGCAAATTGCGCGTAACGTAATGCTTTCCGCCGCGAATTTCTACATTTAAAGTAAGTTTCGTATTAATATTTTATTCATACTCTACCATCTAGAATTATGATAACATGGATTCCGTCCGGATTTGAAACATTAGACAGTTGTAAAAGACCAATCGATTATTATGCGCGAGAACAGCCACCTATATAACCTCCACGAAATGCATTATGCTGCCATGGCGCCGATTAATATGCTGGCACATGCAAGCAAAGCCATTCACCAGCATCCATTCAGCCCGCTCTCCTATACGGCCTACGGCAAGAGCATGGCTGCCGCTTCCGAGCTCCTGGCGCGCGTTACACACCGCTATGGCAAACCCGAATTTGGCATCACCCATACCAAAGTCAACGACCAGAAGGTCGCCGTCATGCAGGAAACAATACTGCATAAGCCGTTCTGCGACCTGTTGCATTTCAAAAAGGAAGGCTCACACGCCCAGCCGCGCCTGCTTATCACTGCGCCGATGTCCGGTCACCACGCCACGCTGCTGCGCGGCACGGTGGAAGCGCTGCTACCGTATAACGATATCTATATCACCGATTGGCGCGATGCGCGCGAGGTGCCGCTGTCCGATGGCAGCTTCAGCCTGGAATCTTATGTAAGTTACCTGATCGAGTTCCTCCAGTATCTGGATGAGCCTGTGCATATGATGGCGGTATGCCAGCCTTCTGTGCCGGTCATGGTGGCCGCTACGGTGATGAACCAACATAACGACCCGCATACGCCGCGTTCCATGACGCTGATCGGCGGGCCTATCGATACACGCAGAAACCCGACCAAAGTCAATGAATCGGCTACACAGCGGCCGTTGTCATGGTTCGAGCATCACGTCATCACCCGTGTGCCATTCAACTATCCGGGCTTTATGCGCCGCGTGTATCCTGGATTCCTGCAGCTCACCGGCTTCATGACCATGAATCTCGACCGCCATATCAATGCACATGTCGACCTGTTCAAACATCTGGTCGTAGGCGATGGCGACAGTGCCGCCGCCCACCGGAAATTCTATGATGAATATCTGTCGGTATGCGACCTGCCGGCGGAATTCTACCTCGACTGCATCGAGCAGGTATTCCAGAAACACCTGTTACCTAAAGGCGAGTTCAAATACAAAGGCGAGATCGTTGATCCCGGCAAGATCACGCGCACTGCACTGCTCACGCTGGAAGGCGAACTGGATGACATCTCCGGCGTCGGCCAGACAGAAGCGGCTCAGCAATTGTGCAGCGGCCTGCACGCGAAGATGAAAAAGCACCACTTGCAAAAAGGCGTCGGCCATTATGGTATTTTCAATGGCCGCAAATTCCGTGAACACATCGTGCCTATCATTACGGACTTTATAGAGACACATAACAAATAGCGGCATTCGCCACTATTGGCTATGCATGATATGTCGCACCACGAAAATGTGCCGCGATAATAGTGATACAAGGACTGATTAAGCCTTGACAGGCGCGGCCTGCGTCATTAGTCTCCCGTCAATTTGCCCGCAGCAAACAAGGACAAAAATAAAAGATGCCGCAACAACCGGATGCCATACCAGCACATGCCAGCGCCTGCTTGATTTTGGGCGACGGTCACATGTTTTTTGGCACCGGCATCGGCGCCAAAGGCATCACCACCGGCGAGATATGCTTCAATACCGCCATGACCGGCTACCAGGAAGTGCTCACTGACCCCTCTTATGCCGGACAGATCATCACCTTCACCTTCCCGCATATCGGTAATGTCGGGTGCAATGCCGAAGATATCGAAGCCGAATCTGTCCATTGCAACGGGCTGGTAGTGCGCGAAATACCCACCGTGCCTTCCAGTTTCCGCAGCAGCGAATCGCTGCAGGGTTGGCTGGAAGCTAATAACATCACCGGCATCGCCGGGGTGGATACACGCGCGCTCACCCGTCACATCCGCAAACATGGCGCACAAAATGTCGCTATTGTGCATGCCAAAGCGCTGGATGCCGGAAAGATCACCGAGGCACAAGAAGCGCTAACCGCAGCCCCGAGCATGAAAGGCCGTGAACTGGCAAAATCAGTAAGCACAAAAAAATCGTACGAATGGAATGAAAGCCTGTGGACTTTATCCGGCGACAGGCGACCAGCGAGCGGCGACTACCATGTGGTCGCCATCGATTACGGCGCCAAGCACAACATCCTGCGCAACCTCGCTGAACGCGGTTGTGGCATCACCGTGCTGCCCTCCACAGCCAGTGCTGACGATATACTCACGCACAAGCCTGATGGTATATTCCTGTCCAACGGCCCGGGTGATCCTGCAGCAACCGGGCAATATGCGCTGCCGGTTATCAGACAACTCATCGATTCGGGCCTGCCGATATTCGGCATCTGCCTCGGCCACCAGTTGCTGGCTCTGGCACTGGGCGCACGCACCGAGAAGATGCAACAGGGCCATCGCGGCGCCAACCACCCGGTGAAAGACCTGCAAAGCGGCAAAGTGATCATCACCTCGCAGAACCATGGATTTGTGGTCAGCAAATACGACCTGCCCGCCGACCTCGAAATCACGCATATCTCGCTGTTTGACGGCACCATTCAGGGCCTCCGCCACAAAACCAAACCTATCTTCTGCGTGCAGGGCCACCCGGAAGCCTCCCCCGGTCCACATGACAGCGCCTATCTGTTCGATGCATTCTTAGAATCAATGCAGCGCAAGCAAGAGGTGCAGAAAGCCCATGCCTAATAGTGAAGCACTCAAAGTGGTCCTGGTATCTAATAGCGGATATGATTCGTCACATGACGATATACTCAAAAAACTAGTAAACAGGAAAATAGAGCTATTTTGCGCGGTTGGAAAAGATTGCCAAAAATGGGAAGATTTTATGGATGAACTGTGTGTAGGTGATGGCTCAGATGTACAATATATCACTACCACCAGTCACCCTGATGAACCAGTGAATGAAGTAATCGAGTTTGCACGATTGTGGTCTGGCGCGAGTGGACTTGATGATAACGTAGAAGTAATTGAAGTGTAACGATGCCTAAACGCACAGATATAAAATCCATCCTCATCATCGGCGCCGGGCCGATCGTTATCGGGCAGGCGTGTGAGTTTGATTATTCAGGGACGCAGGCATGCAAAACATTGCGCGCTGAAGGCTACCGTATCATTCTCGTCAACTCCAACCCGGCCACCATCATGACCGATCCGGAACTCGCCGATGCCACTTATATTGAGCCGATCATCCCGGAAATGGTTGAAAAAATAATCGCCAAAGAAAAACCCGACGCGCTGCTGCCCACCATGGGTGGACAAACCGCGCTCAACTGCGCCAAAGCACTGGCAGAATCCGGTGTGCTGGAAAAATATAGTGTCGAACTGATCGGCGCGCGGTTGGAATCTATCAACAAGGCCGAAGACCGCCAGCTATTCGGCGATGCCATGGCCAGGATCGGTCTGGAAGTTCCACGCAATGCCGTGGTGGGCAGCATGGAAGAGGCGCGTGAAGCATTGGAACATATCGGCCTGCCGGTTGTGATTCGCCCGTCCTTTACCATGGGCGGCGCAGGTGGCGGCATTGCCTATAATAAAGAAGAATTCGAGCAGATCGTGGCTTCCGGGTTGGATGCATCACCGGTGCATGAAGTGATGATCGATGAATCAGTGCTCGGTTGGAAAGAATACGAAATGGAAGTGGTGCGGGACAAGGCGGATAACTGCATCATCATCTGCTCGATTGAGAATGTCGACCCGATGGGCGTGCATACCGGTGATTCTATCACCGTAGCCCCTGCCCTGACCCTGACCGACAAGGAATACCAGATCATGCGCAACGCATCGTTCGCGGTGCTGCGCGAGATCGGTGTCGATACTGGCGGCTCCAACGTGCAGTTTGCGGTGAACCCGGAAGATGGCCGCATGGTGGTGATCGAAATGAATCCGCGCGTGTCGCGCTCTTCGGCGCTGGCGTCCAAGGCTACCGGCTTTCCTATCGCCAAGGTGGCGGCCAAACTGGCAGTGGGCTACACGCTCGATGAAATCATGAACGATATAACCGGCGTAACACCCGCCTCGTTTGAACCAAGTATCGATTATATCGTCACTAAAATTCCGCGCTTTACCTTTGAAAAATTCCCCGGTGCCGAACAAACGCTAACCACCGCCATGAAATCGGTAGGCGAAGCGATGGCGATAGGCCGCAACTTCGCTGAGTCATTGCAAAAGGCGTTACGCTCGCTGGAAACAGGACTCACCGGATTGAACGACATGCTGTTCGAGAACGAAGATGAGCTGCGCGCCGCACTGGGAATTCCGTCCCCGGAACGATTATTAGTGATCGCACAGGCGCTGCGTATGGGTATGAGCGTAGAAGAAATCTGCGCCATTACCAGATACGACCCGTGGTTCGTGCGCCAGCTTTTGGCCATTGTGCAGACGGAGAGCAGGATACGCTCCGGGCAATGGCAGTCTGAAAAACAGTTGCGTGATCTCAAGCGCATGGGATTCTCCGACAAGCGAATTGCCGATCTGGCCGGTGTGAGCCCGGTGGATGTCGCAGCAAAGCGCCGCCAGCACAATGTACACCCGGTGTATAAACGCGTCGATACCTGCGCGGCCGAGTTCGAATCGCAAACCCCGTATATGTATTCCAGCTACGATATGGAATGCGAAGCACAGCCGACCGGTCGCGAAAAAATCGTGATACTTGGCGGCGGCCCGAACCGTATCGGCCAGGGCATTGAATTTGATTATTGCTGTGTGCACGCCGCCTATGCGCTTAAAGAAGCCGGATATGAGACCATCATGGTCAACTGCAACCCGGAAACCGTTTCCACCGACTACGATACGTCCGACCGCCTGTATTTCGAACCGCTCACCGATGAGGACGTGCTGGAAATACTACGCAAGGAACAGGAAAACGGAACGCTTAAAGGCGTGATCGTGCAGTTCGGTGGCCAGACCCCGCTGAAACTAGCCGCTGCGCTGGAGAAAGCTGGCATCCCGATCATCGGCACCTCGCCCGATTCGATCGACCTGGCCGAAGACCGCGACCGCTTCCGCAAACTGGTCGACAAGCTGAAACTAACCCAGCCCAAAAGCGCCATCGGCTACAATGTTGAAGAAGTGCTGTCGGCAGCCGATGAGATCGGGTTCCCGCTGCTGGTGCGCCCCTCGTATGTTCTGGGTGGCCGCGCCATGGCGATCATCTATGACATGGAAAGCCTGGAAAGCTATGTAGGTGACCTCACCAAACTGTTCGGCGATGGGCCAATTTTAGTCGATGCATACCTGAAAGATGCCACTGAGCTGGATGTCGATTGCCTGTGCGACGGTAGCGATACCTATATCGCCGGTATCATGCAGCATATTGAAGAAGCCGGTATCCATTCCGGTGACTCGGCCTGCTCGCTGCCCGCCTACTCGCTGCCGGAACCCTTGCTGAAAAAAGTACGCGAACAAACCACCGCCCTTGCAAGAGAACTCAAAGTGATCGGGCTGATGAACGTACAATACGCGGTTAAAGACGATACTATTTACCTCATCGAAGTTAACCCGCGCGCTAGCCGCACTGTGCCATTCGTGGCCAAGGCAACCGGCATCCCGGTCGCCAAGATCGCCGCACGCCTGATGGCAGGGGAAAAGCTGGCCAGTTTCAACCTTTCCGAAGAGACGAAATTCAAGCATGTAGCGGTAAAGGAATCGGTGTTCCCATTCGCCCGATTCCCGGGTGTGGACGTAATACTTGGGCCGGAAATGAAATCCACCGGCGAAGCAATGGGCATTGATGTCGACTTTGCGCGCGCCTTTGCTAAGTCACAGCTTTCGGCTGGCAGCACCATTCCGCAGGAAGGCCGCGTGTTCTTGTCAGTAAAAGAATCACACAAGCCTGCCATTACTACTATTGCGCAGGAGTTGCTGGATGCCGGGTTTACGCTTGTAGCCACCCGTGGCACTGCGGCGCACCTTGAGCAGGCAGGCATCGCTGTCGAAGTGGTGAACAAAGTACGCGAAGGTCGCCCGCACATTGTGGATATGCTGAAGGACAACGAGATCGCGCTGGTGCTGAACACCACCGAAGGTGCACAATCGATCGCCGATTCGTTTTCCATCCGCCGCACTGCCTTGCTGAACAAGATCCCCTATTATACCACCATTGCCGGGGCTAAAGCCGCCACCACCGCTATTTCTGCCATGCGCCACAGCGGGGGGCTTGACGTGCGCTCCATACAGTCGTATTTTGCTGCCTAAGCAAGCAGGTTGCTGAATAGGAATTCGGTGCAAGGCACCGGGTTCATTTTTTTATTCTGCTGCCAGCATTTGAACGGACAGGATGGATATGGAAAAATTCCCGATGACAGCGGCCGGGTTCGCCCGCCTTGAAGACGAACTGAAACGGCGCAAGTCGGTGGAACGCCCCGCAATCGTGGAGGCAATCTCCGAAGCACGCGCTCATGGCGACCTCTCGGAGAATGCCGAATACCATGCCGCCAAGGAAAAACAGTCGTTCAATGAAGGCCGCATCAAGGAACTCGAAGCCGTGACCTCACGCGCCGAAGTTATCAATGTGCAGGCGTTGTCCGGCGATACCGTAAAATTCGGCGCCACGGTGAAACTGGTGGACGAGGAAAGCGAAAAAGAGATCACCTACCAGATCGTGGGTGAATACGAGGCCGATGTAAACAAGGGCCAGGTATCAATGAGCGCCCCGATCGCACGCGCGCTGATCGGCAAATCCGTGGGCGATTCGGTGGAAGTGCAGGCTCCCGGCGGCCAACGCGCTTATGAGATACTTAGCATCAAATACAAATAATCCGGATTATTTCTCGACACTGATGTTCTGCACCCATACCAGCTCGCAAGAGGACTGGCCAAGGTCGTAACGCGAAGTGGAGCTCGTCCATGCCCAGTCGTCGTCGTTGGCGATCACCTGCACCAGATAGCCCTTCATGTTGACCAGCTGGCCCTCGCGGATATTTTTAATAGTGTCGAGCGCTTTTTCGTTACCCGGAATGACGTGCATGTTGGCGCTGTAGACGTTTGGATCCATCGCATTGGGCGGCAGTTCCTCCCAAGACATGTAGTACCAGCGGCCAGCCTGCGATATACTGATGTGCTTGAGCACCTCGGTGTCCGACATGTGCTGCCAACCCAGCGCCAGGTCGTAAGGCGCCAGCTCAGACTCCTTATCAAAGAAATACTTGGTCTTCCCCAGTACGCGGGCGCGCATGTCGATGGTAGCCAGTGGCCGCACCGTATAGTTCTCGAACTGCCAACTGTCCCGGTCCGGATCGGTCTGCAACGGATCTGCGTCCACCAATATACCCGGCGGCTGCTCCACTGGCGGTGGCTCCTGCGTGTACACGTAGGCACCCCCGGCTATCAACAACAACAGCAACAAAAACCATCTCATAGCTCACCTCAACTATTCAGTTCCTCTTACCACCATATACATGATCTGCGCCTGGAAATCGTCGCCTTATCACATCTGTACGGTATTGCTTTACAGCTTTTTCGATCTGCCCGGCCAGCGAAGCATATTGCTTTACAAACCCAGGCACGCGGGCGGTAATGCCCAGCATGTCCTCGGTCACCAACACCTGCCCATCGCAAGCCGCTGACGCGCCGATACCGATGGTTGGAATGGATAGTGTTCTGCTGATATCGGTGGCAATTTTTTCCTTTACTGCCTCCAGCACGATGCAAAAAGCACCCGCCGCCTCTACAGCCTGAGCGTTCTCCATGATCAGCCGGGCTTCCTTATCGGTACGGCCCTGATAACGGTACCCACCCAGCACATTGAAATGCTGCGGCATCAGCCCGACATGCCCCATGACAGGAATACCCCGCTGCACGAGATAACGGATAGTGTCGGCCATTTCCGCGCCGCCCTCGAGCTTTACAGCCTGCGCGCCAGTTTCCGCCAGTATGCGCGCCGCCGATACAAAGGCCTGTTCACGCGATGCCTGGTAACTGCCAAACGGCATGTCCACCACCACCAGCGCCTTACTTGAACTATTTACCACCGCTTTGCCATGCGCAATCATCATATCCAGCGATACGGCAAGCGTCGATTCCATACCATATACTACCATGCCCAGCGAATCGCCCACCAGCAGGATATCGACATGCGGGTCGATCAATCGGGCCATAGAAGCGGTGTAGCAGGTCAGTGTCACCACCGGCTGCCTGCCCTTGCATGCCATAATATCGGTTACCGATACGCGTTTTTCCATGCCCAGCCTAACTCAGGTATTTGACAATAATGCCTTCGCGTTCTTTGATCTCTCGCGGTAGCGTAAATGTTATGGTGGTGCCTACCCCCACCTCGCTTTCAATGCTGAATTTCCCGCCCATCAGCTCGACAAATTTCTTGGTCAGCGGCAGCCCCAGGCCAGTGCCTTCGTATTTGCGCGACAGATCATTGTCCACCTGCCCGAACGGCGACATGGCGCGGGAGATGTCCTTGGGCGCAATGCCGATGCCAGTATCACGCACTTCAAACGAGAAGCTGTCATCAGCAGCATTACGCCAGCCGCTGATACGCACTTCGCCTTCGGCGTGCGTAAACTTCACCGCGTTGGACAACAGGTTCAGGAATACCTGTTTCAGCTTTTTGCTGTCGGTCAGCATCACGAATGCTTCCTTGGGCATGTTCTCAACCAGTTGCACCCCGCCGTCTTCAGCGCGGGAGGCCACCAGGCGCATACAGTTCTGCACCAGTTTGCTCGCATTGACCTCCGAAACCTCCAGCTCCAGCTTGCCTGCTTCCGCCTTTGAGTAATCAAGAATATCGTTGATCAGGCTGAGCAGGTGCACACCGGATGTATGGATATCATTGATGTAATCATGGTATTTCTTGTTTTCCAGCTGCGCCACCACCTCATTCTTGATGATGTCAGAAAAACCGATAATGGCGTTGAGCGGCGTGCGCAACTCATGGCTGACATTCGCGAGGAATTTTGACTTTTCCATATTCTCGGCCTGCGCAGCTTCGGCGGCGGCGGCTAGCTCCAGGTTGGTCTCATGCAACTTGGTGATGATACTCTCAGTCTTGCGCGAGGTCAGGAAATTGATCAGCAGAAACATGACGAACATTGCCACCAGCACAGCCATCCCGATGTAACGAGACTGCTCGATCTGCTGTGCCTGCGGTGTAATGTCCTCAATAATCTCGATCACGCCGTCCAGCTCGCCTTCCGGGCTGCGTACGGGCAGCATGGTCTGCGTCAGTATGGCATCATTGGGCTGTCCTTCAACCAGTACATTGGTAGTGATACGGCCACTGCGCGTTTCCTGCACCACGAAACTCTTATCGGGTGAGACCGCAGCAGCCAACTTAATGCTGGCCTTTCCATCCACCATCATCAGCAGCAGGCCGGCGCTATTATATATGTTCACGCGTACCAGCGGCATATTCTGGAAATACTGCATGGTGTGCCGCGCAAAGGTCGCCACATCGGTATTGGTGCGCAACTCATCCGGGTTCTTGGTCGACAGCGGCACGATCACGTTACGGTAATAGTTCCAGACATTGTGGGTGAAACCTACCGCTACGCTCTGCTTGGATTGCTCAGATATGGCGATCATCTGCTGCATGCTGAGTTTATGGTAGAAATACCCACCCGCTATTGAAACAGCCAGCACCACCAGCAAGCTTATCAGGGTGAATATACGGGGGAAACTGGACATGGCGGGCGAAAACAACTCTTATTAACACTTGGTCAGGCTGTAGTGTAATATAGCCGCATTAAAAAATGGTTGAAAGCGTTACCAGTCAAACTACGGATTTTTCTATAAAAAATAGTTAATATTGGTGATTGACAGGGAGCAGCCTTAAGGGTATAAAGGCGCTCTTTATCTCGGAAAAATATACAGATTCAGGTTTACACCATGAAACGCACCTACCAGCCTAGCAAGCTCATTCGCAAACGCAGACACGGCTTTCGTGCACGCATGGCAACCCCCGGTGGCCGTCGTGTGATCAACGCCCGCCGCGCCAAGGGACGTAAGCGCCTGAGCGCATAAGCCGCCTGTGATGCAATCCGCATCAACGCTAAAAACCATCAAAGACAGGAAAGATTTTCTGGCTGCCGCCCATGGGTGCAAATGGGTAGCCGGTACGCTTATATTACAAATGCACAGCCGCGCTGCGGGTCATCCGGCAGGGACAGCCCCTCGCATCGGCTATACCGTCACCCGGAAGATTGGCGGCGCCGTGGTGCGTAACCGCGCGAAACGACGACTGCGCGAAGCGGTGCGTATGATCGCCGCAACACACATAAGGGAACACACCGATTATGTGGTGATCGCGCGCAAAGGGGCGGCCACTTGTGAATTTTCTGTGCTTGTGCGCGATATGGAGTTTGCATTTTCACGAATACACGCTAATAAAAAGCCTTCATCCTAAAGGAAGCCTATGCAGAAATTATTGCGCTTTTTTGTACGCCTGTATCAGTTGTGCCTGTCACCGCTGCTGGGCATGAACTGCCGCTTCGAACCCAGTTGCTCGCACTATTGCCGGCAAGCCATCTGCGAGCATGGCAGCCTGCGCGGCAGCTGGCTTTCCTTATTACGCGTATTGCGCTGTAATCCGCTGGCACGTCCCGGATTCGATCCTGTTCCACCCGCACAAAAGAAACACAATGTATAATCCTAACGAACAGACCAATTACACCCGTATGCTGATCGCCATGCTGTTTGCCGGTCTCATCCTGATGACATGGCAGGCGCTGGTGGAATTGCCGCGTCGCAAGCACCTAGCCGAACTGGCGGCCAAACAGAAACAGCAGCAGGAGGTACTGAAAGCGCAGCACGGCCAGCAGCTGGCCGCCAGCACCGGTACCGTGGCAGATGAAAAGCTTACACGTAGCCAGCGGTTGCAACTGGCGCCGCGCGTGCATTTCAGCACCGAAAAACTCGATGGTTCGATCTCGCTCAAAGGTGCGCGCTTCGACGACCTGACCCTGTCGCAGTACCGCATGACGCTGGATGCCGACAGCCCGCCAGTCACCCTGTTCTCGCCAAACGGTGATCCGTACAGCTATTTCGTACAGGCGGGCTGGGTGGCTGCCGATAGCGTCACCGAAGTACCCGATAACGACACACTGTGGCAGGCGGATAAGAACCATATCGGTGTGGGCGAACCGGTCACCCTGCGCTGGACCAATAACAGCGGCATCACATACTTCCTGACCATTACGCTAGACGAGCATTATATGTTCAGTGTCAGGCAACGGGTGGAGAATCGTTCGCGCGTTCCGGTAGCGGTTACACCGTATGCCTATATCAACCGCGTGTACGACCAGCAATGGGCACACCAAAGCTATGCCATATTGCATGAAGGCCCGCTGGGTGTGATGGACGGAACGCTGGAAGAAATCTCGTACAGTGACATGCAGGAAGAGAACCGCACATTCAAGGATGCCAGCGGCTGGTTCGGCATTACCGATAAATACTGGCTTTCCGCTCTGGTTCCAGGTGACAGCAGCTTTACCACCCAGTTCAACCACTACAAAAAAGGCGAACACGACCGCTACCAGGTCGATTATATGGGCGCCCCGCAGACCATAAAACCTGACATGCAGGCTGAATCGAACTTCCGCCTGTTCGCCGGTGCAAAAGAGATCCGCCAGCTCGATGCCTATGCCGAAGGAAAGACCGGCCAGCCAACAATCCCGCTGTTTGACCGGGCCGTGGATTTTGGCGTGCTGTACTTCCTGACCAAGCCGATGTTCCTGATGCTCAACTGGTTCTACAGTCACGTCGGCAATTTCGGCGTCGCTATTTTGCTGATGACCATCATTGTAAAGCTGGTCATGTTCCCGATGGCCAACAAATCGTACAAATCAGCCAGCCAGATGCGCCGCCTGCAGCCACAGATGCAGAATATCCGCGACCGCTATGGTGACGACCAGATACGTCTGCAGCAGGAAATGATGGACCTGTACAAGCGCGAGAAAGTTAACCCGGCGGCAGGCTGCCTTCCCATCCTGATCCAGATGCCGGTGTTCTTCGCTCTGTATAAAGTTCTTTTCGTCACTATTGAAATGCGCCACGCGCCATTCATCCTGTGGATCAAAGACCTTTCGGCGCTCGATCCTACCAACTTATTCACCCTGTTCGGGCTGCTGGAATGGAACCACCCGGCATGGATGCATCTGGGCGTGCTACCCATCCTGATGTGTGTCACCATGGTGATCCAGATGAAACAGCAACCTAAACCCACCGACCCGGTACAGGCAAAAGTGATCGCTTACATGCCGTATTTTTTCCTGATCATCTTTGCTACCTTCCCGGCCGGACTGGTGCTGTACTGGGTGTGGAACAACATCCTGTCCATCATCCAGCAGCAGGTTATCACCAATAAATATGGCAAGCCGACTGCTCCCGGCAAAAAACAATGAAGCTGTTCAAGCAGCCTTGCCGCTTCGTGGCCGGGGCCGCTGACACCGCGTCACTGCCCAAGTCGGCACAGCCTGAGATCGCTTTTATCGGCCGGTCGAATTGCGGTAAATCCAGCCTGATCAATGCGCTGGTTGGCCAGAAAACACTCGTACGCACCTCGCAGAAGCCTGGGCGTACCCAGCAGATAAACTTCTTCCTGCTGGCCGACAAGCTGATGCTGGTCGATATGCCCGGCTATGGTTTCGCAGCGGTTTCCAAAAAACAAAAGAACCAGTGGAACCGCTTGATCACCAACTATCTCGCATATCGTCACAACCTGATGCGCATCTGCGTACTGGCCGATGCACGGCGCGGCCTGATGGAATCCGACCACGAGGTCATGGCCCTGCTCGACGAGATGGCAACCCCCTACAACATGGTGCTGACCAAGACCGACCTTATAAAACCCGATGCGCTGCGGGAATTATTGCAAAGCGTGCAGGAGAAGCTACAATATCATGCAGCTGCCTTGCCGGATATTTACGCGACCAGCAGCAAAAACAGTAAGACATTAGCTCCACTGCAACACTGTCTGGCAGCGTTCGCATAGCAGGAAATACCGACATGAAAACAAGAGAGATCAAAACCCGTGATGCCTGGCTGAAAACCGTTTCGACCATTTCCGAAGCACTGCCATACCTGCGCGAATTCGCGGACGAAACCTTCGTGATCAAATACGGCGGGCATGCCATGGGCGATGCCAGCCTGTCACAGAAATTCGCCGAAGATATCGTACTGCTCAAACATGTCGGCATCAACCCGGTGGTAGTGCATGGCGGCGGCCCGCAGATCGGCAAGATGCTCGAGCGCCTGAAGATACAAAGCTCGTTCGTGGACGGGTTACGCGTGACCGACGAAGAAACCGTCGAGATAGTGGAAATGGTGCTGTCCGGATCGATCAACAAACAGATCGTTACCGCTATCAACAGTGCCGGCGGCACCGCTATCGGCATTTCCGGCAAGGACGGCCACCTGATCGAAGCGCGCAAACTGCGCCGCACCAAGCGCGACCCCGATTCGAATATTGAAAAAATACTCGATCTGGGATTTGTCGGTGAACCGGTGCGCATCAACCCGTCGGTGATTCAGGAATTTACTGAGTCAAACGTCATCCCGGTAATCGCTCCGATCGGTGTTGGCCCGAATGGCGAAACCTTCAATATCAATGCCGATACTGCCGCAGGCGCGATAGCCGCTGCGCTGGGCGCAGCCAAACTGATGGTGCTGACCGATGTGCCGGGCGTACTGAACAAGGAAGGCAACCTTATCAGTGAAATATCCGTAAGCGAAGCGCACCAACTGATCGCAGGCGACACCATCACCGGCGGCATGATCCCTAAAATCGAGACCTGTATTCATGCACTTGAGAATGATGTCGGGACTGCGCATATACTTGATGGCCGCCTTCCCCACGTATTGCTGCTGGAAACCTTCACCAAATTTGGTGCCGGCACCATGATCTACCACGATTGACCGGTTAGCGGCTCAGGCGCAGCCATTCCTGCACGATCTTACGGCCAATGGCAGTGAATACATCCTGCAACTGGTTACCGCTAGGCGCGTGGAAATAATGCGCACTGCTGGTGGCACAGGCCGACATGAGCGCCGGGTTCGGGCCGGGTCCCAGCGTGATGGTGTACACGGTGGTATCCATGTTCTTAGCGGCGGTGCACAATGCCAGCAAGCTATCATCGTCATTGCTGTTGGGTGTCGGCCCACGTCCCACCGTATTCTGTCCATCGGTCATCACAATAAGGGTTTTATCGGATCTGTTGGATACCGTGCGCGGCAAGTTCGGCTGTGCAGCATCCCAGATTCCCTGCCAGGTTGGCGATAATGCCAGCCAGCCCCACAAGAAGCCCACATTGATACGGGTACACCCGTTTGCAATCATAGTTTCGATATGCGTATGAAGATCCGCTTGCACGTTTTTACCAAACATAACCTGTGCCATCGGGAAGAATTCCATGTCATGGCAGCCTAATGGCCCCAAAGGATGTACCTGGGCATTCTGATTACCTGGAAGGTTGTAAGATGGGGGATACGGTGTGGAGGGTGTGCGGAACTTCAACTCATCTAAAGTAGGAGGCACATTGGTAACATCATTGTGCGTGCTGATAGGGAAGTCCTGGTTGCGGTTTGATAACACGGAATAGCCAATGACATTTGCAAACGCGTCGAACCTGGGGGCCCAGAAGTTCTGTACTTTGTTAGAGCCGAATGCAGCGGGCACCCCTACCCCCACATTGTAGGGAATGATGGAAATATGCAGATTATCCAGCTGCGGTTTGCCACCGAATAAAATATCAACAATCGTATGCGATGCATTGCGCAAGTCTCCGATCGCATTACCTGCTGACATCGACCCGGTATTGTCCAGCACCAGCACCACCTCAGCCTCGATCTGATTTTCCTCAAGGATATTGAGTACACGCGCTTCTGTGGTTAATACCGTATCGGCATGCCCCAGCACGGTACCCATGATCACGTTAGGAACGGTTGCCTCTACTTTTATCTCAAACTCGCCTGTATATGCTTCACCTGGCGGCAGAGGGCTTGCAATAACGCCTCCTGCTGGACCCAATGCAGCAGCGCCGGCGGCTAATGAAACGCTTGACTGCCTGACATTAGCAGATGCATACGCGATCTGGCGCGTGGGCGCATTTACTCGGAAACTTGTGATCCGGGCGCCGAGATAATCGGTAGGAAAGTTCGCATTGAATAGTAGGCGTGCTTCCCGTTGCACCTCAAGTGTCGCGGAAGTCGCAACTGCGCCCAGAAGCGCGGCATCGGCTGCTTTCTGTAGGGCGATCTTCACGGCGTGCTGGCGCGCGATATCTATGGAGACACCCACCAGCCCGATGATCACCAGCAAGGAAAGGCCGAATGTGACAAGAACGCCGCCGGACTCAGATCTGAAGAAATTTTTCATTTACCACTCCACAACGTATGGTATTTATATATTAAGGCTGTTATAGTAGCACAGATATTGATTGTATTTTATACATATTTTAGTTAAAATATATTAACTTTTTATTAACAGCATTTGATTATAATGAAGTAACGAATTATAATGCATTATTTGGAGAACAGCCTCCAGAAATAATTGCACTTATATGGATCACGCAATGGGAATAAAGCAGAAAAAACGTCCGCGAGCAGGATACAGGCCTTTATTATGTTGTAATAAGGGCTCGACCATCATTGAATTTGCGATCGTGGCCCCTGTGTTTTTTCTGCTCTTCATGGGCATTCTGGAATTCAGCCTGATCCTTTTCACCTACTCCGTACTGGAAGGCGCTGCGGCCAGGGCGTCGCGTGTCGGCCTGACAGGCTACGAAGGACCAGCCTCCGCAGGCGGGCGTATCGCTTACATACGAAGCGAGATCATGCGCCTGTCCGGCGGGTATCTGGATCCGGGCCGGTTGACTGTGGAAATTTTATCGTACCAGACATTCGCGGCGATCGGCCAGCCTGAACCGTGCATACCGAGCACACAGCCCCCACCTTGCCCCGGACAGGCTGGTGTGGGCTATATTGACGTCAACGGCAACAACCAATGGGATGCCGACCAAGGTAAAGCAGGTGCAGGTGATGGTAATGAGATCGTGCATTACCGGCTGCATTATCCGTGGGCTGTTCTTACTCCGGTCATGTCTAATATCATAGGTGGCACATACGATGTTACGGCACTGGCCACCGTACGCAATGAAGGATTTGAATAATGAAACACTCGAACATCATCAAAGAATTCAAGCGCAGCACATCCGGCGTGGCGCTAATGGAATTTGCGCTTATCCTTCCCGTGATGTCACTGCTAATCCTCGCAACCGCTGAAATTGCCAGCTTTGCGGTGCAGCGACAGAAATTGCAAAGTGCAACCTTTGCTATGGCCGACTATACCACACGCAGTGAATCTGTTACGATCGCCATGCTAAATTCTTTTTCAAGTCAAGTGGGTCAGCTGATGGAGCCGTTTGACTTCAATGGTTCCGTTGTATTCAGTTCCGTTGCATCCCTTGACGATAGCAGCAATAATAATGCTGACGCTGACGTAGCTTCTACTTTGAATGCATCATTAGATGCTACAGGACCCGTTTTAAGAGGAAATCGTAAGGAAATCGGATGTTACAAAGGATGCGTTGTATGGCAACATGGCTCTGGCAGCCGTATCGGGCACCCTGGTGAATCGGCTACACTGCCGCAAAACTACAATCTGGCACGTGAGCAGGATGTTATTGTAGCAGAGATTCTTTATGAATATGAACCTATGCTGCCCGGCATAAGCGACCTGTTGATCCCTGCCCTCGAGCCCCAGACCATTTATACATGGGCGATTTTAAAGCCACGTAAGCAGGGTGGTGGACTACTCAACCCGCCAACATAACACACAACGGCCTTGCACTTGTAAACGTCTGAACGTATGTTCGGCGCAGCATGAAACAGATACTCATCACAGGCGGCGCCGGGTTCATAGGATCGCATATCAGCCGCAGGCTGCTGCATGAAGGCAACCGCATCACCATAGTCGATGACCTGTCCACCGGCAAGCGCGCCAATGTAGAAGACCTGCTGGGACATGAGTACTGTACGCTGATCGAGCATGATGTGATGAATCCCCTGCCCGGCTTATCATACGCTCCTGACCAGATATACAACCTTGCGTGCCCAGCTTCGCCACCACAGTACCAGAAAGATCCCATTCGCACGTTGATGATAAATATCTTCGGTGCAAAGCATGCACTGGAACTGGCCGAACAAGCTGGCGCAACATTGCTGCAAGCCTCCACCAGCGAAGTGTATGGCGACCCCATCCAGCACCCACAGGCGGAAAGCTATACCGGCAATGTCAATGCCATCGGCCCGCGCGCCTGCTACGATGAAGGCAAACGCGCCGCTGAAACGCTATGTTTCGATTACCACCGCCAGCGCGGCGTGAAGATCAAAGTGGCGCGCATATTCAACACATACGGCCCGGCTATGGATAAGCACGATGGCCGCGTGGTGACCAACTTCATCCATCAGGCGCTCGAAGGCCACGGCCTGACGCTGTATGGCGACGGTCAGCAGACGCGCTCGTTCTGCTATGTCGATGATATGGTGGATGGCCTGATCGCTTTGATGAACAGTGCGGATGGCATCACCGGTCCGGTGAACCTTGGCAACCCGGATGAATTCACCATCGAGGAGCTTGCAGAACTGGTGCTGGAACTCACCGCATCGGGATCAACGCTGGAATATAAACCGCTGCCGCAGGATGACCCCATGCAGCGCCAACCGGACATTTCGCTGGCGAAACAATTGCTGAACTGGCAACCGCAGGTGAAACTGCGCAAAGGGTTGGAAAAAACGATTGCCGCTGCAAGAAAAGAAGCGTTAGCCGCCTAGCGGCTTGGGCCATTGCAGCGCCACGCAACGGTTGGCCAGCCCCGACTTATCATCGGTTTCTATGATCACACCACAGACGGTGGCATCGCCCATGGCGGGCTCCATTTTTGCTTTGGGGATCTTGGTCAGGAAGCGTTCCAGCGGACCAGAAGGCTCGAACCCGATCACTGAATTATAATCACCGCACATGCCTGCATCGGTCTGGTAGGCCGTCCCTTTAGGCAATATACGCGCATCGGCGGTGGGAACATGCGTATGGCTGCCGACTACAGCGCTCACCCGGCCATCCAGATACAGGCCCATGGCGTTGGACTCTGATGATGCTTCGGCATGGAAGTCCACCAGTATGGCATGCACGCTCGCACCAAGACGCACCGGCTGCAGCAATTTATCGGCGGTGGCGAACGGACAATCGGTGGATTCTTTATGGAATACCTGCCCGAGCAGATGCAGCACCAGCAGCTTTTTACCATTGGCCAGTTCTACGGTGTATTGTCCGCTGCCGGGTGTTTTATCCGGAAAGTTGTGCGGGCGCAGCAGGCGTTTCTCCTGGGCAAGATAACTGTACGTTTCTTTCTGATCCCAGATATGGTCACCTCCTGTGATCACATCCACACCACAGGCAAACAGGTCTTTGCATATCTGCGGCGTAATACCAAACCCGCCTGCTGCATTATCGCCACTGGCCACCACAGCATCCAGCTTGTGCGCAGCACGCAATTCCGGCATCGCCGCAACCACTGCATCGCGGCCTTTGCGGCCCATGATATCGCCTAAGAATAATAGCTTCATGGCCGTACCATACCTTCTTCAGTTATAATCGCATTTAATTTTTCATCATGCGCTTCAGCCGGAAGTGAATCTACCCTCTGGAATGCGTAGGCCATGCCATAGGTTCTTATCGAGGGTTTTTTCTTTTTTAGTTGCGCGATCGTGCGGTCGTAATAGCCGGCGCCATAGCCCAGCCGGTGGCCCTTGCCATCAAATGCAAGCAGCGGCACCAGCAATATATCCGGGAACATTTCTTCTGCACCGGCAGCTGGCTCCATGATGCCATAGGAGCCTTTCACTAGCGCGCTACCCGGCTGCCATGCACGAAATGCAAGCGGTGCATCCTGATGCGTAATGGCAGGCAGGCATATGCGGTTACCTTTTTCTGCCAGCACTTTGAGTAACGTGGAGACATCCACTTCGCCGCGTACCGAGTGATAGCCAGCCACCGCCGACCCTGCCGGAACATGCAGCAGGCTGTGCGAAATGATGGCGCGACTTTTGATCTGCCGGTCGAGGTCCGATAATGCCATGCGCTGCGACAGCATACGATCGCGAAGGGTCTTTTTTATGAGGGGGGATAATATTGCCATGATATAATCTGTTGAACGGAACCACCCTGGCCGTAGGTTGAAACATGCCGCATCGACCCTGTTAAACAGGTGGGTGCCATATATGCCGGGGCAAGACCCCCGCTAGGGACAGCTCCCTGATACGTATTTATCGGTCCAAGGGACAATGTAACCTGGACGCACCGGGCAGTACCGTTCAGACGATACAGTCTAGCGCAATTCCATTGCCTCGGCAATCTTTTCGATGCGCTGGGCAATGGCTTCGACAGCACCTGCCATTTCTTCTTCCAGTTTGGTAATGTGGCGCCCCTCGTCATCCGGCGGGTGGTGCAGGAAATAGTCGGTTTCCTTCTTGCTTTCGAGCAATTCGTCGGCCAGCATGAGAGCGGCCATGAGCAACCCCATCGGTTCGCTCGGCGGCTGCTTGGATTTATAAAATAATGAATGAATACGGTCGTTTAGCTCATCGGTGAGAAGCCGAAGATGTTCTTCCTGCCCTTCCCCGCACGCCACCTGGTAATCACGGCCTGCGACTTTGATCGGCACGATAGGCATAGCAATTCTCCCGTTTTTCAATAGGTTATTATTGTATTGTGATTTGTTAACCGTATTTATGACAGTTTTATGGCAGAAATGCAATCGTAAGGCGGTTTTCCGACATGCTCCCTGCCAATTGTCATCATTTATTCATCATATGGCAATGCAGGATACAGTAGAATAAACAGTGGTAAAAACCATTTGGTAATTAGGAACTTATGGCACCGAGCCCGGAACAGGTGAAGCAAAAAGCCTTCGACAGCGCAATGAACGCTGGCACCGAAGATGTGGCCATTTTCCTGAAGCAGCAATACCGCAATCTCAGCCTGCTGTATACCGACCTCGCCGTACCCGAGGATAGTGAAAAGGGCGACAACGAATATCGCCGCATGGCAGGTGAGCTGATTAAAAAACGCGGCTTTACAGCAGCCACTAAAGACGGCGGCACCCGTACCATCACGCTTGATGAGCTGGATGAACGCGACAACAAGGAAAATCTCGGCCTGAAAAGAGCCATGCGCGAAAAATTCGGCGAGGTTTCGCATATCGGCGAAGCGGTGCCGACTGAAAGCCAGATGCAGGCCACCGCCAAAGCCGTGGCCGATGGCGTGAAAGAAAATACCGGTAACATCGGATTCTTGGGCGGCGCTACGCTAGGCGCAGCAATCAAAGGTTTCTTCAGCTGGATGATGAGCGGCTTCAAAGGCGGCTTCGACGGGCTGAAAAAGACGATTGCCAATATTACTGCCGAGAATATGCGCGACTCGGTGAAAAAGAACCTGAATGATCTGCGCCAGAATCGTTCCGATATGTACCACATGCTGGATAACGAACGCATCGAAGGCATCGGTTCTGCCGTGCATTCCAGCGTGCTGAAAGAGGCAGGCTTTGAACCTCCTGCCGATGCTTCTGTTGCAGAGGAAGATAAAAAAACCCAGAACCTGCGCGATGTAGAATTTACCACGGTAGATCAAAATAATCTGACTGACGCGCGTGAAAAGATCCGCGAAAAAATATTATATCCCGATGGCGGAGCGCCGCTGAAAGACCGCATTGCCAATGAAATGAACGCTAACGTGGATAACGATGCGGGTTGGCGCTGGGGTGCAGAAGCAGTGGGCTGGGCACCGGAACGCGAAGAAGTGGAACGCACGGCAGGTACTATTGCCAACACCATCGCCACACGCATCAGCGTGATCACCACCAATCCGGCTTACCGCACCAAGGACGGCCAGGCTCTGGGCGATCTCAGCCAGCAGGAATTCACTGCCGCGGTTGCGCAGGATGTCACCGACACGCTGCACAACAACAGCCACCTGCTGGGTATGCATTCGGCTGTAAAAGAAAAATTTGACTTGCCCGAAGCACGCAAGGAAACGTACGAGCGGCTGGTTGCGGAGATGGCGCCGCGCGCCGGTGAATTGCAGCGTGCCAGCGTGCTGGCCAAGGCCGTGTATGATGACTCACCGATCTATGCGCAAGCGCGTGCCGCTGTCGATAAAGACACGCACGAAATGGCATCACGCAATGGCGCCGAACATGTGGATGACGGAGAGCGGGTAGCATCCAATGCGCGTCAGGGCAATGGCGGCATACCGAAAAAAGAACGCAGCTAACTATACCAGTTTGTTTTTCAGGAATTCCGCTGCGATGCGGATGCCATCCATATCAATGGAATGGCTAAGATATTCGCGCGTATGCGCGGACACATCGACACCATACTGCCTGAGCGCCTGTTCGGCCATCTGCATGGAGACATACGGCACCACATCATCGGCATCGCCATGGATCAGGCAAACCGGCGGGCGGGCCGAGATACCTTTTGCCAGTTCATCCGGCGCGATCAGAGAGCCCGAATAGCCTACCACACAAGCGATCTGCGGGCTGCGGCGCAGCGCCACATGCAGCGCCGTCATCGTGCCTTGCGAGAACCCGACCAGCGCCAGCTTGCTGTTATCCAGCTTCAGTGCCTTCAACTGCTCGTCAATGAAAGTATTGAGAATACCCGCCGCCTCGGTAACTCCCTGCAGCATATGTTGCGGCTGGCGGTCTACCAGCGAGAACCATTGATAGCCGAACGGATTGGCCTCGCATGGAAATGGGGCATTAGGCGCCACGAACTGCGCATCCGGCAAAACCTGGCCAAAAAGATCGGCAAGGTCGATCAGGTTCGGGCCATCGGCTCCCCATCCGTGCAATAGTATCACCAGTTGTTTAGCCGCTCCGCCGGAACGGGGCGAGCGGCTGGGACCTTGTAACGTGTGATGCGTGGAGCGTGAAGCGTGAAGTGTCATACAGGATTCCTTATATGATTGGCATAGAGGGAAAAATCCCATATATCAACTGGTATGCAAGCTAAATCTGAAAACGCGCCGCCCGCCACGCATCATCCGCCACGCCTGTGCCTTATCGACGGTTCCGGCTTCATCTTCCGCGCCTACTTCGCCATCAAGCGCGATCTGACCAATCCGGCCGGTGTGCCAGTGAAAGCCGTGTATGGCTTCGTTTCGATGATCCAGAAACTCATGGAAGGGCACGAGTGCGACTACGCTGCCGTGATATTCGACGCCGCGCGCAAAACCTTCCGCAACGAGATATATGGCGATTATAAAGCTAATCGCCCGGAACCGCCCGAAGACCTGATACCGCAATTCGCACTGGTGCGTGATGCCGCACGAGCGCTTAGCCTGCCCGCCATCGACAAGCCGGATTACGAGGCCGATGACATTATCGCCACCTATGCGTTGCAGGCGCTAAGGCAAGGCATCGACGTGACCATCGTGTCGTCCGACAAAGACCTGATGCAGCTGATCCAGCCCGGTATCAAGCTGTATGATGCGATGAAAGAAAAAGACCTCGGCCCAGAGGCGGTGATGGAAAAATTCGGCGTGACACCCGACAAGGTGCTGGATGTGCTAAGCCTGATGGGCGACAGTTCCGACAACGTGCCGGGCGTACCGGGCATCGGGCCGAAAACGGCTTCCGAACTCATCAATGAATATGGCGACCTCGAAACGCTGCTGCAGCGGGCTGGTGAAATAAAACAGAACAAACGCCGTGACAGCCTGATTGAATTTGCCGATCAGGCGCGCATGTCCAAACAGCTTATCACCCTGCACGAATCAGTACCCGGCCTGCCGCCGCTGGAATCACTGGCAGTATGCGAACCGAATGCAGAGGCCTTGATGTCTTTCCTGCAGGAACATGGGTTCAAATCGCTGCTGGCCAAGGCGGAAAAGCAGTTTGGGGTACAGGGTACGGGGTATGGGGTTAAACAAGTATCAACAGTACTATCACCCCAAACCCCAAACCCCAAACCCAACTATTCCATCATTCGTGATGAACAAACGCTCAAAGACTGGGCCGCGCGCGCCTATAAAAAAGGCCATGTGGCATTTGATACCGAAACCACCAGCCTGAATGCCATGCAGGCCGAGCTGGTGGGCGTATCGCTATGCGTCGAGCCGGGCACCGCGTGTTATATACCGCTGGGACATACAGAACGTGGTGAGTGGGGGGTGGAGCGTGATTTATTTGGTCAAACTTCCACGCCTCACGCGCTACCCGCTACGCGTCTTGTCAACGGGCAGATTCCGCTGGCACGCGCTATCGAGATATTAAAGCCACTGCTGGAAGAGGAAGCGGTGCTGAAAATCGGCCACAATATGAAATACGACATGCTGGTGATGCAGCAGCATGGCGTGCAGGTCACACCTATAGACGACAGTATGCTGCTGTCCTACGTGCTGCATGCGGGTGAGCATGGCAACGGCATGGACGAGCTGGCAGGCAAGTATCTTGGCATCACCACCACCTCCTATGACGAGGTGACCGGCACCGGCAAGAAGCGCCTGCGTTTTGATGAGGTGGATATCGAAGCTGCCACAAATTATGCCGCCGAAGATGCCGATATCACGCTGCGGCTGTATCACCTGTTCAAGCAGCAGGTCGCCGATAATAAGATGGTGACGCTCTATGAGACCATTGAGCGCCCGCTGGTGGGTGTGTTGGCGCGCATGGAACAACGCGGCATATTGGTCGATACCGGCAAATTACAGGAATTATCTACGGATTTCGCTGGCCGTATCGGAGAGCTGGAAAAAGAGATCCACCGGCTGGCCGGCCATGAATTCAATGTTGGTTCGCCCAAACAGCTGGGCGAAGTACTGTTCGATGAAATGGGTATGGAAGGCGGCAAAAAATCGGCTAAATCCGGCGCCTATAGCACCGATAGCAGCGTGCTGGAAGAGTTGGCGGAGCAGGGCCATACCATCGCCGGAAAGGTGCTTGAGTGGCGGCAACTATCCAAACTCAAAAGCACGTACACCGATGCGCTAGCGCAGCAGATCAACCCAACCACCGGGCGCGTGCATACCAACTACGCGCAGGCCCTCACCTCTACGGGCCGCCTGTCATCGAGCGATCCCAACCTGCAGAACATCCCTATCCGCACCGAGGAAGGCCGCAAGATACGCGAGGCATTCGTTGCGAAAGAAGGGCATGTGCTGCTGTCGGCAGACTATTCGCAGATCGAACTGCGCCTGCTCGCCCACATGGCAGATATCGACGTACTCAAGCAGGCATTCAGGAATGGTGACGACATCCACGCCATCACCGCCAGCCAGATGTTTGGCGTGCCGGTGCACAGCGTGACCAGCGACCTGCGCCGCAGCGCCAAAACCATCAATTTCGGCATTATCTACGGCATATCGGCACACGGTCTGGCAACACGGCTGGGCATCGGGCGCTCGGAGGCAGCCGCTTATATCGAGCAGTATTTCAAGCAATATCCCGGAATACGCGCCTACATGGAACACACCAAGGAATTCGCGCGGCAGCACGAATATGTCGAAACGCTGTTCGGTCGGCGCTGCCACGTGCCCGGCATCAACGGCAAAGGCCCAATGAAGGCGTTCTCTGAACGCGCCGCCATTAATGCACCATTGCAGGGTACGGCCGCCGACATCATCAAGCGGGCGATGATTACGATAGATAAAGTTTTAGGGTCGGGCCAAACCCCAAACCCTGTGCCCTGTACCCTGCTTTTACAAGTCCATGACGAACTGGTATTCGAGGTGCGGCAGGATGCGGTGCATACGGCACAGCCACACATAAAGAATGCGATGGAACGGGCCGCCCACCTGAGCGTCCCGCTGGTGGTAGAATGTGGCACTGGCCCGCACTGGGGTGCTGCACATTAACTCTAGACTTATCAATAGATTCGTGCTTTCCTGCTGCCGGTATTAACTATTAAGCGCAAGGTCAACCTTCGTGTCCAACACGGCTGAAGCATTCCGCAAAAAACTTAAACCCGTTATTGTCTCTGGAGTCGAAGTACTCCCCATCATCGAGGGAGGCAAGGGCGTGGGCGCCACCAGCGGAAAAAGCAGCGGGGCATTTGCTGCCGCCGGTGCGGTGGGTACATTCTCCGGCGTGAACGCCGATGGCTACGATGCAAGCGGCAACCCCATACCATACGTGTATCAGGGAAAAACCCGCCGCGAACGCCACGAAGAACTGGTCAGCTTAAGCATCAAGGGCGGCATCGACCAAGCTAAAATTGCTTATGAAATCTCAGGCGGCAAAGGCCGTATCCATACCAATGTATTATGGGAAATGGGCGGCTGTGAGCGCGTGATGAAAGGAATCCTCGAAGGCGCCAAAGGCATGGTGCATGGCGTCACCTGCGGCGCCGGCATGCCATACCGCCTCGGCGATATCTGCGCCTATTACAAGGTGCATTACCACCCGATCGTTTCCTCTGGCCGCGCCTTTAACGCGCTGTGGAAGCGCGGCTACCAGCGCAGCCCGGAATGGCTGGGCAGCGTGGTGTATGAAGACCCGTGGCTGGCGGGCGGACATAACGGCCTGTCCAACGCCGAGGATCCTGATAAACCGCAAGACCCCTACCCGCGCGTGGCCGAGCTGCGCAAAGTGATGAACGGTTTCGGCCTGAATGAAACACCCATCATCATGGCCGGTGGCGCGTGGCACCTGAAAGACTGGGAGCATTGGCTGGACAACCCCGAGATCGGCCCGATCGCTTTCCAGTTTGGTACGCGTCCGCTGCTTACCGTTGAAAGCCCGATCCCGGAACAATGGAAAAAACGCCTGATGACCTTGAAAGAAGGCGATGTGTTCCTGAATAAATTCAGCCCGACCGGATTTTATTCTTCTGCCGTCAATAATGATTTTATCAAGGAGCTGCGCGGCCGCTCCGAGCGCCAGATCGAATACCGTACCGAGCCGGAAAATTATTTCGCCGAGCCGCTGCCAGTGGGCGCACGTGGCCGCCCGGTATATGTATCGCCGGAAGACCGCCAGCGCGCCGATGAATATATCCATGAGGGTTTTATCGAGATCATGAAAACGCCGGATTCGACGCTGATTTTTGTCACACCGGAAAAATCCGATGAAATCATCAAAGACCAGATCGACTGTATGGGCTGCCTGAGCCATTGTCAGTTTTCCAACTGGAAAGACCATGACGATTATACCACCGGAAAAAAAGCCGACCCGCGCAGTTTCTGTATACAGAAAACCCTGCAGGACATCATCCACGGTGGCGATACCGAACATAACCTGATGTTCTCTGGCCATAACGCATACAAGTTCGCGCAGGATCCGTTCTATAAGAACGGCTTTATTCCTACCATCGGCCAGCTGGTAGACCGTATCATGACCGGCCAATAGGCCCTGTTTATTCAGACTGGCTTCTGCCGGTAAACACGGGCCATGCACAGGCACCCACACGCGTACACCAGTACAAATACCTGCCACGCGAATGAAAAGCCTGCACTCATGGAAAGATACAACGAAATCACGGTTGCGATGACCGAAAAACCAGTATTTAGTCCCCACATCCATGGAATAAGATGTTCCTTGCCGCTGGCAGAAAGCACTTTGATGCCCAGCGGGTACAGCGTACCCATCAGCACCCCGAGCGGCGCGATCACCAGCATGGCGATGCATACTTTTAGTATGAATGGCAGCCCCATCAAAATCGGCAATAGAACAGGCAGCCCGGTGCACAACATTAGCAGCCCGACCAACGCCGCGCCGCAGTAGAATGCATACCGGGCATGGTTAGAATGCAACCTTTCGGTCATCAGGCTGCCCAGTGCGGTAAAGCACAAAAGCGATGCCAGAACCACCACCAACGCATAAACCGGATGCCCCAGGAACAAGGAAAAACGCTGCATCAGCCCCAGCTCTATGCCCATGAAACCCAATCCGAGACAGCTGAAAAACCCGATAAAGTACCGGGTCTGCCGCAGCGGTTTTATATCCGCCCGCCGCAAGAACAATGGCAGCGCAATGAACAATCCCCCTAGCACCAGTAATGAGTATAAGATCTTATGCAGCGCATATACCGGCGCATACTTACCAAAAAATATTTTGTTTTCTGAATCGAGGTATTTTTCCGACCAGTAATAATCCTGTGGCCGCAGCATACTGAAAAAGAACGGTTTGTCGTCATCTATCGGACTGATATCCAGACCGCTCTTATGATAGTGGTGCGTGTAAAATTCCGTGCTGCCATTCGTTTCAAATATACCTGCGATCACCGGGTGAACCTTTGGATTTCCCGGTATCCATAATGGTGTGAACCCGAACTGGCGAATACTGTGGTTTATAACGTCCAGCTGCTGCGGGGTGAATGGCGACTTGCTGATGAGTGCCGTGGCCATATGGGCAGTTGCGCCATTACCCTGATAGCCCCTGCTCGGCCCCAGACGAGCGGTATCACCGCCTTGCACCACCACGATGTGATCGCCTGGATTTTCTATGCCATAGCGTGTCAGGGATGCCTGTGCCAATGCAACGATGCGCAGTATCTCTTCATATCCAAACATGCTGCCGCCCCAGCGTGATATGGAAATGATCCCGTTATCATTCAGCCGATCGAGGTAATCATGAAACGCATCAGTGGTATAAAGATAGTTTTCGCTGAGCGTATGTGCACCGGAAGCGGCTGCGGCATAGGTGTCGATGAAAGTGGCCTGAATGAAATCCACTTTCCCATCCATGCTGGCCAGATACGAACGCCCCTCATCTATGGTGAGGTGCACTTGCGGCCGGTTGTATATATTACCGTTATAGCTGGCCAGCGGCCCGCGCATGATGTCTACGATACCGGAATTGATCTCGACCGCAGTGATGTCCTGATTTCCGCTTGTCAACGCGCTCAACACGTCACTGCCACCTCCTGGCCCTATGATCACCACCTTGTCATATGGCCCCAGCCTGTAGCCCAGTTGTAGCACGTTATGCTTTAAATAGCCGGCATTTCTATACTTACCGCTGTACGGCAGGATAGGCGTTACCACACCGCTGTCGATCTGGAACTCCATTCCGGTTTTTTTGTTTCCGATCACTTTTATGCGTGCGGCAGGTGCCCAACGTTCGTAAATAAATGGCTTTTCCTTGCCCTTTTTCGAGTATGTGATCACCAGCTGTTTATGCAACACCGGCACAGCGGCATAAGATAATGCGATCCCTGTACAGAATACGCTGAATACAAGCGCTGCCTTATATTTCCACTGCCAGGCACAGGCTGCAGCAGCCAATGCGATAGCCAGGCTCATTGCCCACACCAGATCGGTTCCGTTGAACAATGACAACAAGGTCAGCGAACACATTGCGCCACAGGTGGCGCCCATCATATCAAAGAAATACAGGCGGGATACATCGCGATGAAACCGGAACAGGATAAGCGATACGATCAGCCCGCCCATGAAGAATGGAAAAAACGTTATGAACGCAGGCGGAAGAAAATTCTTCATGAACCCGCCTGCAAGACCCGCGAATACGTTAGAAGGCTGCGATACCGCCAGCACGCCCAGATAAGAGAATATAATGCTCAGCGAGAAAAGTCCCAGCAGCCAGCAGATCCAGCACCGAACACGGCTTTCAGAAAAAATCCGTGCATTGAAAAATATGAAAAGCCCAGATGCGGCCAGTCCCAGCAATGCCAATGTCAGAACCGCAAATGCACTGCTATGCCAGTACAAGATAGAAAACAGGCGCGTGTAAAATATACTGCTTGTCAGTAATACAAACGATACAAGGAAAATCACCAGTGCCATGTTTTATCCACTTATAGAGGCAGGGACAGGATACTTGCATTGCAAAACAATGTAACGGGTTTTATTCCCCTGGGAACCTTAACTTACGCAGCATGGCTATTCCTGCTTAGATTTTTCCTGCAGCATATTTTCATACTTACTGACCTCATCCAGTCGCTGCAGCCTCTCCTTGATGAAATAGATCATATACTTGATATCGCTTTCCGGAATATCGTCGATATTTTCGCGGATGGTTTCCATTATGTGGTAGGCATCCTCCATTTCCCCACGCTTCTCGTGCACCACCGCCACCATCTGCTGCGCAAACACCGGGACAGCCGGGTTCATCATTGGCTTAGCTACCTTAAGTGCCAGATCCATGTCTTCCAACCGGTGCGATGCCAGATAAATGGATTGCAGCAACCACCACCATTTTTGTGCAACATCCCGCGTGGCATGCGCATACAGGTAATCGACCACATAGCGTATGTCTGCTGTGTTCTGCGTTTGCGAGAAGTAATAACTGGCCATGGCGGGGATCATGTCCGAACGCGCATCCAGCGTGTCGAGCAGGTTGAACCACAGGTATAGCTTGGAAAAATCGTAATAACGCAGTGACGTGAAACGGCCATAGGTATCGCCGGCATTCTGGATGTTCATTGCAAGGATACGGAAAAAGAATTCGTCATCCCCGAAGGTGAGCGCATGAATGGCTTGCTTTCCCGGTACGTCGGGTACGATGCCCATGTCGGGCTTTATGTTACGCGTATGCTGCCAGAACAGCCCTTGTGCCGCCATCATAAATACCAGCAGTAGGATGGTGGAATGCCGCATGGTCAGAACTGTTTGCGGCGGAAATCGATGATGCTGATGAGCAGGAGAAACGGAATGAAGACCAGCGATTGCAGTACGAACAAATATGCATCCTGCGAGGTCTTGTAGCCATAGACCAGCCACTCCGTCTTGGCATAGAAATCAAGGCGCGGAACAATGGTGGAAATGGCGACCAGAATATATTTCAAAAATACATACGGCATTTCCTGCAGGCTTGGCGCGTCGGCTGTCACCACGAAAAACGCCATCATGCGCGACAATACATATAGCCCCATGCTGGCCAGTACCGATGTGACAGCACTGCGCAGCGTGAACGAACTGAACAGCGCCAGCGCCACTACCAGCCCGCATTCCAGGAACAGGCTAAGCGCCCAGCCGGTAAATCCTTCCATATTCATGACGCCGAAAAGAGAAACCATCAACACGACAGGTATGGTAAGCAGGAATGCCACCAGAAGGAAGCCCAGCCAGTACGCAACCACAATATTGCTGCGTGATACAGGTCGCGAGAGCATGACATCGATCTCCTTGCTGTCAAACGCCTGCCGGATATGGAAACACACGAACACCACCAGCCCGGTCATCAGGATGAGACGGGAAGAAGCCGCCGCATAGGTAATGGTCATTGCCTGTTCTTCAATAAATGCGGTGCTGCCCAGCGTCGCCGAAATGGCACCGGCAATAATTACGGCAATGAACAGGCCAAGGAAAAGCCAGTCACGGAATGCGGTAAGCAAAACATAGCGAATGCTGGTCAACATAAGTCATAGCCATCGATAATTATCAGAAAGAGAGCGGTCTCGGATCACGAGTGTATTTATCATATACCGCTTTGTCAAAGGGGTGCGAATTGCCATGTGCTCCCACGATAGTCGCCCGGATAAATATCACGAGCTCCGTCACATCGCGGTTCTTGTCCACGCCCTTGAATACATTTCCAACATACGGCACTTCGCTGATCCACGGCACACCACGATCGGTATTCTGCGCCTGCTCTTCCATCAACCCGCCAATCACCATCACCTGGCCACTCTTCAGCTTGAGTATGGAATCAAGTTCGCGCACCTCGATCACCGGAATGGGGCTGTTCAGGCCGGCTGTAGAGGTGCCGGATGGGAGCTGGGTCAGCAGGAATGCAGCAGCTGGATCGGTAACCGTGCCTGTGACGCGTGATAGAGTAGGACGCACACTCAGGGTAACTTCATCTGTGTCCGTATTGATGGAAGGTTGCAGGGTCATGATGATACCGATCGGCACCGTATTGAGTGTGCTGGTCACGGTTAGGTCGGTTACCGCGCCGCCAGTGGCGGTATTCGTTTCACGGTCGATCTCCAGCTGGAAATACACATAGTTTTCCGCGAACGTCATGACCGCCTGCTGGTTATTCACCGCATGCAGGCGCGGGCTGGACAATGTGCGCGTGGTACCAAAGGTTTGCGTAAGCTCTACGGCAGCCTGCAGGTCAAACGCCCAGCCACCGATATCCTGAGTGGCAAAACTGAAAGTAGCCACGTTGCCCGGGTCGCTGGTACCACCAAAAGTAAGCGGTAAACTTACCTTGCTGCCACCCACGCGCGACCAGTCGATTCCGCTCTGGAACTGGTCATTGAGTGTCACCTCAACGATCTTGGCTTCGATCAACACCTGCGAAGACGTGTTGCGGCTGATCTTTTCCAGATATTTCTGTATCATGAAATGTTGCGACTGTGTTCCCGAAACGGTCAGTGTTCCAGCCTGACGGTTGACAATAAAAAACCCTTCGGATGTAGAGGGATCGGCGGCGGCGGGCACAGTCGCCGGTGCAGAAACCGGTACAGGAAGGCCTTCTTCATCGTATTCCACAGGCAGCGGTTGCGCGGCGACACTGGTTGTTGAAATACGGCTGGGCGGCACATATGACATGATCGCTTCCAGACCGGCTTCCAGCTGCTCCCAGAAATCACTTTCTGAAGAAATATCCAGCGTCGTGTTGGAGCCGCTGCTCAGTCCATCACCGCCTCCCTCACCTGCACCACCGGACAACACGTTAGTGCTCAGGCTCGTGGAACTGGTGGACGAACGGGTGATATTGAGGAAATCGAGGCTGTAGGTTTCCACATACGGCGTGTCACGCTCGACACGCAACACACCGTTTTTCATGGTATAGCGCAGCCCTGCCAGATCGGCGATACGCTCCACCACTTCGTTGAACGGGCGGTCTTTCGCGCGGAACGACACACCACCGGTGATTCCGGCATCCACTTCGATATCCACATCGGCAAGGCGCGCCAGTTCAATGAGCACATCCTTGAGCGGCACATCGTCCGTGACGGCGACAGACACCAGCTTGCTGGCTGCAATTTTCGGCGGCTGCGGCGCTGCCAGAATCTCTGCAAGCTCCGGTACCGGCGGTTCTGCAGGATTGTACATTTTTCCGGGATTGTTTGGGTCCTGATAGGTCTCAGGATCGTGCATGGCCCGGTAATCATCGCGGGACAGCGAAAGCCGCGGATCGACCTTATCATGCTTTTCCGGGTCGAATACATCGGGATTGTCGCCGCAACCGGCAACAAATAACAGGCAGAAACCTGCGGTGAGTAATCTTCTTGTGCGTTTCACGCTATTTAGGACCTAACCCCTGCAATGTTTGGTTCCACAGCCTTCTTTTTACATTACTACTACATATAGTAGCAACAAGAATCGACAATGCCGCAAAACCACTAAATATGCCAGCGCTCAGGCCCGTGTCGAAAGCCAGATAGCAAGCTTAGTTTTATATACGATTGCAGTAGTTAAAATTTGGTAAAGCGGTGACGTTTTTGCACCTTGTTCCAATGCGATATCATGGTGTTCTTTTTCATCGGCCCGGAACTTCGTCACCACGCGCTTGAGTTCCGGTTCGCCTTGCAGCTGCTCTTCCTGCTTAGCGTAGTGTTCATCGATCACCGATTCCACCGCAACGGTACAGGCCATGGCAGCTTTCTCCCCCAGCAGCGCGGTGCCGGCGCCCAGCGCGAACCCGGCAACATGCCACAGCGGCATGAACACAGTGGGAGCTACTTTACGCTGGCGCATCCATTTGGAGAACTCGTCGAGATGTTCCTGTTCCTGGTGGGCCATATGCCGCAGAAGGGGTGCCACCTTGCTTTTTCCTAACACCGCCAGCTGCCCGGCATAAATACGCTGCGCACCATATTCCCCGGCATGGTTGACGCGTATCATGCGCCGGATATGTTCGTCACGCGGCAGGTCGCCTGGGAGTCTGCGCACGGTCATGATAGTTTCCTTTTGCGGATGTAGAAGAACATATAGGCGGAAAATATCGCCATGCCGAGTGCAATGATAAAATTCCATGCTGCCAGCGATAACCCCAGCACATACGCCATCGCTTGATCGCACGATACCAGCGGCGCATTCTTCAGCGCCTCGCGCATTTCCTCTAATGTCATGTCGCTGGTGTCGGTCGCGCTGCAGGCCGACGGCCCTTTGACCCATTTCATCTCCACGCCGGTGTGATAGGCTCCGATACCGGCGGTAACAAGGAAACATACGATGCCCAGCATCACCAGCGTTGCCTGTGCTTTTGGTTTGCCGCGAACGAGTAGCCCGATGGCGGCCAGAATAATGATAGCCATGTACGGATAGCGCTGCAGCAGGCACAGGTCGCACGGATGCCAGCCCAGCACGAACTGGCCGAACAGCGCGCCGGCCAGCACGAAACCGGAAACCAGCGCCATGCCCACCAGCAGGCGCGAATGGCGTAATAATGCGTTCTTACTCAACATGCGGGTAGTATAGCGCAGCCGGTACCCGTTGCAAGCCATTGCACTTGACCGGCCTGCCGGATTGCCTATAGTGAGCGCCCTTAGCCCCGCAATGCCTCGGTGGTGAAATTGGTAGACGCGCTAGACTCAAAATCCCATGAGTCCTTCGCGGATAATTGCATACTGGGGTTGAATTTGAAGACTAAAATCAGATGGTTATAAAGACCTTCCGGTTTTAGAAAAAACGAGTAAAAACTGTTCAGTCGGCACATAGTCGGCACGAGCAGAAAATAGTGCCCCTGTGGTGGAATTGGTAGACGCGCTGCACTCAAAATGCAGTACCGCAAGGTGTGTTGGTTCGAGTCCGACCAGGGGCACCACCTCATTTTTTTTCTTTCATCATTAAAAAAGAAAACAGCATCAATGATAAGTCATTGAGTGCTAGTGAAGAATCTCTATATTACACACCTATGGAATATGCGCTTATCAACACCATTATCGCGAGCGTCGTCACTGCCTTTGTTTTCGGCATGGTGGCGAAAAAGCTCAATTTGCCCGCAATTTTTGGCTATCTTTTGGCTGGGGTTGCGATTGGCCCGCATACGCCAGGTTTTGTGGCCGATGTATCACTTGCCAAACAGCTTGCTGAGATCGGCATCATTCTTCTAATGTTTGGTGTTGGATTGCATTTTTCACTGCGCGATTTATTCGATAGCAGAAAAATCGCACTCCCCGGTGCATTGGTGCAAATGGTTTCCGCAACGGCAATTGGCGCAGCACTTGCCAGCTTTCTTGGGTATTCTTTTCCCACTGCCCTCATTTTTGGTTTCTCATTGTCGGTGGCCAGCACCATTGTACTGATTCGTTCGCTGGAGCAGCGCAATCTACTCGATGCCCAAGGCGGCAAACTGGCTATCAGTTGGCTGATCGTAGAAGATATTGCAATGGTTTTTGCACTT
>JBFWQQ010000005.1:0-49003 GCA_050249355.1 Alphaproteobacteria bacterium | reverse complement strand
GGAAGAGGTGCCGGTGACCGGCGGCCATTGCAAGCTGCAGAGGAAGCCGGATATGGGCAAGCGCTGGGCAGCGTTCGATGTCGATTAAGAAATGTACGGCAAAGACCATCTGGCATCGGCGGAGTTGTATAGCGCCATCTGCAAGATTGCCGGTGGTAACCCGCCCAACCAGTTCATGTATGAGCTGTTCCTTGATGATAAGGGGCAGAAGATATCCAAATCCAAAGGCAACGGCCTGACCATTGACGAATGGCTGCGTTATGCACCGCAGGAATCATTGGCGTATTACATGTACCAGTCGCCGCGCAAGGCAAAACGCCTGTATTTCGATGTGATCCCCAAAGCGGTGGACGAATACCAGAGCTTTATCGAAAAATTCCCAGCCGCCGATGACAAAGGCAAAGCGGCCAGCCCGGCATGGCATATCCATGGCGGAAAACCGCCGCAGGCGCAGGGTATCCCGTCTTTCAACCTGCTACTTAACCTCGCCGGCTGTGTTGGCACGGATGATCCGGCGGTGCTATGGGGCTTTGTCAGCCAGTATATGGATGGCGCCACCCCGGCCACGCATCCATTCCTCGATTCGCTGGTGAAGGGGGCGGTGAATTATTATCAGGATTTCGTGAAGCCGCATAAAAAATATCGGCTGCCGAATGAAACCGAGCAAAAGGCGTTGATCGATCTGGCGGCTTATCTGGATAGCATGCCAGCTTCTGCGTCCGCCGAAGATATACAGAATGAGATATATGCCATTGGCCGTAAGTACGAGTTCGAGCCGATGAAAGCATGGTTCTCGGCGCTGTACGAAACGCTGCTGGGGCAGGAGCAGGGGCCTCGCATGGGCTCGTTCACGCTTCTTTATGGCCCGAAGGAAACATCCAAACTCATTCGCCGGGTGCTGGCGAATGAGGATCTGGCGGCGTGATTATATGATTGCCCATATGAAAATCTGCTGATTTTCACATGGGGCGAGGCTCAGGGCTGACTCAGCCTGCTGGCTTCGTTTCTAGTGTAACGGAATTTTTATGAAGTATATCAATTCACTTTCCTCCATTATTGATTCCTACGATGCACTCATCCTCGATTTGTGGGGAGTGGTGCATGATGGCACGCACCTGTATCCGGGTATACTTGAAGTGCTGCGTGAACTGAAGGCGGCAGGGAAAAAAGTCATTTTCCTGTCCAACGCACCGCGTCGCGCTCACAAGGTGGTCGCAGTTCTTGAGCAGCTGGGAGTAGGCAGTGCATTATATCAGGAGGCCATGTCGTCTGGTGAGATGGGATATCGCTGGCTAGCCCAGGAATTGCGCTGGGGGCCGGATTACTATTATATCGGGCCTTCAAAGGATGCCGATGTGGTGGACGGGCTGGAATATAAAAGGCTGGACGATATCAAGCTGGCCGATTTCCTGCTCAATGTTGGTTTTGGCAGCGAAGAGCAGAACAGCGATGACTGGATGCCGTTGTTGCGGGCAGCCAAAGGGCAAAGCTTGCCGATGCTGTGCCTGAATCCCGACCTTGAGGTGGTCAAGCAAAGCGGCGAGCGGTTTGCCTGTGCCGGGGAACTGGCCGGGCGTTATGCGCAACTGGGCGGCGAGGTAAAATGGTTCGGTAAGCCATACCCTGAAGTGTACGATTATTGCCTGCATGCGTTAGGCACAACGAAAGAACGCGTGCTGGCCATTGGCGATAGCCTGCACACCGATATTCAGGGGGCGGTGGATGCCGATATTGATTGTGTGCTGGTAACTGGCGGTATACTGAAGCCGCAGGCGCACCGTATAGAAGAATTATGCCGCGAACACCAGCTGGCACCAGATTTCATTATGCCGGAATTACTGTGGAATATGGCTGGCGATAAACTGGAGAAGGCGCTCTGACTGCCAATCCAGCGGGCCATCGGCACGGGCAATAAGCTCGCCGTTACCATTGAGGAAAAGGGTGGTGGGTAGCGCTTTGGATTTAACCGACCGGGAAAGCTGCATCGTGCTGTCCATATATACGGACAGGTTATGTATGCCGTGCTCCTTATAAAAATCCTGAACCTTTTTAACGTTTTTGCCGTCCAGTGCCACGGGGTACACTTCAATTAAAGCCTTATGTTTTTTTGCAAAAGCATCCAGCTCTGGCAATTCTTTCACGCAAGGCGCGCACCATGTGGCCCATAAATGCACTATGCTCAGGCCCTCGATTTTAGGTGGGAAGGAAACAGGTGCGAGTTTAGCATCAGAAAATGTGGCTATTTCCAATGTTTCAGGTTTTTCGTAAATAACCAGCAGGTCTTTAGTTTTGGCCGCTGCGGGACTCATGAGCACAATACTTGCCAGAAGGACCATAATCCCTGTATGAATGATCAATCGTTTAACCCAGAGCATACGTACATTTCATGTCGAAAAAAGTTATGCAGAAGAAACCGGCCAACCCGATGTGGGGTGGACAATTCACCACCGCACCCGATGAACTGATGACCAAGATTAACGCATCGGTGTCATTTGACAAGCATCTATACCGGCAGGATATCGCTGGGTCGATAGCACATGCGCGCATGCTGGCTGAACAGAAAATTATTTCTTCTAAAGACTCTAAGGCGATCATCAGGGGGCTGGAAGAAATATTTGAGGAGATCGAGGCAGGAAAATTCAAATTCAGCGTGGCGCTGGAAGATATCCATATGAATATCGAAGCCGCGCTGAAAAAGAAGATCGGCGAGCCAGCGGGCAGGCTGCATACGGCGCGCTCGCGCAACGATCAGGTGGCCACGGCGTTCCGCCTGTATGTGCGCGATGCGATCGACTGCACCGAACAAGCGCTGAAAAATCTGCAGCAGGCGCTGGTGGTGCGTGCTGAGGAATATGCAGCCACCATCATGCCGGGCTTTACCCATCTGCAAACCGCACAGCCGGTTACGCTGGGGCATCACCTGCTGGCGTATGTGGAAATGTTCGGACGTGACCGCGAACGCATGTGGGATGCACGCGATCGGCTGAACGAATGCCCGTTAGGCAGTGCCGCATTGGCCGGTACATCCTTCCCGATCGACCGTGAACAGACCGCCTGCGAGCTTGGGTTCGAGCGTGTAAGCGCCAATTCGCTGGATAGTGTGTCCGACCGTGATTTTGCGCTGGAATATCTGGCGGCGGCATCCATTTGCGCCATTCACCTGTCACGGCTTGCCGAGGAAATGGTCAACTGGTCGAGCGCGCAGTTCGGCTTTATCCGTTTTTCTGATCGCTTCTCCACTGGCAGTTCGATCATGCCACAAAAGCGCAACCCGGATGCGGCGGAACTGGTGCGTGGCAAGACCGGGCGTATCAACGGTAATCTGGTGGCGCTGCTGACCACCATGAAGGGGCTGCCGCTGGCGTATAACAAGGATATGCAGGAAGACAAGGAGCCGCTGTTCGACACGGTGGAAAACCTGATGGTGTGCCTGCAGGCGATGGCAGGCATGGTGGCGGACTTCACTGCCGATACGGTACGCATGCATGCGGCCGCCAGCGATGGCTATGCCACGGCAACCGACCTTGCCGACTGGCTGGTGCGCGAACTGAAAATGCCGTTCCGCGATGCACACCATACCACCGCAAAAATCGTGGCCGTGGCCTCGAAGAAGAAAGTGAAGCTGGATGCGTTGACGCTGGCCGATATGCAGAAGGTGGAAAAGCGCATCACGAAGGATGCGCTTAGTGTACTCAGCGTGGAAGATTCGGTGAAAAGCCGTACCAGCACGGGTGGAACTGCGCCAGCCAATGTGAAAAAATCGGTGAAAGAGGCGCGCATGAGGTTCGGCCTATGAGAATGCTGTGGTTGCTGCTTGCTCTGACGCTGCCGCTCGCCGCCTGCGGCCATAAGGGCAAGCTGAAAACGCCCGAACAGATCGAGCATGAGCAAGCAAAAAAAGAACGAAAAGCCGCGAAGGAAATCAGGAAAAAAGAAGCCGGGCAAGCCGAAGATGCGTATACACGCGAATCACAGCAGGCGGCCCCTGAAGGATCCGAGTCACAATAGCCATGGATCATTTTCAGTATAAGGAAGGTGTGTATCATGCGGAAGGCGTGTCGCTGCAGGCGATAGCAGAAAAAGTTGGCACACCCTTCTACTGCTACTCCACCGCTACATTGCAACGCCATGTGCTGGTGTTTGCCTCGCATTTCGGCGGTGATGCAAAAGTATGTTATGCGGTAAAGGCCAATAGCAACCTTGCCGTGCTGCGCACACTGGCACAGGCAGGCTGCGGGGCTGACGTGGTGTCGGAAGGCGAGATACGGCTGGCGATGGCGGCGGGTATCAAACCCCAGGATATCGTGTTCTCCGGTGTCGGTAAAACCGCTGAAGAAATGCGTTATGCGCTGGAGCAGGGCATATTCCAGTTCAATGTGGAATCAGCGGCGGAGCTGGCATTGCTGAATGACGTGGCGAAAAGTATGAGAAAAAAGGCCCCGGTGGCCATCCGCGTGAACCCGGATGTCGACCCGAAAACGCATGCAAAAATTTCCACCGGCCAGAAAGAAAGTAAATTCGGTATCGCCATGGCGGATGCATTGGCGCTGTATAAGGAGGCGGCCGGGCTGGCTGCAATTGATGTGCAGGGCGTATCAGTACATATCGGATCGCAGCTGACGTCGCTGGAGCCGTTCGGTCAGGCGTTCCGCCGCCTGCGCCAGTTCATTGACGAGTTGAAGGCAGCGGGCATCGCCATTCGTACGGTTGATCTGGGGGGCGGGCTGGGCATACCGTATGGGCAGGAAACGCCGCCACAGCCCGACAGTTATGCCGAGGTGGCAAGAAAAGAAATGGCCGGGCTGGATTGCCAGCTGATGTTCGAGCCGGGCCGTATGATCGTGGGCAATGCAGGCATACTGGTGTCCAAGGTGTTGTATGTAAAAAGCAGCGCGACCAAAACATTCGTGATCGTGGATGCCGGGATGAACGACCTGGTGCGCCCGGCCATGTATGACGCGTATCATGAGATTGTGCCGGTGATGGCATCAAACGAGGCGCCGGTGCCGGTGGATGTGGTGGGCCCGGTATGCGAAACCGGCGACCTGTTCGCTGAAGGACGCAAATTGCCACCACTGAAGGCAAGTGATCTGGTGGCATTCCGTTCTGCCGGGGCATATGGCGTGGTGATGGCATGCAACTATAATGCCCGCCTGTTGCCTGCCGAAGTCATGGTGCATGGCGATCAGTTCGCGGTGGTGCGTCCGCGCCAGAACTATGAAGCGCTGTTATCGCGTGATGTACTGCCGTCTTGGCTTGGCTGAACACAGAAGCCCACCAGCTGTGGAAGTTCGGCGGCAATTTTTTTTACCCATTGTTCGGCCTGCAGGCGCGTGCCATGCATCAGATAGGCGATGGCGCACAGCACCAGCAACAGCAGCGGTACGTTGAAGCGCAGTATTTCCTGTTTCCAACTGAAGAAATATTTGCATGCCAGCCCCAGCCCGGCAAAACCGGCAACCAGCCCGACCAGCACTTCTGCAATGGAATGGTAACCGAGAATAAAGCGTGATGCGGCAATCAGCGCAATCAGGAACAATGCGATGATGTTAATGCATGCGCGTCCCATACCGGAAGTGGATTGGCCAAACAATACCGCAATCATGCCATAGGTAGCCAAAGATAATGCAGCGTGCCCGCTGGGTGATTGGATGCCGTAGGTAGTGTCGTGGTAACAGCCCATGAAGAAAAGCTTAGCAGCCGTGATCAGGATAGCGGTAGTGATGAACGATAACCACAGCGCAAATGCGGCACGCCTGTAGCCATATATCAGCAGCCATCCACTGACCAGAACACATGCGAGAATAAGCAGCATGCTGTCACCAAGTTCGGTGATCTGCGCGAGATAATACAGGAAATGTTCTTTGGTCAGAAGCGGCATGTATACTGCCTGTCATAGGGTTGTATGCAATCCATTACACCTGCCCGGCTAATATTTTCTTAATAATGCAGCACCATAGCGGCATGCTGCATTGCAGCAGAAACGGCACGGGCTGAAATCCGCTATCAGCAAGGGTTTCATCTGAATATTTAAAAAATATTAATGAAATTAACTTTTTTCTATGATATAGTTAAAGAATGGTTAGAATTACGTTAGTGGTAGCCGCGCTGCTGCTGGCAAGCCAACCAGAAGGTGCAATAGCGGCCGATAAACCGGACAAAAGATCAGAAAATGCCCGTAAGGTCACTATTCTGCTCGGCGCGCTAGGGGTGAACAGTAACGATGCCAAGTCCCTTGTGCAGAACATCGACTCCCGCATCGAAGATAACACATTGAATATTGCTAAGGATCGCGTAGGCCCCGGCACACTGAAGCTTCATTACCGTCTTGGCGAAGGCGTTAGCCTTAAAAACGTTGAATTACAATATGCTCCGGATAATTCCAACTGGAAAGCCGTAGCGCGCCCGGATTCTGTTATGGTGCAATACAAATATAATTTTTAAACCCACCATCCTTATAAAACATTCAAAAACATCAATATTAGCTATTGTTTGGTAATTAATAAGTGTTAAGCTGGCAGCTTGCACTATGAGCCCACGTCCAACCATTCAATCTGATAACCCCTTAGTGCTGGCGCATGAACTCAGTGACCAGCTGTTCTCCTATATCCAGCAAGACTCAAATCTGGGCGGGGCGGTTGTTGCAGGCCGTCTGACAGCTCTGCGCGACGCGATCTGGCCGATGGATCGCAAGCTCATGGATGATGAAACCAAGAAGCGCTCATTTCATGATGCATACAGCCATCTGGATGATATGCACAAAGACCGGTTCCTTGAGGCATATGCGCGAATGGGGCAGTTGTATGAGATCGCGGGGTTGGCAGCGCGGCATAATTTTTTCAGCAGGCAAACGGCCATTCCCGCAGGGGTAAGGGAGTTTGTGGACAATCAGGCCGATGTGCAGACGGCAGTTGACCGGCTGAATCAGCCCGAGTTCGAGGTCACCATGACCATGCACCCGACCAATACGCACTCATTAGAATCCATGCGGGCGCAGCGTAATTTATCCAAAGCACTGGAGCTGGGTGATGAAGAAAGGGTGTCGCGTGCCGTGCAGCAGCTTGCCAGTGTGCCTGTACTGCACCAGGAAGAAGGGGCGGATACAAACTTCACGGTGCGCGACGAAACCGCCGTAGTGGTGAACTATCTTGATAATATTTATGAAGATACGTCGGCAATCTATGCCCAGTTCGACCGCAACCTGAGGCGAAGATTTGACGCAGATTACAAACCGGAAGAGCTGGATCTGAAGATCAGGCTGGGCTCGTGGGGTTCGGCCGGCGATAAGGACGGCAACCATAACGTGACGGCAGAAGCAACGCTGGAAGCTATCGCCATGCATATGCAGGCACTGATCAGCCGCTACCGCAACGATCTTGCTGAAATAAAAGATACGGCGCTGGCTGAGTGGAAAGATAAGCTGAAGGATGCAAAGGAATTGCTCGAAGGTGATCTGCTGGGCAAGATCAGCCGGTTGCGGCAGGACAGCAACGAAGCACGCCGTGGTAATAAATCTATTCCGGCACGTGAAATTGCCGAGCGTTTCGATGCGCTGGAAGGCCGAGTGTCCGAGCTGTACCGCTCGCTGGATGTCGATGATTTTAAGAAGACATTATTGGATTCCTACCAGCGCACCAAAGATGACACGACGCTCGACCTGCTGCGCAAAGTCCGTCTGTTCGGCTTTGAATATGCCAAGATCGAATACCGTGAGACTGCCGAAGAATATGAACGTGTGGTGGCTGCTCTGGTGCCGGGATATAACGAATTGCGCCCGGAAGAAAAGGTGCAGCGCCTGACCGCCATATTACAGAATGGTGATGAAGCCAACCGGCTGTTCCAGCAGCAGGTAGATCATATCATTGAGGCTGGTGCCACCCACTCCTATAGCGATGACTCTGCCTTACCGATTGCCTACCATACTATGAAGCGTATGGATCTGGCGCGTGATTTTCCCAATTTCATCCGGGATAATGTATTGGCAGAGTGTGGCCGAATGGGTGAGGGCGCACACAGCGTTGAAGACATCAGTGCACAGGGGACGGCACACTTGCTGGAAGCGCAATTCATGCAGCGCATGATGCCGGAAAAAGAAGGCCGTAACCCACGGCTAGGCATCATCCCGCTGTTTGAAGAGCCGGGCACCATGATGAATATCGATAGCATCATGCGCCGCGCCTATGACAATCCGGCATACCGTGCGCATATGGATGAGATCGCCGCGCGCCGCCAACAGCCGCTAACGCAACAGGTTCAGATTGCCCATAGTGATAATGCGCGCCGCTCTGGTCTGCTCGCAGCACGCGCGTACATCCATGAAGCGCACAAGAAAATGCGTATACTGAATGAGGAAAAAGGCATTCGTACCCAGTTCTTTGAAGGCGGAAGTATTTCGGATGCGTATCGCAACGGGGTGCGGGCAGTGTCGGCTTCGGTCAACGCGTTCGACCTGCATGACTTCGCAAAATTCACCTTTCAGGGTGGTGATTTGGTGAATTATTTCTCGGCGCCATCCTCCAGCATACGCCTGTTCACGCGCAATATCACGCACATGGCCAGCCGCTTTGAGATGCAGGACGGCCAGTGGCATGTGCGTAAGCGCAGCCCTATGAAGGCGGATGACGATCCTAGCGAATACCAGAATAAACGGCGACCTAACCCGGTGATGGAGGATATTGCCGTTGCCGCCCTCAAGGACACGCTGGCCGATTACCAGCGTGAGGATTTCCGTCAGGACACCATGGGCACCATATTGGCGGTGCTGGATTATGAAGGCGAGAAAAATGCCGGCAACCGTGGGTCACGTAATGATATGCGTGGAAATGGCGCTGCCCGTAAAGGTAACGACGTGGGTTGCGGAGATTCTGGTCATGCACTGGTGCCGGTGAAAATTGAGAAAATGCGCACCATCAGCTTCAGCGAGGCATGGCAGCATGCCGGTATCGTCCCGTCATGGATCGGATCGCAGCATCTAGCGAAGCACCTGCTGAACGAAGTGCAGAAAAAGAAGGCGGAACTGCAAGGCAAGACCGGCCTGAACGCAGCCGAGCAGCAATTCATGGATAGATTTTCCGGCGTTACGGAACGATCGGAAAGATTGCTGTCTGAACAGGTGCAGTTGTTGTACGACAAATCTCCTACCTTCCGCGATGCACAGGATCGCACGGTATTCGGGCTGGCTATGACCGATCCGGAAACCATAGGCTGGCTGGAGCGGCGGCTCAAAAAAATGAGTGAAGAGAATCCATCCGATCCCATGATCCAATCCGGTAGAGGATATGTGTCACATATTCGCAAAACATATGAACTGGCGGCAAAGCTGGCCTTTGAAGCCTTGCAAGGGAAAACTTTGGGAACAGAGCAAACTATAAAATCGCAGATGTCTTCAATTTTAGAGCATATGCAGCATGACATGCAGAACAAATCGCAATACCGCGATTTCCTGCTGTACGTCAAACTGCGCGGCGAATCGAAGTATCAGAGCAGGTTAACGGATCACCAGCGCGGCGTGCTGCACAATGCCGGGGATACGGTGGTGCATGGCCGTTTTCTGGCGGCGGATGACCCCGCCTATGGCCGGGCGCGTTTAGGGTCTGTGGAACTAGACGCGCAACGGTAAGCCGTCGGCTTGCATGTAAGAAGGCAGAGGCGCCATGACCGTGATGGGCTGCTTGCCAGCGTAGAGTGGCACGGTGACGGCACTGGCATGCAGCATCAGCTGGTCGTCTGCTGTTCCATAGAGTTTATCCCCCACGATCGGCCAGCCCATGGCGGCACAATGCACGCGTAGCTGGTGGGTGCGCCCGGTTTGCGGGCTAAGCTGCAGCAGGCTTTTACCATTACGGCTGGCGAGCAGGGTATAGTGGGTTTCGCATGGCACGCCACTCCCATGGGGTGCCACCTGCATATGCCAGCGCGCTTTATGCTCGAATTTCTTTTCCAGCGGCAGGTCGATGACGCCGCCGGGCTTATCGGGTTTTCCCTCAACGATCGCCAGATAGGTTTTCTGAATCCTGCCAGCTGCAAACAGCTTACTCAGGCTGGCCAGCGCATGGCGGTTTCTGCCTAGTATCAGGCAGCCGCTGGTATCGCGGTCGAGCCGGTGGGCAAGTGCGGGCGGGCGCGGCAACCCAAATTGCAGGTGGTGGAAATGTTGTTCCAGCGTGTCTCCGCCTCCGGTACCCTTGTGCACGGGTATGCCGGCCGGCTTGTTGATGACCAGCATCAGTGCATCGCGGAACAGCAAGCGTGATTCAATCGATAAAGTTTCCATGGCCGCGTGTTATACGGCATGGCTCCCGGTTTTGCCAGAATTTAACAAATCGCGGATATATTTAACAAATTAACTTTATACAGAGCAATCATAGCAGCACAATATGTCATTGTAACTCATGGGCTGCTGTACTACATGCACATGGTCGAACGTATAGTTATCGACCATTTCCAGACGCGGCGTGGCAATGCATGCACTTAGGCTGAATGCTAATGCTATAAAGGTCAGTATGCGGGCTGGCATTGTGTTCCTCCATAGAATGTCCATGGCTCCACGCTACCAGAATAAAAATAATTCCATGTTAACGATTTAATAATTAACAGTAAATAATATGCGGCATTTTATCTATTTTCTGAACGCCCCGCGTTACCGGTTCTATAGCACTCAAATTATTCAAAAAAACTGCTTACTTGCATTGCCAAATCCATTGCTTTTGGCTATGAATATTTCCGCACGTATGTGCTACCAAAAATAATCAGGGAGCAAGGGGCAGGACTGGCTAAAAGCTAAGGAAATCTGCGGATCCCTGTCAGAGGAGAATAAGGCTATGCCGGATATCGTGTTGTTTGAAAAGGGCGGGTTTGTGATGTACCTGCTGGCTGCGTTGTCGATCTACGCGGTGGGGGTGGTACTATTCAAATTCGTGCAGTTCCGCCGCGCCAACGTGTTCGATCGCAGTTTTATCGAACCGGCGCTGCTCGAGATCAAACAGGGTGATCGCACTAAAGCCACCAGCACGCTGGCCCACATCCGTGGCCCGATCGCCCGCATCATGCGTGTGTCGTTCGAATGTGTGGCCAACCGCGATATGTCGCAAAAAAGCAAGGAAGCAGAGATTATGCGTGTCGGGGCGGCCGATATACATTATCTGGAGGCGCATCTGCGCGGGCTAGAAATGACCTCGGCGATCGCTCCGCTGATGGGGTTGATGGGCACCGTGATCGGTATGATCACCTCGTTTTCCAAACTCAGCCTGTCCGGTACGCGGGTTGACCCCACACTGCTGGCGGGCGGTATCTGGGAAGCGCTGCTGACCACGGCCGGTGGCCTTGCGGTGGCTATTCCGGCGCTGGCAGCCCACTATGTGATCGACGGTATTATCGAAAAAGTGCGCGTGACCATGAAGGATGTGTCCACTCAGATATTGGCACTGGAGGATGAATTCAAGCGCAACGAGCGCCAGCGTGCGATTGAAGAGACCAAGCGCCGTGAAGCCGAGCGTCAGGCACGTGAGGATGAAAAACGCCGCAAGAAAGAAGAGGCCGAACGCTGGGCGGAAGAGCAGCGCAAGTCGGCGCCGCAGAAAACCGGCACGCTGAACCTGGCCAGTACGAAATATCCCTCCAGCTAAACGATCATGCAGCTATACGCCGACAGTGATGATGCCGTTGATTTTGAGCGTTCCACGCACCGGACGTTCAACAACCTCAACCTGACGCCACTCATCGACGTACTGTTCATACTGATCATTTTCTTCATGCTTACGACCTCGTTCATGAAGATCGAGTCGTTGGAACTGATCCTGCCCTCTGCCACCGCTGCCGCACCTAAAACGTCGACCAGTAACGATGTGGTGCGCATATTCATTCATTCCGACGGTGAAATGACGCTGGGAAAACGCAAGGTGAGCGCAGAGACACTGAACGCGTCGCTGTCGCGTATGTTCGAGAAGGATGACACTACCAAGGTGATGCTGCTTACCGCAGACGGCGTAACCATGCAGCAGCTGGTGAATATCATGGACCGCATTTACCTCGCTGGTGGCAAAAGCCTGTACGTGCGTAAATGGCAAGATGCCGGGGCAGGCTCGCGATGATGAATTTTCCCCGCACCACAAAAAAACGCCCGGTGATCAGCCTGATTCCCCTGATCGATGTATCCATATTCCTGCTCATTTTTTTTATGGTGTCCGGTTCGATCGAAAAATTCGAGATCATACCGGTAGACCCGCCGCTGGCAAAAAGCGGTAAGCTGGTGGACGAGGGACATGTGCAGATCCTGCTGGGTAAGTACGATGAAGTGATCCTGGAAGATGATATCATCGAAGTGTCCGAAATGCAGGCTCGCCTGGCAGAAGACCTGAAACTGAACCCGAACAAAGTTATCACGGTAAAAGCCGACGCCAGCGTGCCAGCCAATCGCGTAATCGATGTGATGGATGCTATCAAGGCTGCAGGTGGCAAGAACCTTTCCATCGTAACCCAGTCGGCGGAAGGGAATGCAGGTGAATAAGTGGCAGTTGAAAATAGCAACCGGGATGCAGCGTCACGACATTATTGGCAGCCAGCACCTGTATGGTGCCATGTTCGCGGCGCTGCTGCTGCATGTGCTGGGTTATGCGATATGGTATATCAGCCCAAAACAGCAGGTGATAAATATCCCGGTACGTGCGCTCAACATCAAGCTGGGAGAGCTGGATACGCTGACCGAGGTGGACATCAAGCTGCTCGAACCCAGCAAGCACAACAACACCAAAGTGGAAGATGTGCTGTCCAAGCTGGTGCGGGATCAGGAGAAGGAAGCGGCGCGCGGAGCCAGCCTGACCAAATCCATCGACAAGGCAATGGATAAGCCGGAAGAAGCATTGGATAAGAATATCAAGCCGCAGAAGCTGTATAAATTCGATATGCGCAGCGAAGGCAATAAAACAGCCGCGCCGGTGATGGAAGTGGCTGCCCGCCAGTTCGTGCGTGATTTGCCGCCACCTACCGATGCCAAAGAGAAGTCTGGCGTGCAGGATCTTAGTGCACAGGCCAGCCAGCCCGGCAACAGCAGCGCCAAGGACGCCAAGATTATTGCGCGCTATGAGCAGCAGATATCGCTGTGGATCCAGAAATTTAAAGTTTACCCGGATACAACCAAGCAGGCTGGACAGGAAGGTGAAACTGTTGCGCGCATTCGTATCGACCGGCGCGGGAATGTACGCTATTACACGTTGGAGCGCAGCACCGGACACGTGGCGCTCGATAAGGCGGCGATCGATATGATCAAGCGCGCCAACCCGGTACCCGCCGCTCCTACTAATTATCCGGCGGGAGATGTGCTGGAATTTCGTATACCTATCCGTTTTAACGTACAATGACAGCTCCGGCCTATCTTGTTACCGGCGGGGCCGGGTTCATCGGCAGCACATTCGTTGAGCAATGTGCGGCAAAGTCGGTTCCCGTGGTGGTGTTGGACAAGCTGACCTACGCTGGGCATGTAGATAACCTGAAGCATGTTCCCCGTGATAGGTATAAGCTGGTAGAGGGCGATATTGCAGACACAGCGCTGGTGAACGACCTGCTCAATTCGCACCGTATCACCCATGTGGTGAATTTTGCCGCCGAGTCGCATGTCGATAATTCCATCACCGGGCCGGTGGCGTTCATCGATACCAATATCATGGGCAGCTTCCGCCTGCTGCAAACCTGCCTGGAATATTTTAAAAGCCTTGATGGTGATAACCAAAGCCGTTTCCGCTTCCTGCAAATATCTACCGATGAGGTGTATGGCTCGCTAGGCCCGACCGGTAAATTCTCCGAAACCTCGCAGATAAAGCCGAACTCGCCATACTCGGCATCTAAGGCGGCCGCCGACCATCTGGTGCGTGCATGGCACGAAACCTTCGGCCTGCCGGTGATTACCACACATTGCACCAACAATTATGGCCCGCGCCAGCACCCTGAAAAACTGATCCCGAACATGATATTGTGCGCGCTAAGCGGCAAGAACCTGCCGGTCTATGGGGATGGCAAGAACGTGCGCGACTGGATACAGGTGGAAGACCACGCCGCCGGTGTGCATCTGGCTCTGGAAAGAGGTAAGCCGGGCGAGGTCTACGATTTTGGTGGTGATGCCGAGGTACAGAATATTGACCTTGTGCAATCCATATGCACATTGCTGGATGAACGAAAACCCAAAGCCAGCGGCTGCTATGCCGACCAGATCGCATTCGTGACCGACCGGCTGGGCCATGACCGTCGCTACGCGATCGACGATTCTAAGGTACAAGAAGAACTGGGATTCACACGAAAATATACGCTGGAGCAGGGGCTGGCAACTACGGTGGACTGGTATCTTGCCCATATGGACTGGTGCAAAATGATGAAGGGAAGGTCATGAAAGCGATAATTCTGGCAGGTGGTTCGGGCACGCGTATGGCCCCCATGACCTCGGCAATCAGTAAACAGGTGTTGCCGGTATACGATAAACCGATGCTCTATTACCCGCTGTCGCTGATAATGCTGGCGGGTATCCGGGAAATACTCATCATCTCCACGCCGCGCGACCTGCCGATGATGCAACAGTTGCTGGGTGACGGTTCGCAGCTGGGCATCCGGCTGGAATACCGTGAGCAGCCCAAGCCGGAAGGTATTGCGCAGGCGTTCATTATTGGGGATAGCTTCGTGGGCGGTGATCCGGTGTGCCTGATACTGGGCGATAATATTTTCTACGGTCAGTCGCTCGCGAAACAGCTGCAAGAAGCAGCTACTTTGAAAGAAGGCGGTTTGGTGTTTGCTTATGCCGTGAGTGATCCCGAACGCTATGGCGTGGTGGAAATGACTAAGGAAGGCAAAGTGCTTTCTATCGAGGAAAAACCCGCGCAGCCAAAGTCTTCGCTAGCGCTGACCGGCCTGTATTTCTACGATAGCGATGTGGTGGATATATCGAAAAACCTGAAGCCTTCGGCGCGCGGTGAACTCGAGATCACTGACGTGAACAAGGAATATTTAAAACGCGGCAAACTGAAAGTGGAAGTGATGGGCCGCGGTGTTGCGTGGCTGGACACCGGTACGCCCGATTCGCTGATGTCGGCGGCGCAGTTCGTGCAGATCATCGAGGAACGTCAGGGTATCAAGATTGCCTGCCTTGAAGAGATTGCCTATCGCTGCGGCTTTATTGACCTGAAGCAGTTCCATAAGCTGTGCGAAATGTACGGCAATAATCCTTATGGAAAATATCTGCAGCGGCTGGAAAAAGAATTCAACGCATCATGACCGATCCCATACTGGTTCTTGGAAAAGGCGGGCAGCTCAGCCGGGCACTGGTGGATGCGCTGGGTAATGATGTGGTGGTGGTGGCGCAGTCTGAAGCCGATTTTGCATCCGAAAATTTTATCAGTCAGCTTGAGGGGGTGGTGCGCAACAGGCCGTTCAGTGCCGTCATCAATGCAGCGGCCTACACACAGGTAGACAAGGCAGAAGAAGAGCGCGAACTGGCCTTCCGTGTGAACGCCTATGCAGTGCATGAACTGGCTGAATGGTGTGTCGAGCGTGCGCTGCCGCTGGTCCATGTATCTACCGATTATGTGTTCGATGGCAGAGGGGACGCACCGCATCGAGAGCGCGATGCCACCGCACCGCTCGGCGTGTATGGCCAAAGCAAGCGTGCGGGCGAGGAGGCTGTGATGGTGGCAGGCGGTGATCACCTGATATTCCGCACCTCTTGGCTCTATGATGCCGAGGGAAAGAATTTCTACACCACCATGCTGCGGCTGTTTTTAGAGAAAGATGCTATATCCGTAGTGAACGACCAGACCGGCGCACCAACCTATGTGCCGCAGCTGGCGCAGGCGATACTTTCCGGTTTGCGGTTTGCTGTCAGCAGTACGGATTTCCCATCGGGGCTTTATCATCTGTGCCATAGTGGCGAGGCAACATGGTATGAGTTTGCGAGCGCTATATTAAGCGGTGTGTCCACGCTGGACGATCGCATACGCTGCGCCACCATTCACCCCATCGCATCCAGTGAATACAAAACGGCAGCGGCGCGACCGCAAAATTCCCGCCTCGATTGCAGCAAGGCGGCCCATGAATTGAAAATACATCTTCCGCATTGGCAGGAAGGACTCAATGCATGTATAAAGCAGAGCTATGAAGATAAACGATTGCAACATACAGGGACTCAAAACCGTTCAGCTCGACCTGAAGGGGGATAGGCGCGGTTTTTTTGTCGAACGTTTCCACGCCGGGCGCTTTGCAGAGGCAGGCCTGCCTGCCGCGTTCTTTCAGGATAACCATTCGCGTTCGGCCCCGGGAATCATGCGTGGCCTGCACTACCAGCATACACCCGCACAGGGCAAACTGGTGGGTGTAATCCGTGGTTGCGTGTGGGATGTGGCGGTGGACATCCGCCCTGATTCCGCGACCTACGGCCAGTATCACGCAGTGGAACTTTCCGGCGAGAATGGCATGCTGTTCTGGATCCCGTCGGGATTTGCCCATGGTTTCTGTGTGCTGGGTGACGAACCGGCCGACATGCTCTATAAAGTGACGGCCGAATATAACCCGGCGGGCGAGGGCGGCATCCGTTTCGATGATCCCGATCTTGCCATCGACTGGCCAATTGTCGATCCTTTAATATCCGACCGTGATAAAGCCCAGCCAAGCTGGCAGGATTATTGTAAATTGCCTGCGTCCTGGGGAAAAGCCTAATGATTACATGCACCGTCATGATGGTGTCCAGCCGCGCCAGCCATATGGTGCTGGCATCAGTAAAAAGCGTGCTGCAGCAGGATGGGCTGGCTGAGATCATCGTGGTGGACACCGGCAACCTGCCGAACCTGCTCGCGCGCCTGCAGCAGATGGCGCTCAGTGAGCCCCGGCTGAAGATCATGCCCGGTGCAGGCAAGGTGAACCGTGCCACTGCTTTCAATATCGCAGTGGATAAGGCAACCGGCGAGTACCTGTTGCTGCTGGGTATGGATTGCCTGCTGGCACCGGGTGCACTGCAAGGCATGATGAACGGCATGACCGGTATATCCGGTGTGATGCTGGCCGGTTGCAATGTGGTATCGGCTGATGGGGCATCATTGGAAAGTTACCGTAAAAAGGCGCTGACCCCTGAAATAGCGGTCGCTGAGTTATTTGGCGTGCATGCGCGTGACATGGCCACGGATGAGCAGTCCGAGGCGCCGTTGCCGTGCGAATATGTTTCCAACTTGTGTATGTGTATCCGCCGTCAGGATTACATCGCCATGGGTGGGCTGGACGAATCACTGGCCGGTGTATGGGATCATGACCTGTGCCACCGCATCCGGCTGGCTGGCGCCAGGATCGTACACCTGCCGGGTGTTTGCGTTACCCATCTGCAGCCGGAAAGCGGCAAGGTGCACTACTCGAAAGAGCAATGGAAAGAATCCAAGGGCCTGCTGCGCTATTTCCGTAAGCATTACAGCGGCGACTGCGTACCGGGGTTTTTATTCATGCTGCAACTGATGCTGATGATACGGTGCTCGTGGCGGGTGCTGACCCACCGTATGCATGAGTGGCTGCTGCCGCATTCGATCATGACACATAGTGTGCCCGCCAAGCGGCTGATGGTGCTGGCATCCGGGCTGACCGACCTGCAGAACAGCCGCGACCTGTATGGGCGCACGGTGCTGGTGACAGGCGCTACCAGCCAGACCGGGCTGTGTGTGGTCAAGCACCTGATCGCGCGTGGGGCGGCGGTACTGGCTATTACGCGTACCACACCGATACCCTATTATCACGAGCATCTGCGCTGGATTCAGGGCGACCTGACCGATAAGGAACTCGATCTGCAGGGCTACATCGTGGATGCTGTGATACACTGCGCGCCGCTATGGACGCTGCCCGCCAGTATCGGCAAACTGGTGGATGCCGAAGTAAAACGCATCATCGCCTTTGGTTCTACTTCCATTTTCGGCAAGGCGCTGTCGAGTAATAGTTTTGAGAAAAATTTTGTGCGTAAGTTGCAAACTGCCGAAGAGGAAGTGGCCCGGCTATGTGAAAATAGCGGCCTGCAGTGGACGATATTACGGCCCACACTCACCTATGGGGTGGGCCTGGATCTGGGCATTACCTCGGTTGCCAAATGTATCGACCGGTTCGGGGTGTTCCTGGTCTATCCTCCGGCCAGTGGTCGCCGTCAGCCGGTACATGCCGATGATCTGGCCAAAGCCGCCATGCTGGCACTGGACAAACCGCAAACCTATGGTAAATCCTATAATATCAGCGGGGGTGAGGTTCTCAGCTACACCCAGATGCTGGAGCGGATATTTGCCGCATGCGAAAAACGTGTGCGTATCGTGCGCACGACATTTTTGCCATTCATACTCAGCGTATGGGGCTTGTGTACGCGGCGTAAGCATTTAAACGGCGAGATCGCACATCGTATGAACGACGACCTGATATTTTTCCATGACGACGCGAAAAGGGATTTCGGGTTCGAGGCACGGCCGTTCCTGAATCGTGGCCTGAAGGACATTGAAGGATTTTAAATGACGCATATCGCATATGTGAATGGCAGGTATCTTCCGCATGGGGAAGGCGCGGTGCATATCGAAGACCGCGGCTACCAGTTTGCCGACGGGGTATATGAGTATATCGCGTTCTATAACCGTCGCATGCTGGATGCCGGGCCGCACATCCGCCGCCTGCTGCGCAGCCTGAAAGAGCTGGCTATTCCGGCGCCGATGAGTGAGGCTGCCCTGCAGCATGTGATGCGCGAACTGATCAGCCGCAACAGCCGTGATGACGGCGGGTTGTACATACAGGTGACGCGCGGGGTGGCGCGACGCGACCACCCGTTTCCCAAGCAAACAAAACCCTCGCTGGTGATGACCATCTGTGCTGCCAAGTTTCCCAAGGAAGCGGAGATCAGAAATGGCGTGAAGGTGATCACTTATCCCGATCACCGGTGGGAACGGCGCGATATCAAATCGATCGCACTGCTGCCGAACGTGCTGGCAAAGCAAAAAGCAACTGCCGAAAAATGCCGCGAAGCGTGGCTGCTGAAAGGTGACACCGTGACCGAAGGGGCGGTGTCGAACAGCTACATATTTACCAAGGACGGCACGCTGGTGACGCATCCGGCGGATACCCATATACTGGGCGGGATCACCCGCGATGTTGTTTTGAAGCTGGCAAAAAAAGCGGGCATGAAGATCGAAGAGCGCGCCTATACGATTAAAGAGGCGCTGGAAGCCAAGGAAGCATTCCTGACATCGACCAGCGCTAATATTTTGCCGGTAGTAGCCATTGATGACAAACCCATTGGCAATGGTAATCCCGGCGAGTTCACCTCAAAACTGTTGGCTGTCTATGCCCAGCATGTATACGAACAAACGGGAAGAAGGATCGCATGTCTGTAATACTACCGGCCCCCAAGGCAGTGATATTTGACTGGGATAATACGCTGGTGGATACCTGGCCGATCATCCACGAGGCGATAAATTCCACGTTCCGCACCTATGGCATGAAAGAATGGACATTCGACGAAACGCGCGCGCGTGTGCGCAAATCCATGCGCGATTCGTTCCCCGAAGTGTTCGGCGAGAACTGGCAGGAAGCAGGCGTTACCTACCAGAATAATTACAAGTCCATGCATCTGGATCGCCTGACGCCATTGCCCGGTTCCGAGGAATTGCTGAAGCATATCAAATCGCTGGGTCTGTATAATGTGGTAGTGAGCAACAAAAAGGGCGACACACTGCGTAAAGAGGTCGAAAAGCTGGGCTGGGCCAAGTATTTCGATGCGGTGGTCGGCTCGCAGGATGCCGATCACGATAAGCCGCACGCCGCCCCGGTGCTGCTGGCGCTTAAAGATAGCCCGGTGCAAGCCGGACTGGATGTCTGGTTCGTTGGCGATAGCGATATCGATCTGGAATGTGCAAAAGCTACCGGATGTTGCGCGGTGCTCTATGGTGAACTGGCGCGGGGACATCCTGAATTCTCAGACTCCCATTTCATGGGGCATCCATACCACCACTTTGTGCTCGACCATGCGGCAGCACGCGCACTGATTGGCACAGGTAAAAGATCCGCTACTGCGTGAGCGCCTGATACAGCTCCTTGTATTGCTCTTCCTTGAGCATGATAGTGTAGCGCTTCAGCAGGCGCTGGTACTGATCCAACGCCTTTTCCACTTCGACATAATTATCCGAGATGGCACTGATGTGGTTATCCGGTGCGTCAGCAGCCGGGCTGGTGAAATCGGCAAAACCCGGCCCGGCGAAACGCGCAAACGGCAGGCCGGTGGTCTGTTCGGCTTCCATGACCGTGGTGATCAGGCAGGCGGCGGCGATACGCGGGAACAGAACGTTGGTGGCCTGCAGGGCGTTGCCCTCGCCGGGGCTATCGTGCGGGCCTTCGGCAAGTTCCTTACGCATATGCGCAATGGCATCCATGTAGCGGTTCAGCGCCTGCATGATGTTGTCGTTATTCATATAGAACAGCTCGACCCACAGCGCCGGATCGGAATAACCGATGCGCAGGAAAGTATCGCGCAGCCGGGGAAAATTCAGCGCATCCTCAGCCACGATCTTGCGGGCGGCAAACGACAGCAGGTGCGGCAGGTGTGAGATGTGCGCATAGATCATATCATGCACTTCCGGAGGCATGGCTTCCACCCGCGCACCCATGCCCTGCCAGAAACTGGTGACCAGCTTCAGGCCTGCCGTTTCCACCGGCTTATCCGGTGTCACGATCACACGGCAACGGTCGAACAGGTCGGCACGTCCGGCGCTTACACCTGCGTGTTGGCTGCCTGCGATCGGGTGAGCGGGGATGAATGTGCAATGGGCAGGCAGGTGCGATTCTATGGATTGCATGGTCATGCGTTTGACCGACGCGGTATCCATCACCACCGACCCGGCTGCCAAGGACGGTTCCATAATCATGGTAATGGTTTCAAATTCTGCCGGCGGTGTTGCCATCACCACCAGGTTGCTGCCTGCGACAGATGATTTCACATCGCTGGCCGAAACATCAATAAACCCATGCTCGTGGGCGTAGGACAGGGCGGCTGCATTATGGTCGTATCCTATGATCGTGTCGGCGAGCTTGTATTTGCGTGCTGCACGCGCAATCGAACTGCCGATCAGGCCCATGCCGATGATCGTGATACGCTCAAACACAATACTCATGCAGACAGGAATTCTTTCAGAGCTGCAATGACCGCCTTGTTTTCTCCTTCCAGCCCGATGCTGATGCGCAGGTGACATGGCAGGTTGTACGCGCCCACTTCACGCACGATCAGTCCGCGCTCCATAAGGAAGTCGTTGGCTGCTTTCGCCTGCTCGCTGCCGGAAAATTCCACCAGCACGAAATTGGCGATGCTGGGGTGTGCGATCAGGCCGAGCTGCGCAATCTCTTTGCTCATCCATGCCAGCCACTGGTTGTTGAAGCTGCGGGTCTTTTCGACGAACTTCACATCGCGCACGGCAGCGATACCGGCTTCTATGGCCGGGGTGGACACATTAAATGGCCCGCGTACACGGTGCAGAACGTCCACCACATGCGGCGGCGCATAAGCCCAGCCAAGTCGCAGTGCCGACAGGCCATATATTTTCGAGAAGGTGCGCAGCATCACCACATTGTGCGCTGATTCCACCATTTCGCTGCCGGTGCTGTAGTCCGGCTCTTCGACATACTCAGCGTAGGCATCGTCGATCACCAGTAATACATCGGACGGCAGGCCGGCATGCAGGCGGTCCATCTCGGTTTTGCTGATGTAGCTGCCGGTAGGGTTGTTCGGGTTAGCGACAAATACCAGCTTGGTTCTTGGGGTGAGGGCGGCCAGCATGGCATCGACATCGGTGCGTAGGTCGGTTTCCGGAGCGAAGATGGTGTCCACGCCGCGGCCTTGCGCGTAGATCTTGTACATCAGAAAGCCATGGCGGCTGATGAGAATATCATCCCCCGCCTTTGCATAGGCATGGATGAGCAGGCCTATCAGTTCATCCGAACCGGCGCCGCATACGATTTGTTCCGGTTTGAGGCCAAACACTTCACCAATGGCAGCACACAGGCGTGGCGCTCCGCCTTCCGGATAACGGTGCAGTGATCCGGCAGATTCCACGAATGCCTTGCTGGCCAGCGGGCTGGGGCCGAGTGGGTTTTCGTTCGATGACAGCTTGCTCACCTTCACGCCCGGTTTACTCTGGGATTTTCCGGGCTTGTATGGGGCGATCTCCATAATGCCTTCGTTGGGAATGGGTAAGCGTTCAGTGTTCGCGGGTTTAAGGTTCATGGCGATAGTTCTATCGGTTGGGGTTGAATTTCAAGGTAAACGGTACGGCATAGGAGCCGAGGCAGGTCACCTGCAGCAACGCACTGGTGAGTTGGTCGGCCAGACGGCGCATGGATTTGTTGTCGTGGTCAATGAAACCGTTGATCTTAAGCAGGTGGTGGCGGCTGTCCGGGCGCAGCGAATGGATATTCAGCCATTGTGCGTCCAGGTCGGATTCTGCGAATGCAGTCTGCAACCGGTGCTGGCTGGTGTTGGCATCGGCTTCAAGCACCCATAGCGAAATATCTTCGGCGGTGGCTTCGGGTTTGATGTAGCCGATGGCCAGCGCGTTTGCGTTGCGGCGGCCCGGCACATCGTAATGCACAAATGGCACATGCGCAAAAACCGAAGGTTTATGTGGCTCCCTGCCCAGCAGGTTTGTCCACCAGTGGGTGGTATCGGCGCTGTGCAGTTCCGGCACCAGGCCGACTGCGGCTTTCTTATCCATCACATCGCCGATCACGCGGGCTACATGCGGCTGTCGTATGACATTCAGAAACGGCCCGAAATATTCGCGCGCCTGCCAGTACAGCGTGTCGTCGTTTTCCGGGGTGTAAACCGATATCGCCAGTTCGTTCTCGACGGCGGTGGATGCACCGATCAACAGGCGCCAGATGGCGGCGGCGGCGGCCGGTGAGAAATCCGTATTCTCGAAACGCTTGGCTATATCTCGCACCATGTCGGCTTCGCGCCCCGGACGAAGCGGGCACTGGTCAGGACTTACACCCCGTTTCATAGCACCAACCTGCCGGACAATGCCGATACGCTGCACCAGGAGCTCCACCAGCCTGTCGTCGATCGCATCGATCTGCCTGCGGAAATTTTCCAGTTGCTGCTCCTTGTCGGGAGGAAGTTCTTTATATTCAAGGTTATTCATGGCGTTCTGGAAACCGGCGGCTGTGTGTTGATTGGACATCTCTGGTATCACAGCCCCCTATACTATTCAAGGATTTGGCACATCTTCTGATTGATTGTACAAAGCCACTTGCAGTACAACAGGCAGTATGTCTGAAACTGCCGCATCCACATTCGGCGCCGATTATCAGGAAGTTGAGATCGGCATCATTGCACGCCTGGCTAAAAACAAGCCACTGGTGCTGGAATGCGGCGTGTCGGTGTCGGATATCCCGATAGCCTATCAAACCTACGGAAAACTTAACGAAAAACGCGATAACGCGATTCTCGTCTGCCATGCGTTGACCGGCGACCAATATGTTACCGGTACCCACCCGGTAACCGGGAAGCCGGGTTGGTGGGATCGTATGGTCGGCCCCGGAAAACCGATCAATACCGACCGCTACTATGTGATCTGCTCGAACATCATCGGCGGATGCATGGGCTCGTTCGGGCCAAAGAGCATCAACCCGCAAACCGGACAGCCTTACGGGCTGACCCTGCCGGTCATTACCATCGGCGATATGGTGCAGGCACAGGCCTTACTGCTGGATCATCTTGGAATCAAAAAGCTGTTCGGTGTGATCGGTGGCTCGATGGGAGGCATGCAGGCGCTCGAATGGGCAGTGCGCTATCCGCATCGTATGTCAATGGTGGCGGCCATCGCAACGGCGGCCCGGCAGGGTGCGCAGAATATCGCTTTCCATGAGATCGGGCGGCAGGCGATCATGGCCGATCCGGATTGGTGCGGCGGTGATTATGCGACCGAGCGCAAATATCCTAAAAAGGGGCTGGCGGTAGCGCGTATGGCCGCGCATGTGACCTACCTTTCCGAGCAGGTGCTGCAGGAAAAGTTTGGCCGTGATCTGCAGAAGGGTAACGATTATACCTACGGCTTTGGCGCCGACTTCAGCGTGGAAAGCTATCTGCGCCATCAGGGCAAGAGTTTTGTGGAGCGATTTGATGCCAACTCCTACCTGTACCTGACGCGCGCGGCCAGCTATTTTGACCTTACCGAGGGTGACAAACGTAGCCTGAGCGATGTATTTGCCGGCACATACTTACGCTTCTGCATAGTATCGTTTTCGTCTGACTGGCTATACCCCACCGAAGAAAGCCGCAAGCTGGTGCGGGCGCTTAATTCGGTGGCGGCCGATGTCAGTTTTACCGAGGTGGAAAGCACACGGGGGCATGATTCTTTCCTGCTTGAAATACCGGGATTCGATGCGTTATTGCGTGGCTTCATCGACGGGTCAGCCGCACGTTGTGGGGTAAGCACATGACCGGTAAAGCACCGTTGCGCCATGACCTGCGCGTGATCGCCGAACTGGTGCAACCACGCAGCACGTTGCTGGACATAGGTTGCGGGGAGGGTGACCTGATGCACTGGCTTAGCGAGCATAAGGAAGTGAAGGTGCGCGGCATGGAGCTGGGTCTTGCGGGCGTGAACGCGGCTATTTCTAAAGGACTTTCGGTGATCCAGGGCGACGCCAACACCGACCTGAAACATTATCCCGCCGGGGTATATGATTATGTGGTGCTCAGCCAGACGCTGCAGGCGCTGAATAACCCGCGCGACGTGCTGGAGCAGATGGTGCGCATCGGCCGCCATGCCATCGTATCGGTGCCGAACTTCGGCCACTGGAAAAACCGCCTGTATCTCGCCTGCAAAGGGCGAATGCCGGTGACAAAAACCCTAAGTTACCAATGGTACGACACCCCGAATATCCACTTTTGCACTATAACGGATTTTGTGTTATTGTGCAGGGAGTTAGGATTAACCATAGAAAAGCGCCTGTATGTCACGCATCAGGGGGAAATTAACCATTTCCGCTCCAGCGGACTGTGGGCCAACATGTTTGGTGAACAGGGTGTATTTATGGTGCGCCAGTAGATTTATAAAAAATTATCTTTTTCGACGTAATCTATACTGCCCTAAGTGCCCATAAAATAAAAATGAAAGACCATGCTGCCTAATATACTCATTAACAAAAAAACGCGCGTTCCGGTAAATTACCGTTTCCTAGTATGGGTTGCGGCGGCCATGCTACTTATATTCGGTCTGGCGCTGGTGCTTCAGGGGCGGATGGACATGAAGAACTACCAGCAGCAGATCAAGCAGCTGGTAAAAGAGCGCACGGGCCGCGATATCTACATCCGGGGTGGTGTGAATGTGGTGCTGCTGCCGGTTCCTACCATTTATGTATCGGGTGTGGAGCTGCGCGACCTGAATAATGGCCGTCCGGTTCCTGCGCTTACGGTAGAACTGCTTCTTATCTCACCGAAGATGGACACGTTATTCTCCGATAAGCTGGAGATATCCTCGATAGCCATGAAGAACCCCACGCTGGAGATAGAACGCGCCAAGGACGGGGTGATCTACTGGGACTGGATGGAAAAAGAATTGCTGGAACTGCTGGAAAGCTCCGGCGATATACGAAAGAACCTCGACATCGTGGGGGGGTCGATACGCTACCATAACAATGTGACAGGCCGTAAGATCCGCGTATACGACATCAACATAGACGGTATTACCGGCGGCATCCCGGATTTTTCCGGCGATATGACCTTTAACGAACAACGTTTCTATTTTCAGGTGAGCGGTAAGGACGAGGCCAAAAAAGATGGTTATGTGCCGCTTTCAATCAATGTGAACACCAACCAGCAGAATTATGTGAAGCTGGACGGTTCGGCAAGGATATCCGCCAACAATCTGGATATCAGGGGCAAGCTGGAAGTAGATATTAAGGACCTTTATCCTTGGATCACCATGCGGGTCGCAAAGAAGCGCTCGGGGCTGGAAGATTTCCTGCAAGGCTCGAAAGGCGATGATGAATCGCAAGCCATTCTGCCGGTTAAATTCAGTGGTGATTGGGAGCAAAATGGCAACAAAGTGCTGCTGACAAACCTGCAATTGGATGGGCTGGATTCCAAGGGTGCCGGACAGATGACTGCTTCCTTCGATAAAGAAATCAACATAGATTCCAGCATGCATTTCAATGAGCTGGACTACAGTAAGTGGCAGACATTGATACGCACTATCTCGGAACAGCTCACGGTGGAAGATACCAACCGTTATGTGATCGATGAGAGCCTGCATGAGAACGTATTGCCGGAAGATGTTAACCTGAATTTTGAACTCACATCTGACAAAATGAAGATCGGTACGCAGATATGGGAGAACGTGCAGGTCAGTGTGGAAATGGTGGATGCGGCGCTGACCATCAACCAGCTGTTCATCGAATTGCCGGGGGCATCGACGCTGGCACTGTTCGGTGTGGTGTCGCAAAGTGCGACCACGCGGAATATGCGTTTTGAAGGCACGATCGAAACCGAAGGCAAGAGCCTTAAAGAGGTGCTCAGTATTTTCGATGAGTCGGTGAAAGACCTGCCGGACATGGGCTTTGAGGAATTCTTCATTCGTTCCAACATGTATATATCGAACGACCAGATCCGCCTCTCCGAAGCCGATGTGCGCTTTGACCAGCTGCAGCTGGGCGGTGGCTTGGTAGTATATTATGACGCGCAGAACCCAAGGATCGAGGCGGATGTGCGCCTGCAGGACACTAATTTTGATTACTTCCGCGATCGCTGGCGCGAGCAGCAGCAAAGCGATGTGCAGGATGATTTCTTTTTGAAATTTGACAAGAACATCAATCTGAACTGGCTCAAACGGCTGGAAACCACCATTGATCTGAAGATCAATGTCGAGCGCTTCACATTCATGGAACGCAGTGGGGATAATGCATATCTGCGCCTGTTCGCACGGCAGGGTGAACTGGGTATCTATAACGTGCGTTTTTACTATCCGGAAGATGTGATGGAAATGAACCTGACGCTTAATGTCCAGAACCAGCGGCCCTATATGAACCTGGTGCTGAGCTCCAGCCAGTTCGATACCGATTATTTCAGCCCGGTCGTTAATGAAGAAAAGGAAGAAGTGGCTGACGATGCAGGACAACAGCCTCTGGAAACTGAAGAAGAACCGGTCGAAGAAGAAACGGCTGAAGAAGAGATCAGCAGTATCATGACCGTATCGCCGCAAGCATATGGCGAAATAATACTGGCGCAGAATGTCAGCGATCCAGCAACAGAACTGCCTGCCGCAGCTCCTTCGGCGCGTGGTGATCAGCCTTCCAGTTTCTCGGTGGATGATGTGACCTACTCCATCGATTCCAAAAAGAACGAAAGCAACAGCAAGCGCTGGTCAGAAGAGCTTATCGATATGAGCTGGATGGAAGGGGTGGATGGCGTGTTCGACATTTCAATCGGTGAGCTGCGCCATGGCGATAATGTATTACGCGGCATCAAAGCGCGCGCCAGCATGGCAAACCGCCAGCTCGCAGTTCAGAATGTGAATTTCGATTACTGGGGTGGAAAATGCGAGATCGCCGGCACAGTGTATGGGGGCAAGGTGCCGGGCATGTCCATCGGCTTTACGCTGTATAATATAGAGCTGGAGGATTTCATCAATTCCCTATCCGGCTATAGTAATATTTCCGGTAAGGCAAGCATCAGCGGCCAGCTGGCTACCTCCGGTGTCAATTTCCTGTCGTGGCTGTCGCAGGCCGAAGCAAAAATGGTCATGAGCGGGCGCGGCGTGCGGGTTGAGAACTTTAACCTCGATGGCGTGGTGAATACAGTGAAGGTGTCGCGCACTGCGGCCGATGTGCTCAATAACGTGAACCGTGCATTGGTGAACGGCAGTACCCGCATGACTGTTGACGGTAACATCAACGTCGCCAACGGGGTGTTGCGCAGTCCCGGTATTACCATGAAAAGCGGCACGATCATCGGCAGTCTGACCGGGGACATCAGCGTGGTGCCGTGGACAATGGATATGGCCATGCTGTTCCAGTTCCCTGCGATCAGTGCCGATACAATTCCAACCTTGCTTGTTCAGCTAAACGGTTCTATTGATGAACCTAAGCTGACCACCGACACCTCGTCGCTGGAGGCATTTGTTGTGAAGAGTATAAAACAGAAATAGTCTATGTCACTGCAGCTGGTTACGAAGTCCGCCGAAGTTAAATTAATGGAATTCATTCATGACCTGGAAGACCCCAGCGGGTGGCGGGCCATTCATTTCCATCTCGGCGCCCTTATCGAGCAGTACCAAAGCGAATACCAGTTCAAGATCGCCATCAACCTGATCTATGACCTGCTGAGAGAGCGCGATGGCGGCATTTACCTGCTGTCAGACAACGGCATCATGGTGGTATGCTATGACCTTGAGGAGAATATTCTCAACAAGCTTATTTTCCAGTTGCGCTACCTCTACATGGATGATCCGCTGGCCTATACCGATGACGGTCAGGAAAACCCTGATTTTTGCGATACTTTTAATTTATTTACCCAGTGGCAGGCATTTTCGACGGTGGTGTCTAAGAAAATGGCCCGTTCTGTGCGCAAACCGGTTAACACGCCGCAGCGTGAGCCGGTGCTGACCCATGTGGCCATGCCACAACAGCCCGCCCTTACGAAAGAACTGGTGCTTTCCGGCAGCAGCCTGTCACGCGTAGAGCAGGAGCTCAAGCGTGCCGACTACTCGAAAGTGTGGCGCCGACAGCCAGTATGTGCCATGGGACAGAACAATAATGTTCGCCGGGTATTTGATGAGGTATATATCCATATCGCGCACCTGCGACGGGTGCTGGAGGCCGATGTTGATTTTTTCAGCAACCGCTGGCTGTTCAAGTATGTGACGGAGATCCTTGACCAGCGCATGATTAAGCTGATCCAGATGAATCCTTCCGAATTTTTCCGGTCACCGGTAAGTTTCAACCTGAATGTGGAAACCCTGCTATCGAGCTGGTTTGCTGACCTGGACAGTGTGATACCTGCTTCGGCCAAAGTATCGGTGGTGATCGAAGTGCCGGTGCTGGATGCGTTTGCGGATATCACTGCATTCATGCTGGCGCGTGACGAAGTGCAGAAACTGGGCTACCGTTTGTGTCTGGATGGTCTGAACATTGATAGTTTTACACAGATCGACCGTGGCAAACTGGGGGCCGACCTGATCAAGCTGCAATGGAATGCCGATGCGGCGACCGACCTGCAAAAAAGCCGTAACCAGAAGCTGGCCGATTCGATCGAGGCGGCTGGCAGCAACCGGGTGATACTGTGCCGATGCGATGATGAACGTGCAGTGGAATACGGTCAGGGGCTGGGTATTGCACTGTTCCAGGGGCGGCATCTGGATGCGCTGGTTGACCCGAATGCGCTGGTGACCAACTGATGCTGGCCGGGGTTGCAGGGCAACAATTCGATTTTATCCTAATGGGGTGCATCTGGGCGGTGGCAATGGGTCTGGCTGCCGGAAACTACGCCTGCTCGCTGGTGCACCGCCTGCCGCGTGGGCGTTTGTTGCTTGATAAAACCCCCTATTGCGGAAACTGCGGTACCTTGCTGAAGGTCAAAGACCTGTTCCCGGTGATATCGGCCGTGCTGCTGCGCCATAAATGCCGTTATTGCGGCCAGCCGTTCCCGGTTTCGCATACATGGACGGAATTGCTGGTAGCCTTGCTGTTCGTGCTGACGTACCTGCAATATAACTTTGCCGAGCAATATGTACTGGTGGTGGGAATCGGGGTATTCCTGATCACGCTGGCGGCGATCGAAATGAACGAAAATATGGTAATGACCAGTGTACTGATGGTGGTACTGGTGTTTGGTATGATATTCCGCACGTTGCAGGATGGCAGCATATTCGGGTTTGTCGAAGCCGGGCTGTATGGCCTGATGCTGGGTGTGCTGCTGAATTTCAGAAAAATCAAAAAAGTTGGCCATATCTATGTGCCGCCGACCATTGCATTTCTGCTTTCCGCAGGGGGCATCTGTGTTGGAAAGGCTAACCTGCCTACATTCCTGGTGCTGTTTGCCGGTCTTTGGCTGGTGTGCTTCCTGCTTAATGGGTTTAAAGAACCGGTGCGCCTTACCGTGCCATTTGGCTTTGCGGTGATGTGGCCGGTGCTGTATCCGGCATTTTCTACTCTACCGTAACTGATTTGGCCAGGTTGCGCGGCTGATCGACATCGGTCCCTTTGAGCACCGCCACATGGTAGGCCAGCATCTGCATGGGCAAGGCATAGAGCAGGGGGGAAATAAAGCTCTGGCATTCCGGCATGGCGATAGTGGCGAACGCAATATCACCAGCCTTCTTGATTCCTTTTGCATCGCTGATCAGTACAATACGTCCGCCGCGCGCTGCCGACTCTTGCATGTTGGAAATAGTCTTGTCGAACAGCTCATCCGAAGGAGCGAGCACGATCACTGGCATATGCTCGTCGATCAGGGCGATCGGGCCGTGTTTGAGTTCGCCAGCGGCATAGGCTTCGGCGTGGATGTACGATATCTCCTTCATCTTCAGCGCGCCTTCCATGGCAATGGCATAGCTGGTGCCTCGACCGAGGAACAGCATGTCGCTGGCTTTCATCAGTTCTTGTCCCAGTATTCGGATAGCATCATCGAGCTTCAGTATCTCCGCCATCAGCGAGGGGACTTCCAGCAGCATGCGGCAAAGTTCCCTGAGCGCTTTATCATCTTTATGGCCGCGTGTTTTTGCCAATGCGACCGCGATGGCAGCCAGTGTGGCCAGCTGGGTGGTGAAGGCTTTAGTGGAGGCTACCCCGATCTCCGGCCCGGCATGAGTGTAGAGCACCCCATCGGCCTCGCGGGCAATGGTGGATTCGGGGACGTTCACGATAGCAAGCACCGGGTGTATTTTCTTTGCTTCGCGCAGTACCGCGAGTGTATCGGCGGTTTCGCCGGACTGGGATATGACGATGGTGATGCCTTCTTTATCCGGTACCGGCTCGCGGTAGCGGTATTCCGAGGCTATGTCGACCTCGGTGGGAATGCGTGCCAGCGATTCGATCCAGTATTTGGCAACTTGTGCGGCATAAAAGGAAGTTCCGCAGGCGATCAGCTGTACGCGTTTGACTCTGCTAAGGTCGATCGGCAGGTCAGGCAGGCTGACGCAAAGATCGGCCGGGTTGCAATAATGTTTCAACGCTTCGCCGACCACGCCGGGCTGCTCGATGATCTCTTTTTGCATGTAATGGCGGTAGTTGCCTTTACCCATGGAGGTACCATTATAGCCGGATTGCACGGTGGCACGTTTAACTTCCTTGCCATTCTCTTCATAGATGGTGACGTTCTGTGGCGTCATCATCAGCCAGTCGCCATCTTCAAGATAGCTGATGCGGTTGGTCAGGTGCGACAGGGCAATGGCATCCGAACCTAGGAACATTTCCTTATCGCCATAACCGATAGCCAGCGGTGGGCCTTTACGGGCAGCAGCGATAAGGCCGGGATGATCGGTGAATACGGCTGCCAATGCAAAAGCGCCGTGCAGTTTCTTCAGGGTTTCTGCCATTGCGTCTTTGGGTTGCAGTCCTTTTTTGAGGAAATGCGTCAGGAGTACCGGGATCACCTCGGTGTCGGTCTGACTGAAGAAAGTGTAGCCTGCTTTTGTCATTTCATCGCGCAGGTCACGATAGTTCTCGATGATACCGTTATGTACCACCGCAACTTTATCCGTTGCATGGGGGTGGGCGTTGGTTTCGTTCGGTGCTCCGTGCGTGGCCCAGCGCGTATGGCCGATGCCGCAGGTGCCGGCCAGCGATTCCTGCTTCAGGACGCTTTCAAGGTTTGCCAGCTTGCCTTCGGCGCGTGCACGGCGGATGCGGCTATTTTCTATGGTGGCGATACCGGCCGAATCATAGCCACGATATTCCAGATGTTTCAGGCCGTCCAGAATCAACGGTGCGACCTGCCGGGGGCCGGTGATACCAATAATGCCGCACACGAGGCTGCTCCTTTATACTTTGTAGATACGCGCGCAAAATATGGGGGGTGGCATCCATAATCAATAAGAAGTTGAGTTATCCACAGGAAGAATGCTGGCTGTGGATAAGATAGGCAAATATTGCCGATGGTTAGCAGAGCAATTCATCTTATTGCGGTGCGAGTAAAACAGTGTACCATATATGGAATTGTAATTGGATACTCTATGGTAAGATGTGATTATGGGCTTAATTTAGCGCTTGCAAATACAAAAGAAAAATGCTTTGTTAACGAAAAATTAACTAATGATGCAAATGGGCTCTGAGCCTGAATTACTCAAAGGGGAATACGTGAGTATGATGATCGAGAATATGCTGCTAAAACCGGTATCGGTGCGCTCAGGTGAGCTGTCTGAAGTATCTTTACGGCAGCGTTTTTCACGCCCGGCCTACAGAATGGCTGATGTGACCTATGAGGTGAGTGAAGACGCGGGCCTGCTGCACCAGTATGCGCTGCTGTGCGATTCGATGTTCATTGCTGGTCAGGGTACACCGGTTGCAGCCAATAACAATGTGCAGGGCGAAATAGTGGTGGGCCGCCGCAACAACCATTGCGTGGCAGGCGCCCAGCTTACATTCCGTGAACCGGGCGAGGATAAGAAATTGCCTATGGAGCGCGAAGGTTGTGATATTTCCGTGCTATTTCCCCAACTACCCCTGAATAGTGTTCGTATTGTGGAAGTGTCTGGCCTGAGTGTGCTGCCTGATCTGCATGAACAGCAGGTGACGCGTGAAATATGCCGTGAATTGCTGCAGCATGCGGTGGCAAAAAAGGCGGGCTACATGGTGGCACTGGTATCAACACCGCAGGCCCGCAGCCTGAACCAGACCGCCAAGGAATTTGGCCTGGAATGGGATGCGCTGGTTCATATGCCGCTGGCGGAAACCAGTGTTTACGAGGGTGCCAGGCGGGTTTTATGCTGGCTGGATATGACGCCGGTATACAAAAAAACCACTGAAAAACAGCCTGTTGCAAAAAATCTGGTGCTTTTTAGCTAAGATTAAGATTTTCCTAAATTTTTTTTGCTAGCCTTATAAGTGCTGCCATGCAGGCGGCGTGTTTATTCTATTGCCTGCACAGGCTGTTGTGGCAGCAACGGAACGGCACATCATGTAGGTGACCGCGTGTGCAATCATGGCTGGACCCAGGTATGGGCAACGGCGTGACGATACAGGCGTGCGTTATGGTATCCACCATACCGATCAATTCACCTGCGTACTTTGCCACTGCCCGGCAAGAGTTCGGGCTGGTCGGCAACCAGCGTGCCAACACAGCAGGGGAACTTTCCAGCGGCCGCCGCAATATCGGCGACGGTAATGATCCGGCATCGGTGACGGCATCGCTGCGGCTGCGTGCACAGATCGTAGAGCTGGAACAATCATCGCGGAATGTCGCTTTCAATGACACGTTGGTAAGCGTGGCCAGCACCGCACTAACAGAAATACAAGGTCTGCTTGCCGAAGCCGCCACGCTGGCAGCCGCTGCAAACAGCTTATCGCAGCCGGATGCAGAGCGTGCGTTCGGGCAGCAGCAGCTGACGGATATCCTGACGCAGATCGATACGATAGCTGCCGACACGACATTTGATGGCCGTGTATTGTTGAACGGGGATTTTGATGGCGAAACAATCCGCGTGGGCGGCGATGAGGATGACCTGATCACGCTTGCCATACCTGATGCCAGCACCAGCGGCTTATTCTCGGGTTCGTTGCCGGATATCTCATCGCAGCCGGATGCAGCCACTGCCGAAAGCCAGATCGCCGCGGCGCAGGAAATCATTGAAACCGCCATCGGCGATAATAATGGGATACGCACCCGTTTGCTAACTGCAGAATCCAATGTGCGTACCACATTGACCGGGCTGGGACAGGCGCGTGAATCACTGGAAAACATTGATGTAGAAGAGGTCAGTATCGATTTTGCCCTGCAGCAGGTGCAGGTGAATATAGGTGCATCGGTGCTGGCACAGACCCAGCAATTATCATCGGACTTGCTTAGCTTGCTCAGCTTTCGTATCAGTGATCCCGGCGAAAATACTGGACAAGAGGATGCGGATGATGGTTTAAATTCTGCACAAACCAGCCCGCAGTCCAGCGCCGAAAACAATGCCAGCCCTGCCCAAAACGCCGCGTAAAATTTCGCCTTTTGTAAGTATCACACTTAAGGTATTGCTGACATTGACTGCATTCTGGCTGGCGTTCCGTGATGTGAACTGGGACAGTTTCAAGCAGATGCTCAGCGAACAGAGCCTTCTGTTTATCACATTGGCAGCTGGCTGCATGATGGGGCAGATCTTGCTTGGCGCGTTGCGCTGGCGCTTTATCCTCGCTGCACTTTCGGAGCATGGCAGCCGGGTGATGCCGTTCACTGAGGCTTTTCGGATCTATTATATCAGCGTGTTCTTCAGTAATTGCCTGCCTGGCACCATCGGTGGTGATGTGGTGCGCATATGGATCACCCGTAGCGACAGGATACCGCTTGGACTTACGGTTAATTCCATCATCATCGACCGGCTACTGGCATTGACCGGTGTGATGTTTCTCCTGCTGTGTATGTTGCCGGTGCTTTCGGGCATCATTGATTTCGATCCGTGGATGTTATTTTTCGGGTTTATACTGCTGGCCATGATCGGCTGCTTTCTCATCATTCAGGTCGATCATGCGTTGGAACGTTTCGAGCATATCAAGACGATCAAGCTGCTACGCTATTTTTTTAACTGCATGCGCCTGCTGATCAACAAACCGGTCATGTCGGCCCTGTCGCTCATCTTTGCCACGTTATCGCATGTGTTCTATGGCCTATGCACGTTTGTGCTGGCACAAGGAATGGGCGTTGAACTGTCGCTGATCGAATGCATTGCATTGATGCCGCTGGTGATGCTGGTTATCACCATGCCTATATCCATTGCCGGTTGGGGGGTACGTGAGGCGGTGATGGTACAGTTGCTTGCGCTGGTTGGCGTAGCCGGTACGGCAGCGGTGGCGATATCGTTGCAGCTGGGTATCCTGAATGTCCTAGTCAGCCTGCCGGCGGCGTTTTTATGGCTGTCTGTGAAAGACCGTCCGCAGATGCGTACTATAATGAAAGATGAATCATGACCGGCCTGTTTGCGCGTCAGGGCAAGCCATCGGTGCCGCTGGCTGACCAGCTACGCCCAAAGTCGCTTGCTGAAGTGGTAGGGCAGGAACACCTGCTGGATAAAGGACACATGCTGCAGCAGATGATCGCATCGGGCAAGCTTACCTCGCTGCTGCTGTGGGGGCCGCCTGGCAGCGGTAAGACCACGCTGGCGCGTATACTGGCCCGGCAGGGCGATTATCAATTCGAAGCGGTATCGGCGGTGGCATCCGGTGTGGCAGCGCTTAAACCGATATTCGAACGCGCGCGCCAGCAGGCCGAGATGGGCAAGAACACGCTGGTATTCGTCGATGAGATCCACCGTTTCAACCGAGCACAGCAAGATACATTCCTGCCGGTGGTCGAAGATGGGACCATCGTGCTGATCGGTGCGACCACGGAAAATCCGTCCTTTGAGGTGAACGCGGCGCTGCTGTCGCGTATGCAGGTGTTGGTATTGAACCGTCTGGATGCAGCTTCTATGCAACGGCTTATCCAGCGCGCGGAAAAGCATACTGGCAAAGCGTTGCCCCTGACCGGTGAAGCGAAGGACACGCTGATCGCTATGGCCGATGGGGATGGCCGCGCCTTGCTGAACTTCTGTGAGATATTATTTTCCTATCAGGCCAAACAGCCGATGATACCGCAACAACTGACCGCCTACCTGCAGAAGCGAGCCCCAATATACGACAAGAACCAGGAAGCGCATTACAACCTGATTAGTGCGCTGCACAAGAGCCTGCGTGGCTCGGATGTGGATGCGTCACTCTACTGGCTGGCTCGTATGCTGGCCGGTGGGGAAAATCCGCTTTACATCGCACGACGGCTGGTGCGCTTTGCGGTAGAAGATATTGGTATGGCCGATCCACAGGCGCTGGTGCAGGCCAACGCATCCAAGGATGCATACGATTTTCTGGGTTCGCCTGAAGGTGAACTGGCTATCGCCCAGTCGGTGATATATCTCGCGACCGCGCCCAAATCCAACGCTGTATATACCGCTTTTGCAGCGTCGCGGCGCGATGCCGATATCCACGGCTCTCTGATGCCACCGCTGCATATTCTTAATGCCCCCACCAGCCTGATGAAGGATATTGGCTATGGTAAGGATTATGCCTATGACCATAATGAAGAGGATGGGTTCTCCGGCCAGAATTATTTTCCTGACGGTATGGAGCGGGCAAAGTATTACCATCCGGTGCAGCGGGGATTTGAACGGGAAATAGAAAAGCGCCTGCAATACTGGGAGCGCCTGCGCAAAACAAAAAGCCCGGCCTGAAAGACCGGGCTTTAAAGGGGAATTTCCTTAGTTACTCATCTTCATGCGCGCGCACACGGTGTTCTGTGCGTTTTGTACGGTTCTTGCGAATCTTATCCTTCATGGCTTCGCGTTCTTCAGGAGTAGCGTCTTCCATTTCCTCGCGGAATTTCTCGCGGTGCTCCATGCGCTTCTCGCGACGTTCTTTCATCTCCGCGCGCTCTTCCTCGCTGGCGTTTTCGTATTTTTCTTTGATCGCCTCACGGCGGGCCTTGCGTTTGTTATAACGCTGCTTCATCTCCGCGCGTTCTTCTTCGCTGGCATTCTCATATTTTTCCTTGATTGCTTCCCGGCGGGCCTTACGGCGGTTAAATTTTTCGGATTTTTCATCCACGTGCTTACCTTTATCGACAACACCATCATGGATACGCGAGTGATCGTCGCCATGATCGAGCGCTTTGTCGGAAACATGATCGGATACCACGGCCTTGTCGGCATGGTCATCCGGGCTTACTGCGCTGGCCGTGGCAGGTATAGCGGTAGTGCAGGCAAGCACGATCAGGGTACGGGTGAATTTCATATGACAGCTCCTGTGTGTGATAACGTATGGTTATTTATATCAGGGTTATTGCAACAAACCGAGTTAAATAAATTTAATGATGTGTTCATGTTGCAACATTTTGAGAAACCAATATAAAACCTGTTGCAGAGATTTATAGTGTATGGTAACACACTGCGCATGGAAACAGAGTTACTCATAAGCTTTTTAACGCTCAGCCTGCTCGAGATCGTGCTGGGTATAGACAACCTGATTTTTATTGCATTGGTGGCAGAAAAGCTGCCTGCGACATACCGAACCAAAGCCCGCGTGATAGGCCTCGCGCTAGCGCTGGGCATACGTGTGGCCATGCTGGCATCGCTATCGTGGATCATGCAACTGACCGATCCGTTATTTTCCATCATGGAACATCCGTTTTCGTTCCGCGACCTGCTGCTGATAGCCGGCGGGTTTTTCCTGATCGGCAAGAGTACGCTGGAAATACATGCAGACCTTGGCGGTCTGGAAGAAAAACGCAAGATCGTTGCCAAGGCGACGTTCGGTGGTGCGATTATTCAGATCGTGATCATTGATTTTGTGTTTTCATTCGACTCGATCATGACCGCGATCGGTATCGCCGACAATCTATGGATCATGGTGGCAGCGGTGGTGGTATCCATGGTCGTGATGCTGGTGGCATCGGGCAGTATTGCCCGCTTGCTGCGCGAATATCCCACCTTCAAGATGCTTGCGCTGGCGTTCATCCTTATGATCGGCACGGTGCTGGTGGCCGAAGGCATGGGTGTAGACGTTCCCAAAGGCTACATTTATGTGGCGTTTGCCTTCTCCATTGGTGTGGAGTTGCTCAACAGCATCGCCCGCAGCAAGCACAAGAAAAAGAAACCCGATCCAGACGCTGAAGAATTAGAGCGTAACCTTTAAGGGCACGACTCATTACTCCTTAGGTTCTGCACGTAGCGGAAATGCGTCCCGGTGACGATACGCTTATTGGGACGGAGCCGTAGTGGTTGCAGGCTGGCTGACGGGTTTTGGGGGCAGTGTGGCTTTGGGGTTGTTGCGTCTGTAGGTGTTTTGTTGCTCTGGTGTCATATTGTTCCAACGCTTCAGTGTCATTTTACGCTTGCCGCGCGCTTTGCGGCGTTTTTTCTTGCTGGATTCCGCTTTTTTGACCAGCGGCGGATGATGCCTGCTTTGGGCTTTTTCTGCTTGCGGCTTAGCGGCCTGTGGCTGCTGCACGGCAGGCTTAGGCGTTTGCTGTGAGTGGCTGAACAGCGCGAGGGCAACAATGATACCAAGGGCGCCTGCCGCTGCAATATACAGATTCTTATGCGCCATATCACCCTCATTCATAGCCGTTGTGCCCATGTATCATAACTTCAGAGGCGATACATTAAAAGGAAAATAACTTTACTACTGTCGTAGTGAAAATTTATTTGCTGTATGCATGATCACGTATGGAGATGTTATGGCCAAGACTGCAATACTATATCGCATGGTCACAGATGAGCATATATGCCCATATGGCATCAAATCAAAAGATTTGCTGGAGCACGAGGGCTATGCGGTGGAAGACCACCACCTCAGAACCCGCGAGGAAACCGATGCGTTCAAGCAGGAGAATGACGTAAAATCCACACCGCAGACTTTTATCGGTGGCCAGCGCATTGGCGGCTTTGGCGATCTGGCAAATCATTTCGGAAAAGCCACATTCAAACAGGAGGGTGCCAGCTACCAGCCGGTGATTGCTATATTCGCCACCAGCTTGTTGATGGCGGTATCGGCGGCGACTGCAATGGCAGGTAAATTCCAGCTGGTGGGTACGCTGGAGCTGTTCATTGCCTTCAGTATGTGCGTGTTGGGTATCATGAAGCTGCGTGATTTGTATTCCTTTACCAACCAGTTTCTTGGCTACGACCTGCTGGCGCGGCGCTGGGTGCGTTATGCCTATATATACCCATTCGTGGAAACCGGCGCTGGTATTCTGATGCTTGGTGGCTGGATGACATGGCTGGCCGCTCCGGCGGCTCTTTTCATCGGGACTGTGGGCGCGGTGTCGGTGGTAAAGGCGGTGTATATTGATAAGCGCGAACTCAAATGCGCCTGTGTGGGCGGCGGCAGCAACGTGCCGCTGGGGTTGATATCTCTGATCGAGAACCTGATGATGATCGCTATGGCCCTGTGGATGCTGGCAAAGCAGGGCTGATAGGGGCGTTCTGTAAATGGCGGTCCCGGAGCGATTCGAACGCCCGACCTTTTGATTCGTAGTCAAATGCTCTATCCAGCTGAGCTACGGGACCGTTGCCTCTAAAGAGGCGGTGAAAATAGCAAATGTCCTAAAAAAAACAAGGATTTTATCAGCAGGATATTGACTGCGCTTCTGGCCTGATTTATCGTGCCTTTCAACAAATCATCACGGAGCTTATATGCGTACCACCCCGGCAGTATTTTTAACAGTTTTCATGGCATTCGCGGCACCGTTGCAGGCAGCACAGGCCCAACTGGGTTCACATGATGCTGTTTCGGTGGACAAACCGCTGCTGATCATTCGCTACAACGAACCGCGTGTCTATTTTGCCAAAGCGCTCAATACAGCGGTGCAGGCAGCTGAAACAGCAAAACCGGACGTGCAGTATACTGTGGTGGCGTATGTTCCGGAAAACACCCCATCGCAGTATATCCGTGCATACCTGCGCGCAGTAGTGGAAGGCATCCGCATCAATGGTGTGGCTCTGGAGCGAATACGCTGGCAGACCGAACCTACATCCGGTGCCTACCCTGAAATTCACGTACTGGTAAATTAAGGCCTAAGAAGGCCGGCAACATCAGCCTTGGCGTGCTTTGAAGCGCGGGTTGCGTTTGTTGATCACATAGATACGGCCTTTGCGGCGCACCAGACGGCAATTTTTGTCACGCTTCTTGGCGGATTTTAAAGAGCTCAGCACTTTCATCGGTCTTATCCTTTTGTTTGAAGCACGCTTTTTAACGTCAATAGCAGCCCCTGTCAACTATTTAAGCGCGTTTTTTCAGCGCGCTGGGGCTAGTTTGAGTGCTTTGGAAACGCCATGCGCAGTTTTGTCCCAAAAGTGAGGATTTACAGCAAGTTGCCATAGCGCCCGGTAGCTGGCGACGGAATGCAGTACCATATAGAACGGGTAGAGCAGGGCGGCCAGGCTGATGGCGCCCACATGCACCCGGTATTGCCATGCGCAATAGAATGCCTGATACCAGTGCGTAAAGATGTTGATCACCATGTTTATCGCGGTCAGCCATACCAGCCATGCAGGCACGCTTATGCTACTTTCCGGTGGCATGCTGGCCAGCCATGCGATGGCTAGCCCCCACACCAGTGGGGCGGTAAGAAAGGTAAAGCAGGGCAGGCCGATAAAGCACTGGAAACCGATAAAGCCGCGTAAACCTACCTGCCGGTAAAACCGGGCCGGGTGGCGCATGTGCACCAGCCATGTCTGCATGTAGCCTTTTACCCAGCGGCTGCGCTGCTTGATCCACGGCCATACGCGGTTCGGCGCTTCTTCCATGGTATAAGAATCCAGCATAGCGGTTTTTAGCCCGCGTGCGGCAAGGCGTGCTCCCAGGTCGGCATCTTCGGTGACATTGTATGGATCCCACTCGCCCAGCTCCTTCAGGCGCGCCAGCGATATGTGGTTGCTGGTTCCACCCAGCGGTATCGGCATGCCAAGGCGCTGCAAACCGTACAGCATGAAGTGGAACAGGATGGAATATTCCAGCGAGAAAAATCGCGTGAGCATATTGTCGTTGGCATTGAAATAATTCAGGCGCGCCTGCAGGCACACCACATCCGGCGAAAGGCTGGCAAACGCGGCCACCGCTTTCTTCAGCTGCAGCGGGTCGGGCCGGTCGTCGGCATCGAAAATAGTCACCAGTTCACCGCGTGCAAACTGCAGCGCGTAGTTGCAGGCGCGTGGTTTGGTTCGTGGCCCGCCCGACGGCACGCGGATGATGTCGAATTGATAGCGCAGTTTCAATGCAATGGCGGAAGCCAGCGTTTCCTTATCGTCGGATTCCAGCACCAGCTTGATATCGAGCTTGCTGGCCGGGTAGTCGAAACGCTGCATGCATTTCATCAGGCTTTTCAGGCTCTCTGTCTCGCGGTACATGGGTAGCAGGATGGTATAGACCGGAAGATCGCGGTCATCCAGGTTGCCTAGTTTTTTCTCCCATGTCCATTCGGTGGTGCAGGTGGCCCCGTGCGAAAAAACGAATTGCTTGAACAGCATGGTGATAGCATAAGCGATGTGGCAGAACGCGAAGAATGCCAGACCGAACTTCAGCGGGAAAAGCAACAGCGACAAGAGCGATAAACCAAGTATGCCGTACAGCACCACGCGCTGGCGCGGGAACAGAGTCTGGCGCGCGGAAGCCTCGGGATCCTTGCTCCACAACCACAGCCGACTGTGCAATTCCATTTCTTTTGCATACGAAGATTCAACAGCGCGCCGAATGTCGAACGGTGAAGTGAATACAAACTCCATTTGCCCCTTTACGATGCTGCGGCAGAAGTGCAGCACTTCATCGTTAAGCTCAGAGGTGGCGATGACGGTACGAGCGTTTTCTTTCTTCCACGGTATGCAGCGCATCTTTATGTAGGTCTGGGCAAGGCGGGGATCAAGCAGGCGAGTGTCCGGCGGGTTTTTCAGCAGGTCGGTGTACGGTATTTCGTAATGCGCGGCCAGTGCCTGGTAGAGCTTGTGATAATTGATCGCGCCTTCCGCCACCAGAATATCACCGAGCCTGCCGCCCTGACGCTTTTGCAGTGCCAGGGCATGCGTAAGCTGCTCGTTCTTTATCAGGCCATCCTCCAATAGGATCTGGCCTATAGGCTGCGGTTCCATCAGAACTCCGTCCACACGGCAAAAAGAGCGCCTTCGCCGCCGCTTACGTTCTTGCCGTCGATGTGGCTGAAGGCTCCCAGCTGAAATGCTACATCATCGCGGTAATGATAGACAGCCGAAATCTGCAACTTGGTTAGGTTATAATCGTCTGCCGAGGTTTGTGTAAAAGCGGCCACTGCTGGATCCTTTGTGCGTTGCACGATCAACAGCTGCGGCATCAGTTCCCATTGGGGGGCAACATGCATGCCGGCGGTAAACTCGAAACGCAGCTGGTTCTCTGGATCGCCGAAGCGGTAGCGGTATTGCACGTCGCCGCTGATATAGTGGCTGTAGCCGAATGCGTCGAAACCGTAACCGCCTGCTAGTTTCATGGCGGCGTCGGCGTTGTCGCTACCGATCGGCGGCTGGTCGAGCAGGGAACCGGGCGATGGGAGCTTTACCAGTGGTTCGGCGGAAATAGCCCAGCCATCCTGTTGCCATAGTTTGAAACGGGCGAAGAATTCGCTGTCGCCGACACCCCAGTTGGCCCAGCTGCCATCCGCCACTTTCTGATGGACGCGTTGGAGTGAAAGGTTGGTGCCCAGTGTGATGCTGTCGGTCAGGCCGTATTCAAAATAGGGATTGATGTCGAATTTCTGGTAGGTGAGCTGGTTGCTATTCTGTCCGCTGTTGCTGAAGCGTTCATCGGCATGATAATACCAGTGATTAAAAATGGCCTGCATGCGGCCTTCGGGCTGCGTCCACGCACCGGCGAAGGCGGGGCAGGCACCCAGAAATGGGTACAACAACGCGCAGAGGGAAGAATAATTCCGCATAACGTACCCCATCTGTTTTTTTATAAAAAACAAAAATGGGTTGAAAAAACGTTAACCGGATTAGTGAACCTTACGCCCGATATCGCTGATAACGATCTTGGTCAGTTCATCTTGCGATATGTTACCCATATGCTCAATGATAATGGAGCGGGCGGCAGCGAGTGAAATATCCACCACATGGTTGCGCACTTCCTCGATGGCGTTGGCTTCTTCCTGTGCGATCTTTTCGACCGCTTGCTTCATGCGGGTATCGAGCGATGCCTGCAGATCGCGTTCTGCTTGACGGGCATACTCTGCCGCATCGACACGGGATTTGGCCAGCATGTCCTCGGCTTCTTTGAGGTAACGGGCCTGCTTCTGTTTGTAATCAGCCAGCACCGCTTCTGCTTCCATACGCAAGCGCTTGGCTTCTTCCAGTTCCTGCCGTATGCGTGCAGAGCGCTTATCCAGACTTCCGACGAAAGTCCCGGAAAACTTCAATAATGCGAATGCCATGAACATAACGAATGACAATGACACCCAGAACATAGGGTTATGCAGCATTTCCATGTCCATTATCCGTTTCCTTTTGCGAGTGACCGTACCTTATTGGGTTTGTCATTATCGTGGCTGTTTGTGAGCTTGCTGGCGATGCTCTGGCTTAATTCGGTAGCTACCGGGCCTAAATTTGCCTTCAACTCATCCTTTTTAGCGCGGATGCGGGTTTCTGCTTCGCGGAGCTTAGCAGAAACCTGTGCATCCATAGCGCGCGTAGCCGCTTCGGCCTGCGCTTTGTGTGCCTTCATCGCCTCATCCATCACCGCCTGCGAACGCGCACGCGCCTCGGTCAGTGCTTTTTCGTACTGTGCCTTAGCATCCTCGGCTTGCGTCTTCATGGTTTGCGCTGCGCCAAGATCGGACTCCATTGTGTCCTTGCGCAGGCTCATCACATCCAGCAGCGGTGGCAGAACCAGCTTAGACATCACGACATACAGAACCACGAAGGTGACCAGCAGCCAGAACAGCTGCGATGCAAACCAGGTAGGATCAAGTTGAGGCATTGGTTATCCTTCGTTACGACTTCACTACGTACAGAACAAGGATAGCTACTACGAATGCCAGTAGGCCCATGAATTCAGCCAGCGCCATGCCCAGCAGGGCGAAACCTTTAATGGAGCCTTCCTTGGACGGGTTGCGGGCAATGCCGTTCAGGGCAGCAGCGAAGATGATACCTACGCCGATAGCAGCACCCAGCATACCGAAGGTAGCGAGGCCTGCGCCGATGTATTTACCCAGCAGGATGGTAGCTTCAGGGGTTGCAGCGAGTTCTTCCATTGTATTAATTTCCTTTCAAGTGGTTAGTGTAAGTGTAATGCGTCATTGAGATAGATGCAGGTTAGCAGGGCAAATATGTATGCCTGCAGGCATGCAATGAATATCTCAAAACCTGTAAATATCAATAGAAAAGCGAACGGAAATATGCCCAGCGCTCCGATCATTACGAAACCGGCAACGATCTTCAGCAGCAGGTGTCCCGCCAGCATGTTTGCAGCCAGACGAATAGACAGGCTGACCGGGCGTGCCATATAGGATACCAGTTCGATCACGATCATCAACGGCATCATCCACCATGGGGTGCCAGCCGGCAGGAACAATGACAGAAAATGCGCCCCGTGATTGATGAAGCCAATGAGTGTAACGGCTACAAATATGAACGCAGCCAGTGCAAAGGTTACGATGATGTGGCTGGTTACGGTGAACGAGCCGGGGATCATGCCCAGCAGGTTGGCAAATAACACGAACATGAACAGCGTGAAAATGAACGGGAAATATTTCATGCCTGCTTTACCGGCGTTATCGGTAATCATGTTGCCGACGAAATCCACCATCATCTCGGCGCCTGCCTGCCAGCGGCCCGGCACCAGCTGACGGCGGCTTGCACCAATATACACCCGCGTGGATATGGTGCAGATAGCTGCAACCATCCATAATGAGGCGTTGGTGAAGCTGATGTCGTATGCACCCAGTTGCAATGGCAGAATAGGGTGTACTTCAAACTGAGCGAGTGGGCTGTGTGAATCGGACATGAACGGGTCTTATACCTTGTCTACGTTACGCAATATATTCCGCACTCCGGCGGCAAAACCCAAAAAGAAGAACAAGATCAGGAAGGCTGGTGCGGTGCCGGCTGCTTCATCGATGTAATATCCCATGACCAGTCCAACGCCTGCACCCGCCAGCAAATCCACCCCCATGCGCATACCTTTACTGTAGGCCGCACCCGGTGAGTCTTTTACCGGCGAATCCTTATCCGGTTCCAAGGCGTCAATCCGCTTCTGTAGCTCGTCCAGTGAAGGCGGCGTATCATGTGGATCTGCCATGGTTTTTCCTTTCAGGCGTGGGCAATGTATGGACTACATACCCCCCTGTCAAGCGGGATAATGGCTATTGTGCCCTTAATTTCATGCGCTTGTCGATAAAGGCCGCCATTTCCTCGTAATTGGGCGCGCCGCCGTACACTTCGCCATCGATGAAGAAGTAGGGTGTATGCGGGATGGCGAGTTCTTCGGTGGCAGTTTTCTTGGCTTGCAACACCTTCATTTCACGATCGGTGCTGTTCACGCAGCTGGCAAACTGGCCTTTGCTCAGGCCGCCCACCGTGGCAATGGTTTCCAGCCCTTCCATGAAATTGCCATCAAAAGCCCATTTGTTCTGGGCATCGAACAACACATGGGAAAAAATATAATACTGATCGTGGTTCTGTTCGCCTATGCAGTCGAGCAGCATGGCGCCCTTAAGTGCCGGTTCATTCAGGGGAAACTGGCGGAGAATGTATTTTGCGCGGCCGGTATCGATGTAATTCTTTTTGATTTCCGGCAATACGGCGGAGGAAAAATGGGCGCAATGCGGGCATGACAGCGAGGCATACTCCAATATCACAATCGGGGCGGTTTCTTTGCCCATCACGTGGTCGCTGGGCAGGGGGGCATCTTTTACCAGGTACGAGGTGGACTTTCCGCCGCTTCCCTTGGTCACCTTCAGGTCTGGTTCTTTGTGATCTTCGGTTATGGCATCGCTTTTGGGTTTATCCGACATGGCGGCAGCTTGCGCGCCCGGCAAACCGGCTATAACAAATACGCCCACTAACAAAGATAACACTACTTGGCTCATGACACTCTCCTTGAGTTTTTTATTCATTCCACAGGCATCTTACATACCAAGCCTGTCAGCGCTTCTCAATTACTTTCTGCCTTGCTTATGCGAGATTCATTTGGTAGCGCTTACTGATAAAAAACACTCATATGAATTCCTCCATGCTCAATAAGCTGCTGCGCATATTATATTATTTATCATTTGCATTTCTAATTTATGTATTAGGTGCGCTGATGCTGCATTTTGAATTGCCGCCGGCAAACTACATTAAGAACGCAGCCGAAGGTATGAACGCATGGGATGAACAGGCGAATGTAAGCCTGTATGAGCAAGGCGAAATGCAGAGCGCTCCAACCAATGAGATTGATCGCAAACCCACCGTGATGTGGAACAAGCAAAAGGCGTTATTTGGATTTACGTTGATTATAGACAAATCGCCCAAGGTCATTGATCTGGTGGATATGAGGGGGCGTCTTGTGCATAGGTGGAATGTTGACTTCAAAAGCATCTGGCCGGACCCTCAGCATGTTAAAAGCAATAGTATGCCCGTTGATGTGCGCGCCGCGCGGGCGTATCCGGACGGGTCACTTTTAATTGTATTGCACGGTGCTGGAATCACCCCTTATGGGGCGGGTATGGTAAAGCTGGATATAAATTCAAAAGTAATATGGACATTTGATGAGAATGCACACCATGCACTATACGTGGATAATAACAATGGTGAGATTTATGGCTTGTCACAACACCTTATTAATAGTGCGCCTGAGGGGTATCAAGAGTTAAAAATCCCTGCATTGGTCGACGAGGTTGTACGATTGAATGCGGATGGTAAGCTTATTAATAAGGTTTCAATTATAGGTGCATTAATAAGCTCTGGTTATGGAATGGCCTTGTTCAGGGATGGTGATAGCAGTTCAAGGAGATGGGATTGGGTGCATGCCAATTCGGTCATGAAACTGGAGCCGGAAATAGCTGATAAATTCCCCATGTTTGAAGCTGGTCAGGTATTGGTGTCATTACGCGAACCCGGTATGCTGGCGGTATTGGATATGAACAAAGAAACGGTAGTATGGGCAATGCATGGGCCGTGGAGAATGCAGCACGATGCCAGCTTTCTGCCCGACGGCACTATAATGCTGTTCGATAATCAAGGGCATAAAAACACTAAAAAGCAATATAGTCGTATTCTTATTATTGATCCTGAAACAGGAAAGACGGTATGGAATTTTATAGGTAGTGAAGAAAAACCGTTCAACACTGCTTATTCCGGTGCTGCACAACACTTGAACAATAAAAATATACTTGTGAGTTCGTCACTGCAAAACAATGTGTTTGAGATCACGCCATCGGGCGAAGTCGTGTGGGACTACCAGTTGGCGATGACAAAGCTGCCATATTTACGGGCGTATCGTTACACCCCGGATGAAGTGCCGTTCTTATTTGACCGACCTACAAGGGATCGCGTTTCAGAGTAGTGGCGAACGATTGCAGGGCGGCTTGTAATTCCACATCCTCAACAGTGTCCAGCAGGTCATTCGGTAGGGTGGTGATGCCATGTCGGTCGGATTTTTTTTCCGGGCGTGGCGCTGTAGGTTTTACTGCAGGTGCCAGCGTATGGCTGATGCGTATGCGGTCGATCGCCCTGTAGCCGAAATACACCGCTAGCTTTTCGAGCAGCAGCGGCTGCATATGCTGCAGTTGTGGTGCAAAGCCAGGCTCTACCGCAATGGTCAGCGTGCCCTCGGTGGTTTTATCGCGTGGGAAAGAAACTTTCTGTGGTGTGCAGTGGCTGGCCATATGAGGCCCTGCGATCTTTTGCCAGTCGCTGATGATGCGGCTGCCTGCTAATCCTTTTTGCGCGAATGCAGGCCGCGTGACCGGCTGGATGCACTCATCCAACGTTTTCGGAAACAGGGAACGTCTACGCGGTTTATGCTCCATGGGCGACCAGTGCTTTGTTGAGATAGGCCTTCACCGGTTTGTAACTGCGCCGGTGATACGGCGTTACGCCATATTCCGCCAGCGCTTTGATATGTTGCGCGGTACCGTAACCGGCATTGCGTTCCCAGCCATATTGCGGAAATTGGCGACCCAGCTCGGCCATGATACCATCGCGCGTGACCTTGGCGATGATGCTGGCGGCTGCGATAGAAGGGCAGCGTGCGTCACCACCGATGACGTATTGTGCCGGGCAGGGTAGCTTGGGCGTGTGGTTGCCATCAACCAGCGCGATGTCTGGCGTAAAGCCGAGGTCTTTGTAGGCGCGCTGCATGGCGAGGAAGGTGGCTTGCAGGATGTTGATCTCGTCGATCTCTTCCGCGCTGGCGATGCCGATACCCACATGGCAGGTTCGATTGATATCTACGAACAGCGCATTACGGCGGGCGGCCGTAAGTTTTTTGGAATCGTGCAAGCCTTCGGGCACGCACTGCCGGTTGAGTATCACGGCGGAAGCCACTACCGGCCCGGCCCACGGGCCGCGCCCGGCTTCGTCTATGCCTGCGATGATCTCGCCAAATCCTGCTTCAAACTTCAGGCTTGGCGATTCCATATCAACCGGCTTGTGCTACGCGAAGTGTGGCAACCGGTGTTGCGGGTGGCTCGTAATCCGGCCACTGGTTTTTTAGCAGCGCCTGCCGCGACTGGGTCGGGATACCGATGATCTCGGAGTAAATCCAGTAGTTTGTCATCACCTGCTGTACATAACTGCGCGTTTCTCCAAACGGTATGCTTTCTAAAAACAGCAACGGATCGTTATGGTACATGATATTCTTTTTCCACTGCTGCAAGCGGCCCGGCCCGGCGTTGTATGCTGTAAGCAGGTATAACAGGTTATTTTCCACCAGCGGCACATCCAGCAGGTGTTCAATATATCCCTGGCCAAGGGTCACGTTGGCGGTGGCCTCATTGTCGTGGTTAAGCCGGGCGGATGAATCGTGGGTTTTTTTCAATACCTGCGTTTTCATCAGCGATGCGGTTTGCGGCATTAGTTGCATCACGCCTGTGGCGCCGGCATGGCTGACCGCATCATTACGGAAACCGGATTCCTGACGCGCCATGGCATAAATCAGGGCGGGGTCTATACGAAATCCACTGTGCGGCTGCCATGCCGGTATCGGGTAACGCGCGAAATCAAGGCGTTGATCCTGCGTGGCCAACTGGCGGGCCATGGCGATCTGTGCCGAGGCCAGATTCAGTTCACTGGCGATGGTAAGCAAGCGGTAT
>JBFWQQ010000004.1:0-50459 GCA_050249355.1 Alphaproteobacteria bacterium | reverse complement strand
AGGTTATCCGCATCCCCGGCTATACCGAAGATGAAAAAGTGCATATTGCCAAACGCCACCTGATACCCAAGCAGATGAAGGCGCACGGCCTGAAAAAAGGCGATTGGTCGGTGTCGGAAGATGCGCTGCGCGACATTATCCGCTATTACACCCGCGAAGCGGGTGTGCGTAACATGGAACGTGAGATCGCAAATCTTGCCCGTAAATCGGTGAAAGAGATACTGCTTGAAAATAAGAAAAAGATCGACATCACTGCAAAGAACCTCGGCAAATACGCCGGGGTACGCAAGTTCACCTTCGGCGAGATCGAAGCGGATGACCTTGTGGGTATTGTCACCGGCCTCGCATGGACCGAGGTAGGCGGCGAGCTGCTGGCCATCGAAGCAGTCACCATGCCGGGTAAAGGCAAAACCAGCATCACTGGCAAGCTGGGGGATGTGATGCAGGAATCCGTACAGGCAGCGATCGCCTATGTGCGCTCGCGCTCGCTTGATTTCGGCGTTATCCCGCCGGTGTTCCAGCAAAAGGACATCCACGTGCACGTGCCCGAAGGCGCCACGCCCAAGGACGGCCCGTCCGCCGGTATCGCCATGACCACCGCCATTGTTTCCGTACTCACCGGCATTCCGGTGAAGAAGAACGTCGCTATGACCGGCGAGGTCACGTTGCGTGGCCGCGTACTGGAGATCGGCGGCCTGAAAGAGAAACTACTGGCAGCACTGCGTGGCGGCATCACTACTGTGCTCATCCCGCAAGGTAACGTAAAAGACCTAGAAGAGATTCCGGCCAATGTGAAAAGCGGGCTGGAGATCATTCCGGTGGCTACGGTCGACGAAGTGCTGAAGAACGCGCTGGTGCGCATGCCCGAACGCATTGAATGGACTCCGCCGGAGCCGGTTGCATCGGTAAAACCGGGCGATGCCGAAGGTGTGATCACGCACTGATCATGGTGGCATGACCCCTGACCAATGGTTCGTGGATCGGCTGTATAAGCTGAACCAACTGGTAGCCGCTTGCGGTGAGCCAGTAGAAGGCAACCTGTTCTACGAACATCACGATGCCAGCTTCCCCCATGCGAAGCTATCTGATCGGTTCGAAAAGAAACGGCAGAACCTGCTGGCCTGCTGCCGGGGACGCACACACCTGCTGGAGATCGGCATCAATGCCGGTCACAGCGCGCTGTGGGTGCTGCATAACAATCCGGAGATCGTCTATCATGGCATTGACCTGTTCAAGCACCGCTACACCTCCCCGGCGATACAATTTCTTAAAGACACATTCGGCGAGCGGGTGCGCTATCATTCCGGCAACTCCATGATGATCCTGCCGCAACTGCGGGCCTATAACCCACAGCTGTGCTATGATGTCATCCATATCGACGGTGGCCATTCGCTCGATTGCTGTAAGGCTGATACTTATAATGCCCTGTCGCTGGCCGCGCCAAACGCGTGGATACTGATCGACGATACCGACCTGCCGCAGATACGCGAAATTTCCGAAATCCTGGTGCATGATGGCATACTGACGAGCCACAAACCCGAAGGCTGGCAGGATGGTTCATTGCAGGCCGTGGGTACACCCGGCCGGAACCAAAAAAAATAAACCGCTGTAATATAATTATTATTTTATAAATTCTGCCTTCATGGTATTGTAACATCCTGTAGCCTGATAACATGTTATTATGTCAGGGTAAAATTGAGTGCTGTAGTGTTTACATGAATAAAGCCATTGAAGACCTCATAAAAAGAGCCCAGACGGTAAACAGCCGTATCCGCAAGGCTGTTCCTGTAAATAGCGGCGGCGAACAGACCCTTGCAGAAGGATTGGCTGAGCTAGGTGATAAGATCACTCGAGCGAATAATGCCGAAAAGCAAGGACTGGAATATTCCGCTATACGGGCAGAACGTAATATTGTGCAATCGGCAGAAGAAGCTAAAAATGCAGCAGATCGCATCGGTGAACTCGTTAGCGTTACAAAGCGATTACACGCAAATGATGAACAAAAAGTGCGAGCGGCATTAGCACAGTTGCAGCAGAAATTTCCCGGACGAAACTTTTCTTATGACAATATCGACCATGCACGGAATTTTGTAAAAGATGAACTGACTCAAGCTACGCAGCAGGCAGAAACGCTGCTGGAAAAAGGCAAGACTGCCTGGCGCGGCATAGGAAAGAAGGCAACAGAAGAAGTGGAAGAAAAGTCCGGCTTCCTGAAGCGCAATTTCAGTAATATGTTTGAACGCCATGAAAAGTGGCTGGCAACTAAAAGCGAAAATGCGCGCATAGGTATTACCGCTGCCGAATCTGCGCTGGGTTTTGTTGGGGTGATTATGGGCCTCAGCACCATGTACTCGGTTGCAACCAGCAATGTAAAACATAAAGCAGAAGCAGGCCCTGATGGGGAAACATTAATTACACTTCAACCCGTTACGGCATCTGACAGGCTGCTGAAGTTAGCCGCCGGTTTGGGCATCACGGTTGCCGGCATCACATCGATAGCAATGGCAGCACGTGGAACAGGCGGCCACGGCGTGTAAATTTATCTATCCAAGTAGGAATCTTCTTTTTTCCGCCCGAACAACCTGCCCAAGAAACTTTCCTCGCTACGCTCGTAACTATCCTTATAAGGCCTTGAAGTATCGGTTGGAGGAGTTGGCTTTGGTTTTAACCGCGCTGCACTTCCCCCCATCTCGGGATCATCACGGTCAATCGCCTCCGCTATCATTTTTGCCATTCGAAAGAACAAAGAAGGGACGCTCAGTCCACTTGCATGTAATGCAATTTCCAACAAATTAATCTGTTGGTTTCTTGAGCTTCTTCTATAGCCAGCATCCTTCACGCAATCAATAAGCAGACGATGCGTCTTGTCAAAGCTGCTACCTCCTGAAACCCCTACATGATCCAGCGCCACATCTAATGCATTTGCAATGATTCTGCGCCTGCGCTCATTCATTTCCAAATCATCATATGCCATAAACAACCCCAAGTGTATAAGAATATACTTTTTTATAACCTAAGCTTCACCGAAACACCACCGTCTTATCGCCGCCCAGCAGCACGCGGTGTTCGGCGTAGTATTTCACAGCGCGTGACAGCACCATGCATTCGGTGTCACGGCCAATGGCCACCATATCGGCCACGCTGTGCGAGTGGTCTACCCGTGTCACTTCCTGCTCGATGATGGGGCCTTCGTCAAGGTCGGTGGTCACGAAATGCGCGGTCGCCCCGATCAGTTTCACCCCACGGTCGAACGCCTGCTTGTATGGGCTCGCGCCCTTGAAGCCCGGCAGGAACGAATGGTGTATATTGATGGCGCGGCCCGCCAGCTTTCCGCACAGGTTTGCCGATAATATCTGCATGTAGCGCGCCAGCACCACCAACCCGATATCCTGCTGGTCGATGATGTCCAGCAGCTGTGCCTCTTGCCCGGCCTTATCACCCTCGATGGGCAGGTGATAAAATGGTATCTCATGCCAGCTGGCTACTTTTTTCCAGTCCGGATGGTTGGACACAATGGCCGCAATATCGATCGGCAACTGGCCGGTGGCATGGCGGTACAACAGGTCGTTCAAGCAGTGGCCTTCTTTGGACACCATCACCAGCGTGCGCGTTTTTATATGCTTGTCGTGCAACTGCCACTCCATGGCAAACGGCTTTGCCACTTCTTTTTCAAATGCCGGGGCAAAGGCGTCATGGCCCTTATCATCGGCATCCAGCGTGAAATCCACCCGCATGAAGAACCGCCCGGTAGTGGCGTCACCAAACTGTGCCGATTCGATGACGAAGCCCTGATGATCGGCAAGGAATCCGCTGACCGCTGCCACGATACCGCGCACGTCGCGGCAAGACAAGGTGAGTATGTATTGTTTCTCCATCAGGCGCTACGCTGGCTGGGCGCGCTATCGTCTTTTTTCAGCGCGGGGTTATGCCGTTGCAGGTAGCACGAGAACTTGGCCCCCCTGCCCACTTTCGAATCCAGTTCGACCCGGCCGCCATGCAGCTGGATGAAATTCTTCACGATGGAAAGCCCCAGCCCGGTGCCCGAGCGCTTGGCGGACTTTGATCTTCCGGCTTCAGGCATCTTACCTTTGTAGAATTTCTCGAACACCGCCTGATGCTCCTCTTCGGGGATGCCCTGTCCCTCATCGGCCACCCACAGCACAATATTGTCCATGTTCTCCTCGCGCGCGCCCAGCGTGATGGTGTTGCCCGGCTCGGAGTATTTGATGGCGTTGGATACCAGGTTGAACAACGCCTGCTTGATGCGGGTTTCGTCGCCGGTCAGTTCACCAATATCCTCGCTGCAATCGAACGATACGGAAATATGGTGCTCTTTTACACGTTCCTGAATGAGCGACAGTACCGATTGCATCATGGTGTAGATATCAAAGGTCTGCACCTCGAGGCGCATGTACCCGGCCTCAATGCTCGCCAGATCGAGAATATCATTGATGATCTGCATCAGGCGGATGGATGACTGGTGGATGCCTTCGACATATTCTTTCTGCTTTTCCGACAGCGTGCCGAAATATTCCTGCCCCAGCATTTCGGAGAAGCCGGAAATGGATGTCAGCGGCGAACGCAGTTCATACGATACGTTGGCAAGGAATTGCGTTTTGAGCTTATCGGCCTCCTGAAGCGCTTCGTTACGTTCGCGCAGGCTGCGCTCCACCAGCGTGGAGTCGGTGATATCCATGTAGGTGATGAGCGTCGCGCCATCGGGCAACGGTATTTTGCGCCAGTCGATCACCTTGCCGTCGGTACGCTCCAGCGTGCGCGAGCGCATTTCACGCACCTGAATGTGTGAGATATGTTCTTTCTTGAACGAATCCCAGTCCTCATGCACGAACAGTGCCTTGTTGCGCTCCACGATGTCGGTCACATGCGGTTCGCTGGCAGCAAACTCGGTGTCGATGTTCCACAAGCTGAGATAAATAGGGTTGTACAGCTTCAGCCTACCGTCCTCACCGAACACTGCCACACCTTCGTGCAGATGGTCGAGTGTTTCGCGCTGCACGGCGATGAGCGTGTTATAGGAACGCTCAAGCGCCAGTCGGTCGGTCATATCCTCGTAGGCGAACAGAATACCGCCCAGTGCGTGCGGAATGGCGATCACGCGCAGGCTTGTGCCATCCGGCAGGTGGTAGAATTCCTCGCGCGGCTCTAAAAGGTCAGTGAACAGCTTCATCTGCTGCTGCTTGAACTGCTGGAAGTTGGCTTGCTCCGGCAGTTTGCGCTTGTCACGCAATATCTCCAGTATTTCGCCGTAGGTAGGATGCGTGCCCAGCCACGACTCTTCCAGCTTCCACAGCGACACAAACGCGTAATTGAACGACTTCAGGCGCATATCCTTGCCGTAGATGGCCATGGCCGATGCCGAGCTTTCCAGCAGGTCGGCCTGCGCCGACACGTGCCGCGCAAGGTCAGCCTTTAGTTCCTCGATCTCCGACATGTCGAGCGCAAAGCCCACCGACATTTTCTCCATCGGCAGAGGAAACTCGCTGATATCATACAGGCGGCGCTCACCGCCTACAATGATATGGCGGCGTTCATTGATCGGATCGCCCGTTTCCATGGCGCGCTTGACCATGGGTTTCATTTTCTGGTCGAGTTCGGGGGGCTGGCTGCTCTCGGTTTTCTGCACCACGTCTTCTACCGCCTCGGTGTAGGACAGGTTATAAAAACGTAAGTTAAGCTGGTCGTCGTGTTGCCAGATAGGATACGGCGCCATGTTCAGAATGGTGGAAAGATTTCTCAGGTCGTTTTTGAGTTTCTCATTTTCCTGCGTCAGCTGGTCGATGCGCTGCTGCTGACGATCCCCGGCACCTGAAGTCTGCGGGGTAAACAAACCAGAAACCGCTTCCATAGCGGCCTTTAAAGGGCTGGCCTGTGGTTTGTTTTCTGTCATAGCTCGTTTGTTTTTATTTAACCCCGTTGTAAAACAAAAGCAAACCGCTGTCATCTTCTTAGTGATGATGACATGAAATTGCTTGGGGGTAAAACGAGCGAAGCGTTAGTAGCGGTACGCGTCCGGCTTGAACGGGCCCTGCTGGCTCACACCGATATAATCGGCCTGCTCTTTGGTAAGCACGGTGAGTTTTGCACCCAGCTTATCAAGGTGCAACGCGGCTACTTTCTCATCCAGATGCTTCGGCAGCACGTACACTTTGTTCTGGTACTTGGAGTGGTTCTTCCACAATTCGATCTGCGCCAGCACCTGGTTGGAGAAGCTGGTGCTCATCACGAAGCTGGGATGGCCGGTGGCACAACCTAAGTTCACCAGGCGACCTTTGGCCAGTACGATCAGGCGTTTGCCATCGGGGAACTGCACTTCATCTACCTGCGGCTTGATCTCGGTCCATTTCATGTTCTTCAGCGCCGCGATCTGTATCTCGCTGTCGAAATGGCCGATATTGCACACGATGGCACGGTCTTTCATGCTGCGCATGTGCTCCAGCGTGATCACGTCCTTGTTTCCAGTTGCGGTCACGAAGATGTCGCCAACCGGGGCAGCGTCTTCCATGGTCACCACTTCGTAGCCTTCCATGGCGGCCTGCAGCGCACAGATCGGGTCGATCTCGGTCACGACTACACGCGAGCCCTGATTCTTCAGCGCAGAAGCGCAACCTTTACCTACGTCGCCAAATCCGCATACCACAGCGACCTTGCCTGCCAGCATCACGTCGGTGGCACGTTTGATGCCATCCGGCAGCGATTCGCGGCAACCGTACAGGTTATCGAACTTTGATTTTGTCACAGAACTGTTCACGTCGAACGCCGGAACTTTCAGTGTGCCTGCCTTCACCATTTCGTGCAGGCGCAGAACGCCGGTGGTGGTTTCTTCCGACAGGCCTTTAACATCCTTCAGCAGTTGGGGATATTTATCATGCATGATCTTGGTCAGGTCGCCGCCGTCATCGAGGATCATGTTGGGCACCCAGCCATTCGGTCCTTGAATGGTCTGCTCGATGCACCAATCGTATTCTTCTTCGGTCTCGCCTTTCCATGCGAACACCGGCACGCCACTGGCCGCAATCGCTGCTGCTGCCTGATCCTGCGTGGAATAAATATTGCAGCTGCTCCAGCGCACCTCGGCGCCCAGCGCGGTAAGGGTTTCGATCAACACCGCGGTCTGTATGGTCATATGCAGACAGCCCACCACGCGCGCGCCTTTCAGCGGCTGGCTGGCTTTATATTCCTCGCGGATCGCCATCAGGCCGGGCATTTCGGTTTCCGCCAGGGAGATCTCCTTGCGGCCCCAATCGGCCAGTTTGATATCGGCTACTTTATAATCGGAAAATGATTGGCTCATGGCGGTGCTCGCGTGTTTGGACATGGGTTTCCTTCCTTTTCAGCAATATGCCGGGAAACTAGCCCCACAAGGCCCAAACTGCAAGCCTATTCTGCCCGCACCGTAATGCAACTGGCCACGCTAAGGTGCGGCAGTATTTCCAGCATATCCGTCATGGAAACCGCTACACAGCCTTCGGTAGGGCCGTAGTCGGGCTTGGCAATATGGAAGAATATGGCACTGCCCTGCCCCGGCAATATCGGCGCGTCATTATAGCCAATGGGAACGATGATGTCGTAGGTGGCGTCGTCGCGCCATAATTTCTCGTGCGACGGCTGATACGGCAATGTGACATGCTGGTTGTATTCCAGGCTGGCCGGATCATCGCACCAGCCATCGTTGGGGTTGATGACGCGCAGCGGTAGCTGGGTTTCCGGCATATCCAGCTTGTCGGCACGGTACCAGCATTCACGCAAGGAAAAGGTGCCCAGCGGTGTGGTGCCATCGCCTTCGCTGTGCTTTGGGGCAACGCCACTACGGCCGATCGCGCAGCGAAATTCCTTGTTTCGGAAATACAGGATATTGTTTGTTACGATGAGGTTTTCCATGCGCCTGTCATAGCGCATATGGTTTAGCGCTGCAAGCTGGGTGATTGCCGGGATTCGCTCACGCGATCGGCAAATGATTTATGGTCGGGCTGAGGTTGCTCTGCCACCGAGATCGTCATGCCGTGCTGTATGTCTTCGCTAATAGCGTGCTCGGCCCGGAAAATACCTTCGATCTGCGATTTCGATTCATTGATCTTTTTGTTGCGGCCCATTCCGCTCAAAACGTTACCAACTGCGAATGCTGTACCAAAAGTCAGCAATGGCCAGGCGGTAGCAATGGGAAGTATAAATGCGGCAACGGCAATCGCCACTCCTGTCAGAATGGCACGGCCATATTCTGTGGTCTGCATGGTACGCTCGGAAACCAGCTGGTTGAATACCCGGTGCTTTTCTTTATCGAAATCGCTTAACTGCTGTTTTCTATGCCGTATGCGTGTCACATTCTTATCCTTTTGCACTTACAGTCTATCATAAATGGCACCCCACCCGTATGAAGGTTTTGTGAAGGGAGAACATAGAATAAAAATATAAAAATTCAGGTGATTAGCTTGATTTCTTGACCAGCACCGGGGTGATTTGCAAGCGTTTCAGGGCAGTTTTTACGATCTGGGCAGCATTCAGGCCAGCCTCATCATACATGGCTTCGGGCTTACCGTGTTCGATGAAACGATCCGGCAAACAAAGCGGCAACAGCTTGGCAGCATCCAACCCTTGGGTGGCGGCAAACTGCATGACGTGCGAACCGAACCCGCCTACGCTGCCTTCTTCCACCGTGATGACCAGCGCGTGATCGTGCAGTAGATGACGCACCAGAGTTTCATCCAGCGGTTTGGCAAAACGTGCATCTGCCACAGTAGCATTGAGCTCTTCTGCTGCCTTCATGCATTCGGCCAAACGCGTGCCCAGTGACAGCAATGCGACTCTTTTTTGCGCTACCGCTTCGCTACTTGAGCGTATTATCCGCCCCTTGCCGATCTCCAGCGGCACACCTTTTTCGGGCAACTCCAGCCCTACCCCTTCGCCGCGTGGGTAGCGCACTGCGCTCGGGCCGGCATCATACGCAGCGCAGGTTGCAATCATGTGCACCAGCTCGGCTTCATCGGCTGCAGCCATCACCACAAAATTCGGCAATGTTGCCAGATACGTTATATCGAATGATCCGGCATGGGTCGGCCCGTCGGCACCCACCAGCCCGGCGCGGTCTAGGGCAAAACGCACCGGCAGGTTTTGTATGGCCACATCATGTACCACCTGATCGTACGCGCGTTGCAGGAAAGTGGAATAGATTGCGCAGAAGGGTTTATATCCTTCGGCTGCTAGTCCGGCAGCAAATGTAACGGCGTGCTGTTCTGCAATACCGACATCGTAGGTGCGGTCAGGAAAACGTTCGGCGAATGTGTCCAACCCGGTACCGGACGGCATCGCCGCAGTGATGGCAATAATCCTGTCGTCCGTTTCGGCTTCTTTTATGAGGCTATCGGCAAATACTTTGGTATAGCTTGGCGCAGCAGCCTTACCCTTGTTCTGTTTGCCGGTTTGCACGTCGAAGCTGGATACGCCGTGGTATTTATCGTCTGATGCTTCGGCGGGTGCATAGCCATAGCCTTTTTGTGTCACCACATGCAACAGTATGGGGCCGGAATCTTTTTCTTCCTTGATGTTCTTGAGTACAGGCAACAGGTGTGAAAGGTTATGCCCGTCTACCGGCCCGACATAATAAAAACCCAGCTGCTCAAACAGCGTGCCGCCGACCGCAAGGTTGCGCGCCGCATGCTCGGCTTTTTTTGCCAGTCGCTGCAGCGGTTCGGGGAATTTACTGGCCACCATCTTACCGATATGGCGGAACGTATGGTACGGGTGCGACGATAGCAGGCGCGCCAGATACGCGCTCATGGCTCCGACCGGCGGCGCGATCGACATATCGTTGTCGTTCAGTATTACGATCAGGCGCGTATCAAGGCTGCCGGCATTATTAAGCGCCTCAAAAGCCATGCCTGCACTCATGGCGCCATCGCCAATGACAGCGATGACCTCGTGATCCTGACCGGCCTTGTCCCGCGCGACCGCCATGCCCAGCCCGGCGGAAATGGATGTGGAACTGTGCCCGGCACCAAATGCATCATACTGGCTTTCACTACGTTTGCAAAACCCGGAGAGGCCACCGGGCTTGCGCAGTGTTTCCATCTGGTCACGCCGCCCGGTAAGGATCTTGTGCGGATAGCACTGGTGGCCGACATCCCAGATCAGTTTGTCGTGCGGTGTGTTGAACACATGATGCAGCGCCACGGTAAGCTCCACCACGCCGAGACCAGCGCCAAGATGTCCGCCGGTTACGGACACCGAATCAATGGTTGCACGGCGCACTTCGCTGGCCAGCTGCTCAAGCTGCTCCTGCGTAAAATCACGCATATCGGACGGAAAACGAACCCTATCCAGTAGTGGCGTATGACTCACTCGAAAACCCCGGTGATCTGGTTAAAGGGGGTACAGACTAAGCAATCCGGGGCTAAATGTCAGGCTTTTTTTGATACTATGGGAATTTTAGTTAGACGCGATGATCTTACGGCCACCGCGCACCATGATCTCCACCCCATTTTTGGTGGTATAGTTGCCATCGGGAAGCGACCGGCGCTGGCCATTCTCGTCTACCGAATACACATAATGCCCACTGTAGGCGAGGCGCTGACCACTGCGCAAGTACATATGCCCATCGCTACGGGGGGGTTCAGGCTGTTGCATGTAGTTGTCGGTAGCGGGCGCCGCAGGCTTGTAATAGGGTTGCTGGGTTGTGTTGCGTTGCTGGGTACGGTTCTTTTGCAGCGGGGGGGGCGGATAGAATCCCGGGCGGGTCTTGGGCTGTTCCTGCACCGGGGCCGCCTGCTCCTTGGAAATGATATTGCCGTTATAGACGCTATTGCCGGTGTTACTATTGGGGGCATACATATAGCTGGGCATAACACGTTCCGGACGGCCATATTCGTCCATGCCGTTGCCGCTTCCCGCACTGAACGGGCTTTCTTCATGATGTTCAGTAATCGCCCGGATAAGCGGATCATCGATACCCTTGTATTTTTCTTCTTCTTTCTTCCTGGCTTCTTCCACCGGGTTGTTACCAAACATCACCATACCGATGACAAGTATACTGCCAAAGATTACGAGTTTCATGTTCATGAGCAATATTCCTTTCCCGCAATACCCATTATAATGGAAAGTTCATTAAATTTCATTCATTTTAATGTCTTAGCCCAAACGGGTCATATATGGCCCAAACACCACAATAAACTGGCTTTTTGCACATGCAGGCGGTTTTCTGCCTCGTCAAACACGCGCGATTGCGGCCCGTCTATCACCCCGGCTGTTACTTCCTGACCCCGATGGGCAGGCAGGCAATGCAGGAAAATGGCATCCTTGTGGGCCAGCGCCATCAGCGCTTCATCGACCTGATAGCCTGCCAGCTGCACCATCTGGCGCTCCGCATCAGGGTCACCCATAGACACCCAGGTATCGGTGGTCACGATATTTGCACCCCTGACCGCTTCGGAAGGCTTTTCAACCACCGTCACATCACCGCCGCGCTGCCTCGCCCATTGTACCACTTCCGGCAGTGGCCACAGGGCCTTCGGGCATGCCAGCCGCACTGCGAATCCCAGCAGTGTGGCGGCATGGATCCAGCTGTGCGCCATATTGTTGCCATCGCCCACCCATGCCACGGTTTTGCCCTGTATGCCGCCCATGCACTCGTTCACGGTCAGTATATCGGCCACCACCTGGCAGGGATGGCTGAATTCGGTAAGCCCGTTGATAACCGGCACGGTAGCATTGTGCGCCAGCTCCAAGAGTTTATGATGGTCATGGCAGCGCAGCAGTATGACATCGACATAACGCGACAGCACTCTGGATGTATCGGCAATGGTTTCGCCACGGCCCAACTGCGACTCGCTGCCGTTGAATGACAGCGTATGCCCGCCCAGTTCCAGCATAGCGACCTCAAACGACACCCGTGTGCGCGTGGACGTTTTTTCAAAGATCATGGCCAGTTTTTTATTTGCAAGTGCGGTGGAAAACATTCCCTCCTTGCGTTCCTGCTTCAGGCCCTCGGCCTTGCTTAATATCAGTTGTATGGCATCGGCACTCAGGTCGGATAAGTCGCAAAAATGTTTCATGCTGCTTTATATACCCCGCACACGCTGTCCACAATGGACACGGCCTCATCGACATGGTGATTTTCAATAATAAGCGGTGGCGTGATGCGGATCACATTGCCCACCGCCACTGTGGTCAGCAGCCCCTGCCTGCGCAAATCCGCTACCAACTGCGCCGCATCGGCAGAACGATGCACCTGCAGCCCCCACATCAGCCCCTCTCCGCGCACGTCCGTGAATGTTGTGCTGTAACGTGCAGCTAACGCGCTTAACTGCTTTTTCAGGTATGCGGCGGTCTGCTGCACATGCGCAAAGAAACCTTCTTCCAGCATTACATCGAGCACTGCATTGCCTACCGCCATGGCCAGCGGGTTGCTGCCGTAGGTAGAGCCGTGCGAACCGGGGGTCATGGCTGCGGCCACTTTCTCGGTGGCAAGGCAGGCAGCCAGTGGAAAGCCGTTGCCGATGCCTTTGGCCAGCGTGGCGATATCCGGCTGCACACCCACACGCTGGTGGGCGAACAATTGGCCGGTACGCCCCATGCCGCATTGCACCTCGTCGAAAAACAGCAATAGCCCTTGCACATCGCACAATGCACGCAACTCCCTGAGGAAAGAAGCTTCCGCCACATGGACACCACCCTCGCCCTGTATGGGCTCGATCAATATGCCCGCCGTCTCGCTAGTGATGGCAGCCCGTACGGCGGCAATATCATTGAGAGGCACCTGGTCAAAACCATCTAGCAATGGCCCATAGCCTTCACGGGCAATGGTATTTCCGCCGGCAGAGATGCAGGCGAAGGTGCGGCCATGGAAACCGTTTTCCATAGTGATCACCCGGTAACGCTGCGGGTTGCCTTTGGCATGGTGGTACTTGCGGATCATTTTCAGGCCACATTCCACCGCTTCCGTGCCGGAATTGCAGAAAAACACACGGTCGGCAAAACTCTGCTCGCAATAGCGCGCCGCAAGCCGTTCCAGCCCGGGTATGCGGTAGACATTAGAACAGTGCCAAAGCTGGTCTGCCTGTTCTTTTAGTGCGGCCACGACATGCGGATGGCAATGACCCAGCGCATTTACGGCTATACCGGCTGCAAAGTCCAGGTAACGGGCCCCGTCGGCGCAATAGAGATAGACCCCTTCCCCCCGCACGATCTGGATATCAGAACGCCGGTATACCGGCAAAACCGCTTCCATGGCACAAATTCCCACAAATTACTGAAAAGCTGGGATTATCTGCTTCCACCTGATGATTGTCAAGAATTCTGGGATAAAATCGTAACAATACTGTAATTAAACGTTCATGAAACCGTCATAAGAATATGGTGAAATTTACCTATACGGTGTAACACTTTATAACCAGTCAGAAAGGTAGTACCATGAGGTCATTATACACAACTTTTACAGTAGCCTTGCTAACCGCAGCAGGCCTGTGTGGCTATGCAGATCCCGCACATGCACTCTTCAAATCCACTGTCGCATGCGATTCTCTCGAGGCAAAAGACGAAAGTATAATCGAGATATCCGTATCTTTCCCACCCAAGTTACAGAATGGGACGGGAGGCAACGCGGGACACCTTGAAGATCCGTCACAGGCAGGCAACGCAAATGGGCGCTATGTTGTGATATCGCGTGGCTGCGGTACGGTGTATGTAAAGCATTACGGAACCGGGCGCCGTGCCACCTATCAGGATAATGGGAACGGTTCGTACACTTTCCTGCGTCCAGGCCACTAACATTAGAATCAGATTTTAATCTTAGGATATAATTATGCGTATTTACAGTCATCTCATTCCGGCACTGGTGTGCACATTGTTCATTGGCTTCTTTACCAGCACGGAAGCCTTTGCAGGCTCTGCATCTTTCGGTTTTTCAGACGATGATAAAACAGCTGTGTGCCGGAAACAGTACAATACCTGCCTTTCCCAGTGCCCCGCCGCACCACATTCTGCACGTCTGGTTTGCTTCCAGCAGTGCGCAAACCAACACACGCGCTGCCTGAACCTTATCCGCGCAGAATATGGTTTAGAACCATTCCCAGTGCCTTACCCTAAAGTAGATTAATCACGGCGCTCAGGTTTTCAGCCGGTATCCTTTATTGAACATGATTACGGTGGCTGACCACAGTACAACGTTGATAATTGTAAGAACAGCCATGCCGGTAGCGATCGAACCGTCGGAATAGCCGGTCATCGCATAGCGGAACCCGTCAATCATGTAGAAGAACGGGTTGTAGTAGCAGAGTTGCTGCCAGAATTCCGGCAGCTGGTGAATCGAATAGAACGTGCCGGACAGGAACGCCAGCGGGGTAACGATATAGTTGGTCAGGCTCGCCATCTGGTCAAAACCCTGCGCCCAGATACCGGCGGCAACGCCCAGCAGCGCCAGCATAACACTGGCCGATATCATGTAAAACAGCGCATATCCGACATGCTGTATCTCGAATGGCACGAACAGGTAGGTGACGGCCATCACGACCACCCCCACGGCCACCCCGCGCACCACGCCGCCTGCCACCAGTGCCAGCGTAATCTCGCCACCGGTGAGCGGCGGCATAAGTATATCGATGATGACACCCTGTATCTTGGAGAGAATGAGCGAGGAAGAGGTATTGGCAAAGGCATTCTGCACCACCGCCATCATGATCAGGCCCGGCACCACGAACGCGCTGTAGGACATATCGGCGATCAGCCTGCCCTCGTGCCCCAGCGCCAGCGTGAGTACGGCTAGGAACAGCAACGTGGTGATGACCGGCGCAATGATGGTCTGGTTCCATACTTTGGCAAAGCGCCATATTTCGCGTTTGCAGAGAGTAAAGGTACCAATCGTGTTGAAGGAGTGCATTATTATTCTATCCCGTGCCTTTTCATGTATGCAATGGCATACGAGCAAACCGGGTGAATTTCAAGGTTATGCTTGTACGCATGTGCGATCACCTGCTCCATGAGCCTGCCAGCAACCCCCTGCCCGCGCAGTGAATCGGGTACGAACACCCGGTCGATAAACATTACGCTTCCGGCCCTGCGATAGTCGGCAATCGCCAGCGCATCACCTACTGCCATCTCATAACGCGACTGTTCTTTGTTGTCTGTGAGCTCCATAATTCCAATAAAAAAGCCGGAAACATGAGGTACACGCTCCCGGCTTTTCCCTTAATATGTGTTGCGGCTATCTGCGATCACCGAACAGCTGCAACAACATGATGAACATGTTGATGAAGTCCAGATACAGGTTCAGGGCACCCATGATGGATACTTTAGCCATCATTTCGGCCGAACCGGCCACCTGGTAGTATATGGTTTTCAGTTTCTGCGTGTCATAGGCGGTCAGGCCGGCAAACACCAGTACACCGATCACCGATATGGCGAACTGCAGGGCCGAGCTGGCCAGAAACAGGTTCACCAGCGATGCCAGAATGATACCGATCAGCCCCATGAACAGGAACGATCCCCACCCGCTCAAATCTTTCTGGGTGGTATAACCATACAGGCTGAGTGCGCCGAACGCACCGGCCGTGATGAAGAACATGCGCGCAACGCTGACACCCGTGAACGCAAGGAATATGTTCGCAAGCGACAGGCCCATGACTACCGCAAAGCCCCAGAAGGTTGCCTGCAGCGCAAAAACCGACATGCGGTTCATGCCGAAGCTCATGACCAGAATGAACGCCAGTGGCGCGAACATGACCAGATAGCCCAGCCCGGACGGGCCGAAGCCTTCGGCTGTCTGGGTATACAGCATGTTTAACATGGCCGGTGAATTGGCCGTGAACAGAGCCACGATACCGGTGAGCAGGAGCCCGCTGGCCATGTAGTTATAAATGCGCAGCATGTAGCTCCGCAGGCCGACATCCATTTCAGCCGCCTGGGCAGTAGTGCGCATAGTAGTAGCAAATGGGTCTTTGAACGCCATCTTGATCCTCCTTAAGGTTAACGTAGCATCTATTATATGGTATCTGATGCCGGTATTTCAATAGAAACCGGAAGAAATTTAAGATTTATTCTGGCGCCTCAATTAGTTAACAATGTTAAATGATTTAGCCGGGATATAGCGCTAAAACCGTGTAATATAAAAAACAACTAACACATCACAAGAAACACATATTTTCTCTTGAATTACATAGTTCAGGGGGTTATACACATCCTCCCCTGTCTCCGGGCGACGGCATTGCCTTGCGTGGCAGGGATATCTCCGTATACGGAGGAGCATACGCGACGACTAGTGCCATTGTGGCACGCAGCCCGCGCGGCGCCAGGGCAACAGGCAAAAATCACGTTTTTGTATGTTGCTGAGCGCAAATTAAATATAGGAGTTAAAGATGCCAAAACTGAAAACCAAAAGCGGTTGCAAAAAGCGCTTTAAATTTTCTGCGAACGGCAAGGTTATTGCCTCGCAGGCTGGTAAGCGCCACAACATGCGCAAACGCAGCAACAGCTTCATTCGTAAAGCACGCGGTACCCACACGCTTGATGAGAGCGATACGCACCGTATTGTTCAATATATGCCCTACGGCAGCAAATAAGGGAGGCGGATCATGGCACATGCACAAAGCGGCGCAAACCGCGCCCGTCGTAAAAAAATCCTGAAAATGGCAAAAGGCTATCGCGGCCGCGGCAAGAGCTGCATCCGCGTAGCACGCCAGAAGGTTGAAAAAGGCCTGCAATACGCTTACCGCGATCGCCGCGTGAAGAAACGCAATTTCCGCAGCCTGTGGATCCAGCGTATCAACGCCGGTGTGCGCGAACACGGCATGGTGTATTCGCAGTTCATGAATGGCCTGGCCAAAGCGGGTATCGAGGTAGACCGCAAGGTGCTGTCCGACCTGGCTGTCAGCGAGCCCGCCGCGTTCAAGGCGCTGGTAGAGCAAAGCAAGGCTGCCCTGGATAAGAAAGCTGCTTAAAAAAGCAGTCTTGTCATCACTGATGTGATATGCAACAAAAGCAATCCAGAATACTCTGGATTGCTTTTTTGCTTAATATGACCCGTTTTATGATCGACACAAAACAATTACTATCGGACTCCCTGCATGCCATCGACACCAGCAACTCGCCGGATGCGCTGGAACAACAGCGCGTATCCCTGCTGGGAAAAAAGGGCAGGATCACCGAAACCTTAAAAGCGCTGGGCCAGCTCGACCCCGAAGAACGTAAAGCGCTGGGCGCCGAACTCAACCGGCTCAAGCAGGAGATCACGCTGGCGCTGGAAAGCAAAAAAGCACAGCTGGCGGATATCGAACTAACCACCCGGCTGGCATCGGAGAAAACCGATGTCACCCTTCCTGCCCCGCCATTGGCGGAAGGCCGTATCCACCCCATCACGCAGGTGCTGGACGAGATCATCACCATTTTTGCCGCCATGGGGTTCGAGGTAGCCGAAGGGCCGGATATCGAGGACGACGAGCATAACTTCACCGCGCTGAATATCCCCGAATCGCACCCGGCGCGCCAGATGCACGATACGTTCTATCTGCAGGGTAATGAAAAAACATTGCTGCGCACCCACACCTCGCCGGTACAGATCCGTACCATGCGCGGCAATACGCCACCGCTGCGCGTGATCGCCCCCGGCGCTACCTATCGCTGCGATTCGGACATTACCCATACGCCCATGTTTCATCAGGTGGAAGGATTCGTTGTGGATAAGGATATCCATATGGGGCACCTGAAAGGCTGCATCACGGAGTTTCTCAAAGCGTTCTTCGAGCTGGATGATGTACCAGTACGCTTCCGTCCGAGCTTCTTCCCGTTCACCGAACCTTCGGCAGAAGTAGATATCGGTTGCAAACGCACGCGCGATTCCATCACCATCGGCGAAGGCGAAGACTGGCTGGAGATCATGGGTTGCGGCATGATACACCCCAATGTGTTCAAGCAGTGCGATGTGAACCCGTATGAGTGGCAGGGCTTTGCGTTCGGTCTGGGCGTAGAGCGCCTTGCGATGCTGAAATATGGCATACCGGACCTGCGTACTTTCTTTGAAAGCGATGTGCGCTGGCTGAAGCATTATGGCTTCGATCCCCTGCACATCCCATCGCAACGGGAGGGGCTATGAAATTCACGCTCAGCTGGCTGAAAGATCATCTGGACACTAACGCCTCGTTAGAGCAGATCACCGAAAAACTCACTGCTATTGGGCTGGAAGTGGAAAGCGTTACCAACCGTAGCGAAGAACTGAAGCCTTTTACCGTGGCCAAAGTACTGCATGCGCAGCAGCACCCCGACGCCGACAAGCTGCGCGTATGCAAAGTACAAAGCAATAATGGCGAGCTGCAGATCGTGTGCGGCGCGCCTAATGCACGCGCCGGTATCTATGTAGCATTGGCACAGGAAGGCGCGTGGATACCAAAGCACGCCTTTAGCATCAAGAAAAGCAATATCCGTGGCGTCGAAAGCAACGGTATGCTGTGCTCGTCCGATGAGCTGAATCTTGGCGAAGATTCCAACGGCATAATGGAACTGCCCGAAGCTAAAATCGGCACTCCGATCGCCGATGTACTGGGCCTGAATGATCCCATCATCGAGATCGCCATCACCCCCAACCGGCCCGATGCGCTGGGTGTGCACGGCATCGCACGCGACCTTGCGGCAGCCGGAATGGGTACACTTAAACCACTGGCCGACACGTCGGGCGTTAAGGGCAGCTTTGATTCTGCCATATCGGTGGAGATTGCAACCGGACATTGCAACCAATTCGTCGGTCACCATATCAAGGGCGTTAAGAACGGCCCGTCGCCCGCATGGCTGCAGCAGCGGCTGAAGGCCATCGGCCTGCGCCCGATCAGCGCACTGGTTGATATCACCAACTACCTCACCTTCGACCTGGGGCGTCCGCTGCATGTGTATGATGCTGGCAAACTGCAGGGCAATCTGACCGTGCGCGCCGCAGCAGCAGGCGAAACCATTCATGCGCTGGATGACAATCAATATACACTGCCCCCTTCTATAACCGTGATCGCCGACGCCAGCGGCCCTGTTGCTGTGGGCGGTGTGATCGGCGGGCTGGAATCCGGCTGTAGCGACGATACCAACGAGGTATTCCTGGAAGCTGCCCTGTTCGACCCGGTAAGCGTTGCCAGCAGTGGGCGCACGTTGGCATTACAAACCGATGCCCGCTACCGTTTCGAGCGCGGGGTAGACGCGAATTTTGCAGAAGCCGGCGCCCGGCATGCCGTGCAGATGATCCTCGACCTTTGTGGCGGTACAGCCAGTAAGCCAGTCATGGCCGGCAGCGTGCCTGCCTGGCAGCGCAGCATACGCTTCAGCCCGGAACTGGTGAAAACACTGGGCGGCGCCGATGTAGCGACGAGCGATATCAAGCGCATACTGCTGGCGCTCGGTTTCGCCTGCAGCGAAAAAGGCCATGAGCTTGAAATATCCCCGCCGTCGTGGCGGCCGGATATAGGCGGCGAAGCGGACATGGTTGAAGAAATACTACGCATCGTCGGATACGATCATATTCCTGCTGCTACACTACCACCCAGCAACCGTTTTATGAAACCGGCACTGAATAACGCACAAAGGCGGAGCAGTCTTGCGCGCCGTGTATTGTCTGCGCGTGGATTCATGGAATGCCACACATGGTCTTTTATTCCCGACCGACAGGCAAAACTGTTCGGTGGCGGCAAAACCGAACTTAAACTGGCCAATCCCATCTCCGCCGACCTCGATAGCATGCGCCCGTCATTGATTCCCAACCTTTTGGGTGCCGCCGAACGCAACATGCGCCGTGGCCTGCAGAATCTCTCGCTGGCCGAAGTGGGCCTGACTTTTCACGGTACCAAGCCGGAGGAACAGACCTTGTGCGCTGCAGCCATACGTATCGGTGCGATCGATAGCTACCAGTACGGCGAGAACTTCCATATCCGCTCCAAACCTGTGGATGTGTTTGATGCAAAGGCAGATGCACTGGCAGTCCTTTCGGCGCTAGGCGTGCAGAAGTTCGATATTATCACCGAAACTCCGTCATGGTATCACCCGGGTCGTTCCGGTGCTGTCACACTGGGCGGAAAGATCATCCTCGGATATTTTGGTGAGTTACACCCGGCCATACTGAAGCAGATGGATCTGCACGATATACAGGCGGTTGCCTGTGAGTTGTTTCCGGACTCGCTGCCGCAGGCCCGTAAGAAATCCAAATCAAAACCCCCGCTGCAGATATCCGATTATCAGGCAGTGGAGCGCGACTTCGCGTTTCTTGTAGATGAGGCGCTGCCCGCAACGGAAGTGATAAAGACCATAGAAAAGGCAGACAAGAAACTGATCACCAGCGCCGCATTCTTCGACAGCTATGTCGGCAAGGGTGTGGAACCCGGCAAAAAATCGATCGCCGTTAAAGTCACGCTGCAAGCCGCAGACCGTACGCTATCGGAACAAGATATCACCGCCGTTTCCAAAGCCATTATCGAGCAGGCGGACAAGGGCTTTGGCGGCAAGCTCCGTAATTAATTGTATCATGGCTGGAACGGCCTGCTGGCCGCATTTAATGTAGTGTGTTATGAGATTAGATTATTGGAATAATGCGAAGGCCCATTTGTCCAGGCAGGATAAAACCCTGAAAGGAATTATCGGCGCATATGACGGTGAAATGCTGGTCAGCCGAGGAGATGCGTTTTATACGCTTGCGCGTTCGATTGCCGGTCAGCAGATATCGGTCAAGGCAGCCGATACTGTGTGGAAACGGATAGAAGAAGCCGTCCCCATCACCCCGACATCCATGGCCATAGCCGATGAGCAGACACTGCGGGCGGCTGGCCTTTCGCGCCAGAAAGTAATGTATATGCAGGCATTGGCCGGGCATTTTATCCATAATAAGAAAGTCATCGCCAGTTGGGATAGCATGGGAGACGATGATATCATTCGTGAGCTTTCATCTATTAAAGGTATCGGCCGCTGGACTGCCGAGATGTTCCTTATATTCCATATGGGCCGCCCGGATGTGTTCCCGCTGGCAGATATCGGGCTGCAAAAAGCCATATTCCGCCATTATAATGAGGGACAACCCTTGACAAGAAAGGAGATGGCGGCCTTGGGAGAGCGCTGGAAGCCTTACCGGACGGCTGCCACGTGGTATTTGTGGCGCGCACTTGACCCGGTACCGGTAGCCTACTAGTTACCCGTTACCGGTTACTAGTTGCCAGCAGAAGCCAACCCGGCTAAAAAGCTCTGGTAATTGATAACTGGCAACTGGTAACTAATAAGATGATCCCACGTTATACCCGCCCGGAAATGGCTGCCATATGGTCGGATGAGACCAAATACCGCATCTGGTTCGAGATCGAGGCACATGCATGCGACGCGCTGGCGCAGCTTAAAGTAATACCCGAAGAATCCGCAAGAACCATCTGGGAAAAAGGGGCTTTTGATGTAGCGCGCATTGATGAGATCGAGCGGCTGACCAAGCATGATGTGATCGCGTTTCTGACCAATGTGGCCGAACATATAGGGCCGGATGCACGCTTTTTGCACCAGGGCATGACCAGCTCGGATGTGCTGGATACCTGCCTTTCGGTGCAACTTACCCGGGCTACCGATATATTGCTGGCCGATCTGGATGCGCTTCTGGCCGCACTCAAACGGCGCGCCATCGAAACCAAGGACTATCCCATGGTGGGTCGCAGCCATGGTATTCACGCTGAACCCATCACGTTCGGGCTGAAACTGGCCGGACATTATGCCGAATTTTCGCGCTGCAAGGCGCGCCTGCTGGCAGCCCGTAAAGAGATCGCCTCCTGCGCCATATCCGGTGCGGTAGGCACCTTTGCCAATATCGACCCGAAAGTTGAAGAATACGTGGCAGAAAAAATGGGCCTGACACCGGAACCACACTCCACGCAAGTCATCCCGCGTGACCGGCATGCCATGTACTTTGCCACACTGGCCGTGATCGCCAGCTGTATGGAACGTCTCGCCACCGAGATCCGCCACTTTCAGCGCACCGAAGTGCTGGAGGCTGAAGAATATTTCTCACCGGGACAAAAAGGCAGCAGCGCCATGCCACACAAACGCAACCCGGTGCTGTCCGAAAATATCACCGGCCTTGCCCGCATGGTGCGCAGCTACTGTATTCCCGCCATGGAAAATGTGGCATTATGGCACGAGCGTGATATCTCGCACTCGTCAGTAGAACGTATGATTGGCCCTGACGCAACGGTGACACTGGATTTTGCCCTGGCCCGCCTGACCGGCGTGATCGACAAGCTGGTGATATACCCGAAAAACCTGCAAAAGAATCTCGACAAATTGGGCGGGCTGGTATTCTCGCAGCGTGTGTTGCTAGGACTTACACAGGCCGGCGTATCCCGCGAGGATGCCTACAGGCTGGTGCAGCGCAATGCCATGAAGGTGTGGGAGGAAGACAAAGACTTCCTGACCGAACTGCTGGCCGATAAGGAAGTGACCGACCGCATCAAGCCGGATGAGTTGAAATCACTGTTTGATATCAGCTACCATACCAAACATATCAACACGATTTTTAAGCGCGTATTCGGGTAATGCCATTCAAACTGCACCCACAGCTGGCGGCCGATACGATACCGGTCGGCGACCTTGCGGTGTGCCGGGTCCTGTTGATGAACAACTGCCTTTTTCCGTGGCTTGTGCTGGTGCCGCAACGGGAAGGACTGCGGGAGATTTTCGATCTTGGCGAGGAGGACTACCAGGCTGTGATGAATGAAATCCGCATGGTTTCCGCACATTTCGCCGCACATGCCAAAGCCCATAAAATAAATATTGCTGCGCTTGGTAATATGGTGCCGCAGTTGCATATCCACATCATCGCCCGCTTTGAAACAGATGCTGCATGGCCTAACCCGGTGTGGGGAACACCTGCTGAACGCTATACACAATCAGAAATTACAAAAACTATAGAATTTATAAAAAAATGGCTGTGTAATACCGCATGATGCTCGTTAGCAGCTAGCTGTACATGAGTTCGTATTTGTTAGCATGGACGCTGTATACTGCCAAGCATCCAAGGCCAAATATTGTTTGTGATAGGTCCCTTAACCATATATTCCGAGGGGTTGCTAACTCGCGCGCATACCTGTCTGGCACCTTCAATACAAACGAAAAGGTAGTTATCCCATGTGGATAGTTCGGTACCCGAAGCTATTATGTTACCTTGATTGATCGCTCTATACGTTATTGATACAGGGTGAGTTGGATCGAGAGGGAAAGGAAACGCTGCATTTCTATCAATTATTACGGTTATATGGCAATGAAAGTCTATAATGGAGTATGCTACTGGCTGACTAGGCAATCGACCATAGTTTACCTCCCTCGCCTGTGCTTGTATAGAATAACCTGTAAAAATGAAAAGCACTAATGCGGCCAAAGTCCACGATGTTTTTGAGTATTTCATATATACTTCCTATTGTTAAGAGGCTTGGTGACAGCGCCTGACGACTCGCCTTGACAGCTAGCCATTCGTACATAGTAGCACAAATATATGACATTTTCATGGCATGCTGCCCATATGGCACTATAGCGCCCAATGGGGGGAAACTGTGGATTTACAGACTGTTCCCAACATTACAAAAATGTAATGCAGCACTCGTTGTGTTTTGCTTCGGGTATTGGTACATAGCATATGTTCCGCAAGGAAATACTACGTAACATCATTTAAAGGACTTACCTATGAATAAGACTCTCGCTCTTCTGGCTGCACTGGGTGTAGCTGTTGCCGCTCCTGCATTCGCAATGGACAAAGCTGAAAAAGCTGCTGACGCTTCTGTTGAAGCCAGCGTTAAAGCATCTTCTGATGCTGATAAAGCTGCCGGTTCTGCTGAAGATGCAGTAAAAGCTGCTGAAGCCGCTAAAGACGCTGCTAAAAAAGCCCCCGCTTCTGGCGAAACCGCTGTTGAAGTTGATGCAGAAGTAGAACACAAATAGTTCTTTTCTTAAGTCATAAAAAAGAGCGCAAGGCTTATTGGTCTTGCGCTTTTTTTATGTGCCGGATTTGCGGTTCTGTGCGGCGGCTGCATTGATGGTATCGCACAGCCACTGGTGCAGGCTTTTCCCCGAATGCCTGGCAGCTTCCTGCGCGGCGCGCTTTACTTCCGGGGTCACGCCCTCCATGTGCCCATAATAACGGGTGCGATGCGTACCGCCACGCGGCCCGGGAATCTCAAAATCGAGGTCGGCAGCCGGCGTCCCCTCCCCGACCTCAAAATCGATTACATAAAACACCTCGCCCACGATCCAACGCAGGCGCGTTTTGCGCGCTTCGACGGGCATGCATTCAAGCGGCAGGCCATAACGGTAATGCGGGTTGGAGTTCATAAGCACCTTGCCGAACTCGGTATCGCGTAGCCATACGGGCATGCTTTCATCACCGATCACCACCTTGCCGCCTACTTTGGTAACCCGCACCGCTTCGGCAATCGCACGCTTGATATTGGCAAACGTATTCAGCCCGCCAAAATGATACGTGGCATCAAAACTGTTATCGGCAAATGGCAGGTAACTGCCATTGGACAGGAAAAATGCGGGGGCCGGCGTGGCATGTTTGAGTTTTTCCACTGCCTTGCTGAAAATACCCGGCGAAATATCCTGCAGGAATAGCTGGCCATCCCTGTCCAGCCGTTTGAGTATCAGTTCGGAATCTCGCCCACTGCCAGCACCGACCTCCAACACCATGGAATCCGGCTTAAGGTTCAGATCGTCGATCATACGGTTTCGCACCGCTGTTTCGTCTTCCTTGAAGGTATCGAAGGTGAGCGGCAGGAAGGCGTCGTATTCGTCTGCCTTTTCGTTGTAATACTGGCGCGCTTCCTCGTCGCTGGCTTCGAGCGTGAACGGATAGGTGAAATCTGGCAGGCCGTTTCGTATCGGGTAGCGGTTACCACAGGCAGCAACAAATGCCCCTTCTATCACCTCGCCGCCCTGCTCCTTGGAAACTTCCAGCTTCAGCGCTTCACCGGTGGCCGGGCAGCGATACGATTGTGCTAATTCTTTTTTCATACCATCCTACTGCAATGTGTTCATTTTCAAAAACTGCTGGCTGGTCAGCCGGAAGCGTGCTGTTTCCGCCGCAATGTACACACCACCCTCTTGTGCATCCTTGGAAATAAGGGCCCCGGCTCCGATCAGGCAATCTTTACCCACCGTCACTTCATGGCCAATGGTCGCATTGAGCCCTAAAAAGCAATGATCGCCGATGCGGCAGTTACCGCCAATCACCACACCCGATGTGACCCAACAATAATCCCCCAGCTGCGAATGGTGCCCCACCAGCGCATTCGTCCAGATAAAACAGCCACTGCCGATCCTGGTTTTCGGCTGCAACGGCTCGCCGGACATGATGAAATTGTTATCGCCCAGCATGGCGTTGCTGATGTGCTTGTTATCCGAACTGATGTAGTTGGCAAGGCGGTAGCCTTTAGCACGCGCCTGCTCACAGCGCTGGCGCCGCATCTGGTTCAGGCCATGATACCCCACCGCCACGAACATATGGTGCTCCGCCGGGTCGAAATGTTTTTCCGCCTCGGCAAAGTCCACCAGCGGTAAGCCATCATATTGCCGTGCTTCTGTTACATATTGCTTATCCACAACGAAACCTGCCACTTGGTAGCCGCTGTCATGGCGAAAGTGATGCAGTGCCACCTGCCCGATCTTGCCGATTCCGAATATCACCAGTTTAGTCATAGTTGTGCTTTCAATGCGTTCCTGTCTATCTTGCCGTTAGCGTTTTTCGGCAAGGTGTCCATAATGTGTATGTCGTCTGGAATCATGTAGGAAGGCAGCAGATTTCGCAAATGATTCTTGAGCGCGGCATCATCGGTTTGCGCCGACAATGTAACGAATGCCACCAGTCGCCCGGCGTGCGTTGCCTTGCGTTCGTATACCACCGCCGCTTGCGACACCACGTCCAGCGCGTGAAAAGCTGCTTCTACTTCCTCGAGCTCGATGCGGTAGCCCATATGTTTGACCTGGTTGTCCTTGCGTCCTGAAAAATGATAATAGCCAGTTTTAGGATCCTTGCGCACCAGGTCACCGGTGCGGTAACAGGCTTGCCCGTCATGTTCCACAAATGCGGCCTGCGTGCGCTCCAGGTCATTGTAATACCCCAACGCCACCTGCGAGCCACACAGCACCAATTCACCGGTCGCGCCATCGGCCACTTGCCTGCCCTGCTCGTCCAGAACCAATCCAGTGAAGTACTCCGCCAGATGACCAAGTGGTGCCAGTACATCCATATCGGTAAAATCTTTTTCACTGATCGCATAGGCCGAACAGATACAGGTACATTCGGTCGGCCCATACACATTCCATAGCGTGGCGCGAGCTGAAAATTTATCGTAGAGTTTCTTCAGTTCTGCTTTGGCATATCCTTCACCACCGAAAATAATCGCCCGTATGTGCGGCCAGCTTTCATTGTTCAATGCCCTCATGGTAGAAAGATAGATCAACAAGGATGGCACGGAAAACCAGATGGTTATATCTTTTAGTTGATTAACTAACTGCATGGGCTGCCTTGCAGTCTGCTGTGCCACCGCAATCAGGCATGCGCCATTGAACAGCGATGCTGTAAAATCAAACACCGAATTATCGAAATACAGCGCGTTGGCAGCCGACAATTTATCTTCCGATGTGATGAAGAATGTATCACGCGACCAGTCGCAGAAATTCACCATACTATCATGCCGGATAGTCACACCTTTGGGAAAACCGGTGGAGCCTGAGGTGAACATCAGATAGGCGGCACTATCGGCCCTTACCGCTTCGATCACCGGTATTGGCAGTTCGCCGCGTACCAGTTCGAGTTCAGCAAACGGACATATGATGGCATCCTGCCAATGGAACACACTGTCTGCGAGGATCATTGCGGGCTGGCAACGCTGCAATATCTTATCGAGCCGCTCCTGCGGACTTGCGGTATCCAGCACCACGTAGGGCGCGCCCAGCTTCAGGCAGGCGATCATGCTGGCGTAAGTCAGCGGGTGTTTGTCGGCAAATATCGCCACCACCCGGCCCGGCTCTACCCCCAACATCCGCAGATGCACAGCGATCGCGTCACTTTTTGCATCCAGTTCACGATAGGTCAACGCTTTGGCCTGCTCACACACCAGCGCGGCATTTTCCGGATACGTTGCCGCGATCTGCTTGAACCGCAGCCCCATATTATAATTTGATGTTGCCATATACACCAAGAATCTGGAATAGATACGTTATGATTACAATAGAAACATTAATTGCTGACGTATTAAAACTTCCACAATCTTCCATCACGGAAGGTACCGCCATGAGCAACACCCGCGAATGGGACTCGCTCAAGCATATGGAACTGATACTCACGATCGAAAAAAACTGCTCGATCGAGCTGACCGGCGACGAGATCGCCGAGATGACCTCGGTAACGAACATTAAAACCATACTGAAAAAACACGGCGTATGAACATAAGCGATAAAACCATCCTGATAACTGGCGCTGCAGGCGGGCTGGGCCGCCTGTTTATCAATGAACTGCTCGAGGAAGATGTAAAGTCCGTCATTGCACTGGATGTGAACACCAGCGGGCTGGCCGACATCAATGACGATCGCCTGTACAGTTTTGCCTGCGATGTCAGCGATGAGAAGCAGGTGTTTGAAACACTCACGGAAATATACACCGACCACCCCGATATCGATGTGCTGGTGAATAATGCCGGCATACTGCACAGCGCGCCACTGGTGAATATGCTGGAAAAAGACGATGCCAGCCTGCATGCCAGCGCCGAATCGTTCAATCATTGCCTGCGTGTGAACCTGCACTCGGTATTTTATGTGTCGCAGTTTGTAGGCCGTAAAATGATGAAGACACGCACCAAAGGTGTCATTGTCAATATCAGCTCGGTATCGGCGCAGGGTAATGCCGGCCAGAGCGCCTATTCCGCCAGCAAAGCCGGTGTGGAAGCGCTTACGCATGTGTGGGCCAAGGAGCTGGCCGGGTTTGGTATTCGCTCGGTGGCTATCGCGCCGGGTTATATGGATACCCCCTCTACCCATAAGGCAGTATCAGAGTCGCAGCTTAAAGAGATCACCGCCCGCATACCGCTGCGCGCGCTGGGAAATCCCGATTGCATCGTTGCAGCCCTATGGTTCGCCATCGAGAACGATTACCTGAACGGCACCGTGCTACATGTCGATGGCGGACTGAGAACGTAAATGACAAGCTGGCAAAGCTATAAGAACCTCTATCGTGCACACGGCCTGAAGCGCGTCTGGACACATATCCGCGAGACCAGCCTGTTCGACTGGCGCTACGGCGTCGACACCGGAACATGGATGCCACTTTCAGAATACAGCAACACAGATGCCGATATGAAGCACTACCAGGCTTCGTTCACCGGCGAAATAAAACGCTGCTTTACCCTGCTGCGGTCATTATGCGATACAGCAAGCTACACATTCTTCGATATTGGTTGCGGCAAAGGCAAGGTGCTGATACTGGCAGCACAGCATCTACCCTGCAGGGGTATCACCGGTGTCGAGCTGGATCATGGGCTGGCCGAAACCGCACGCCGGAACCTGGAAATACGTTCAGTCAACGGCCATGTCGTTGAGGTCAATGCCCGTGACTTCCGCGAGTATGCTCCGCGCTCCATCGTCTATATCTGCGATCCGTTCGGCGAGGAAACCTTGCACGCCATGCTGGAACAGATCACACAGCATTGCGATGAATGCTATCTCATATATAATAATCCGGCTTATGCGGCAGAACCATTCGGTTTTCATAAAATACGTGAAACCGGCGGCTGGCACGCCAATTACCGCACAGTCATTTACCACTTCAAGAAAGATTCGCTATGACATGGGAGAAGCGGGGATTCATCTACGGCCCTAAACATGAAGCAGACTGGATGCGCAGCTATGCACAGGTGCCTACCGCGTTGGTACTGGATGATCGTATCCGCGTGTATATTACGGTACGGCCAGAACAGAAAACCAGCATGGTCACGTTTGTCGATATGGACATTCATGACCCCCAGAAAGTTTTATACGTGCATAAGGAACCAATACTCCCTCTTGGCTCACCCGGAACGTTCGATGAGTTCGGCATTATGCCGGCGGCAGTTGAAAGAGTCGGAAGCGAAGTATGGCTCTATACCACAGGCTGGCAGCGCGGACAGACCGTGCCCTACCTGAATGCGGTAGGGCTGGCAGTAAGCAAGGATGGCGGCAAGACCTTTCACAAACCATACCCCGGCCCGGTATTATCAATCACGAAAAACGAACCGTTTTCTTCGATGTCCCCATCTATCGTGCGGCGTGGAAAGAACTGGGAAATGTGGTATGGCTCGGGTGTTGACTGGATAGAAATGAACGGCAAATACGAACCACTTTACTACATTTATTATGCGCATTCGGATAATGGCATCGACTGGCAGCGTCCCGGTATCTGCTGCATAGCCGGCAGCCAGCCCGGCGAAGCCACTACCCGGCCGGGCGTGATATTCGACGAAGGTGAATATAGAATGTGGTTCAGCTATCGCGGAAGTCATGATTTCCGGGGTGGAGCGGGCAGCTACCGTATCGGTTATGCATCTTCGACGGACGGAAAAACATGGGTTCGTGATGATAGCAAGTCAGGCATATATCCTTCTGACGAAGGCTGGGATTCTCAAATGATCGCCTATCCCAACATAGTCGATACCCACGCCGGGCGCTATATGTTCTATAACGGCAACGATTTCGGTGCGCATGGCTTCGGCTATGCGAAATGGGTCTGATGCAGGACGCTACGCTGATATTATGTTGCGGCATGGCCGATGCAGTTTCCTACGCACATGATGCGAAAGAGCGCGGCGAACGGATAATTGCAGCATCATCATTGCACTATGATGAGTCTGCACGACATTACCCGCACTGGGAATGGCTGCCCAGCGTGTACGAAGATGCCTTTGTTGGTGCGCTAGAGCAGCTGGTCAAGAAGCACAAGGTGGCTCGCATCTATTGTCCGCATAACATCGCCCATTACTCGCTGCTGAAGCTGAAAGAAGACGGTAAACTGGATATACCCCTTATTGGTATACCGCCCACAGCTCGGCAGACACACGATATGCAAACCCTGCTGCAAGAGGCTGAAGAGTGCCGCACCTTCATTCAACATGTGCAGCCGCGTAATACCCTGCCCACGCACAAGGTTGCAGCAATACTAAAACAAACCGCCCTCACTTACGGTGAGTCCAATCCCAGCAAACTGGCGGCCCTGATGGCGATATTTACATCACTGCCCCAAGGAGATGTGGTGGAAGTGGGTAGCTGGTGGGGAAAAAGCGCGGTGGCGCTTATCATGCTGGCGCAACACTATGATGTAGGACATGTGCTGTGCGTTGACCCGTGGAGCGGCGAAGAAGCTATACAGACCGATTCTTCCAGCCTGATGCAAAGCATGCCTGGTATTACCGATTGGGCAACTGTGTTTGCCGGCTTTACCGTGCACACCGCTGCGGTTGCCATGCCGGGCCGATTCAATTATCTGCGCCAACCATCGGTTCAGGCAGCTGCAACATATATCCAGAATGCCCCCATCACATCGCCCGAGTTCGGCACCGTTCGCTATGCACAACATATCGCGATGATCCATATCGACGGCAACCATGACTATGCCAGTGTAAAAGCTGACTATGAGGCTTGGCGGCCTTTTGTGGTTTCCGGTGGCTGGGTGATACTGGACGACTATGTGTGGCTGCATGGCGAAGGGCCACAAAAACTGGGTGATGCCATATTACAGGCCGAATCTGTCCGTCATAGCTTTGTTGCAGGAAAAGCGCTGTTCCTGCAAATGCCTTAGGGCGCGCGATAGGCTGGAAAGAATTTCACAGGCAGGGTAAATTTCCGGGCAGCAACTAACCGGCTGTACGCGTTCTTATCTAATACCGCGCCACAAATATAGGATTGCGCCATATCATTTGAGAATCCGCGCTTGAAACGCGCCAGCCCATCATCGGCGTCCACACTGTTTCCAGCGCCGCCGCCAAAGTTCAGAACCGTTGCATTCTGGAAATACTCCATCGAGGCGGCATTGGTAGCATACCCTGCCCGTGTATCGTAGCCCACCGGATTGGATGCCACCAGATGGCTGTGGCAGAAACCGTCATGCTCTACCCATACATGGCACGACACCAGCTCATCCCCTACCCAGCTACCCATGGCAACAAAGCCCGGGATATCCGCAAGCGCCGCGTGATGGGCCATGCCGAATGCGTGTAGTCCGGTCAGATCAAGCTTCCTGATCAACTCATCATATAGCGCACACCAGCTGGCAGCGTCTTTCTTCAAATCTACAATGCCGCTACGCACCTGCTTGTGCGCCTTCTTCAGCGCACGTTTATGATGGCTGTCGTAATTTACCCCGCCCAACGATGGACGATAGAGATAATGCGGCTTGAACGGCACTACCCTGTCGAACGCCTGCGACAATACCTCCAGCGGCGGGCGATGGAAATCATCCAGCACCAGCACCACCGAAACGAGCCCCTCGCCTTTCAAGCGCTCCACTCCCCCCTGAATATCTGTATCGGGTAACAATGGGGTGATGGGATATACGCCTGCGGCATCCTTGTGCGTGCCGTCAATATCACGCACGATAACATGGCAACCCCATTCCGGTACGGCAAGCGTTTTTCCCCAGTGTGCCAGAGAATCCGCGTATGCTCTGGTTGCGTACGGATGCATCAGGATGCGCAGGCTTCGCCGTACAGCCGGATAAGGTGCTGCTTGAACAATGGCACCGGCTCGTAATTATCAAATAGCACGTCGCTGCGTTCGCTTATTTTTTTCTGCATGGCTTTATAGAAGTCTTTGTCATTTGCCAGTTTTACCGCCAGTTCTGCATACTCTTCTATGGTATCTGCCGATAATTCAGACATGTCCATGATCTTGAACAGACCATACGCGCCGCGGCCACGCAGGAACGCACCGGGGAGCGTGACAAAAGGAACATTTGAACCGATCAGCAGGAACGCGGTGGTACCGAACGAGAAGTGCATGGTGTCGATGATGCAATCGAACTGGCGCATGGCATGGATGAACTTATCGCCGGGAATGAATGGCAGGAACTGTATACGGGCGAGTAAATCCTTATCCATAGTACGTAAAAAACGCTCTTCCAGCTGCTTGCGCCACAGGAATTTACCTTCATCGAACAGAATGATGCGGGCATTTTTATCCCGTGTCAGTATCTGGGTGAATACCTCGTCCATATCGACATGCAGCTTGTTGAGTAATACCGGGCAGGCGTATAATGTACCGTCTTCCGGGAAACCGAAATCGGCGCGGGTGAAAGGTTTTTCTTCCACATGGTCGCGCTTGAATACGGCCAGCATATCGGCGCCCACTACCAGCTTTTCACTATAGTGTGCCTGTGCCCCCTCAGGCTCCATGCTGCCGGTGGTAAAGAAAACATCCATGGTGGGTATGCCGGTAGTGAGCGGGTGACCACCCATCACCGCTTGAATGTGGGCCAGGCGCGATAACGCTAGCAGATAGCTGGGCAGGCGCATACCGATATCGAGGAATATCAGCACATCCATTTCCTCGGATGCAACCACCTGCTGGGCATGCACAAGGTTCTGCGGCAGCATGATGTACTTATCGACCACGCCCGACATCTCATCTACCTGCCGGTTACGGCGAGCCGAATAGGAAAACACGATCACTTCGAACCCCTCGTCTTTGCCAAGGTCCTCAATGATCGGGCCGAAGAACTGCGTGATCAGCTTGGAGTGGAAGAGTTCGGATACGAATCCCACCTTGATCTTCTGCTTAGGCTGGGGCGGTCTTTTACAATGCGGCGCGGTGTAACGTGTATCCGGGCAGATTTTCATAAAAAAATCGGCCATCTGTATCATCATGTCCTTGTTGTCGCGACCGTGATAGCCCTGATAAAATGGCAGGTAAAATCCCTGTTGCTCCGGCTCGAATATCTCGATGCCTTCATTGGCCAACTGCCTCATACCATCCAGCAACCGGGCGCGCCATTCGTCGATATGCGCGTTGGACATGGGGATAGTCGGCTGCAGGAGATGATAGGCAATTTTACCGCGCACGCTGTGTGGGCATTTGCGAATGAGCTCTTCGTATACTTCTTTTGCCCGCTGCGTATCGCCATGTTCCTGATAGGCGGTACCATAAAAAAACAGCGCCTGCTCATCGTCCGGATTGATTCTGAGCGCTTCCTCGAGCAGTGTTCGGGCGCGGGCAAACTGGTGATCCTGAATATACACCGCTGCCAATTTGCATTTCATGTCCATATCACGCGGCATTAAACTGATGCCCTTGAAGGCGTCTGCCTCCACCTGTTTATTCATGCCCTCCATATCGTAACGCGCCATGCCGCGGAAGAAATATGCTTTTGCATGGCCTGAGTCGAGCTCCAGCGCTTTATCGTAATAGCCGATAGCCATCGGCAGGTTACGTTTGGAATGCAGGCAGTCGCCCAGATTGGCGTATATCTGCGGCATATACCCTTTGGGCTTGAGTTGCGCAGCTTTTTTCAGGAACATCTCCATTTCATCGAAACGCTTACGCATCTTGGATGTCATACCGGCGATGAAATAAGCCAGACCGTTATCCGGTTCGATCAACAATGAGCGTTGTACCAGATCGTTTGCTTCGTCATGCTGCCCCATCTGCATGCACACATAGGCTTTCAGGTTCAGCACCTCGATATTCTTTGGGCTGGCCTGCATGGCCTGTGCCAGTACCGCATCGGCTTCCAGTGTCCTGCCAGCATTTAGCAACTGGCCGGCCTGCTGCAGAAAAAGCTTCACATTCACCACTGGCTGGGTGGGTATTTGCGAACCCATTTTTTCCATGCAGCATTTTTTGAATTTTCTACCGCTGCCACATGGGCAGGGATCATTGCGTGATGCGTTTGCGTATGCGGGATGGTTCATGAGCCGTGCGCCTGCTTTGCTGCAGGTTGTGACACGAACGACCTGACAACATCGCACACTTTATCCTGATCGGCCGGATCGAGATCCATCGCAGCGGGCAGACCGAGCACCGATTGCCCCAGCCACTGGGTATTCTCCAGATCACCCGCTACCGGACATGCACGGTATGCCGGATGCACATGGCAGCCGGTTTCCCACCAACGCCGCGTATCAATTCCCTGAGCCGACAATACATCAGCCAATGCAACCGCCTGATGCGGTACGATGATATTGCACGTGCTGGTGACCCAGTCCGGGTGCATCCAGCACTGGATGCCGCGGCCCTGCAGGCCATCCATGTAACGCTTCTGCACAGCGACCCATTGCGCCCGTATGTCCGGCCAGTTATCCAGCACCGCCATGGCAACTGCGGCATTGTATTCGCTGGGCTTGGCATTGATGGCAATGCGGTGGCTGAGGCGATCGTTCTCGAAGCCGAAATTGATGATACGGTTCATGCGGAACATGGTGTCGGCGCTGCGCGAGAACATTAGTCCACCCTCCCCGATACCGCATATTTTGGTGGCATGCAGGCTGATCATCACCGGCGTGCGCCCCACCTTCATGGCGCCACCCATCACGCTATCAAATGCGGCGGCCGCATCGATCACCGCCGGTATGCCGGTTTCCTCGGTAAAACGATCCCAGCTGGCAATGTCCACGGGAGAGCCGAACGGCGAAACCGCTATCACGGCGCTCACCGGCTGGTTCAGTTTTCTCAGCTGTTCTTTTACCCGCTGCGGGCTGATGGCTTGGGTATCTTTCTCAACATCGATGAAACAGGGTTGCAGGCCCGCTGCCAACGCAGCCGCCGGTGTGGCCGTAAATGTCCAGGATGGCATGATGCACAGGCCGCCACGCTGCGCTTCCAATGCCTGCAGCGCCACCGTAAGGCCCAGCGTTCCGTTGGCCACCATTAACACCTGTTTTGGGTCTATCGCAAGCTGTTCGGCCAAGCGTTTCTCATAGGCTATCACCAGTGGGCCATAATTGCCATACCAGCGATTCGCATCGATCTGCTGTAAATACGGCAAAATAGCCTGCGACTGGGGCAGGCGTGGTTTCAGAACGGGTATACGGCCCATATGTCCTCCATGTGCGCTTTTCTTGCTCTAAGGCATAACACGCAATATTCGTGCCCATTTTAGTGATTATTTTCACTATCATGGGTACGAATGCAACAGGACATTAAAATTATTAGTGTTTAGTTAATTATCCAACGCAGATAGCAATGTGATCGCGTCTATCACTTTCTTGGATGCCTCGCCGATCAACAGCACATCGCGGTCCACCATCACATAACGATAACCATGCGGCGCAGGATGCAGACGATCCAATAACACATCCGGCATGGGATTCCATGCCACTTCAAGCGGGTAGCCTACTCGGTACATTTTCTTAGCCTGTCCCGGTGGCAGGCAGCCATTGTTCTTTTTTGCCAGCCCCAGAGGACAATTGCGCGCATAATTATCGTGCAGGTAGTTACGAATTATCACACGGTCATCATCATAGAATGTCAGCAAGGCTCTGCCCTGATCACGGCCATGATGTTTGTCGTACTCGCGCATTTCCTGTTTCGCTTGGCCATGAGCTTTTCCTTTTTCAGCCATCGCACCAAAAGAAAATCCGGCAACCGAAGACATCAGCATCACAAGTAAAACATTTTTCCAGCTTATTTTCATGGCCGTTATACTATCGTGATACGGGTTAAGTGAAAATGGGCAAAGTCCGTTCGAGATTTGTCAGGTAGTTTGCAGTCAGGTGATGGTCCACTCCATATTTCTTTTCGATCAGCATGGCAATATTGTGTTTCCTGTAGCGGGTGGCTTCCAGCTCTTTTCTGGTGATCTGCTTCCATTGCTGCATCAAAAGTTCAGCCAGTACCTTGGGATGGCAGTTCATGGGACGCTCGCTCGGCAAACCATCAAAAATAATCACGCGTTCGTATGTATCGTTATCTGCTACTTGCATGGGTCTCTCCTGTGTTGGATTCCATGCTCCAAGGTTAGGGAGGGAATGCTAAATTTGCGATATCCGGTAAATCCACCCTTTATAAGAAACACATAAAAACCCCATGCAGGGGCTTATTAAAGATATCAATGATTTATCCGTATACCTGTACGGGCCTGCACTGCCATTTTCCCATACCGGTTTGCAGCGGCGATTCATGATCACAGTAGCATTTCATGGCCCCCTTGTCGTTCAGTGAACATTCCTGCCCGGCCGTTGTATTATGCCTGTCCTGACGGCATATGTTGCCTGTGGCAGGGCAGGCCAATGCATCATAGCCCCGCATGCCTCCCAGCCCGATGGCGCTTTGCGCCATGGAAGCAGAAGAAATAGAAATAAAAGCAGCAGCCAGCAACAATCCTGATTTCATACAATCCCCCAGTGGTTTTGCAACACCTTGGCGACTATTGTACCTAATAAGGATTATATTGGAGTAAAGTTTGCCAGGTATTTAGCTAAAATACCTTATAAATGGTGGCTCGGGAGGGATTTGAACCCCCGACCAAGGGATTATGATTCCCCTGCTCTACCACTGAGCTACCGAGCCATTTAGGTTTTCCCAGTGGGTTTACCACCTGAAAAATCAAATACCCCGGCGCGTGCCGGAGCCTCATGCCATGCTGTGGCATGTATTGAAGGCATAGGAATTACGCACTGGCGGGGCAAAAAGCAAGCAAAAACTATCCAAAGCCGGTTGTATTTAACCTGCAAATCCTGTAATGACAGGAAATCCGTAAATTCTGAGGGTATTCAATGACAAAGCCGTTCACACTCGGCGCGCTGCAAATGCGCTATACCGGCAGCCCGGGCAGCATGCTGGCGCATACCTGCGACATGCTGGAAAAAGCGGCTGGCAAGGGCGTTGAGGTTGCCTGCCTACCCGAACTGTTCCTTACCGATTATTTCTGCCAGAAGCTGGATCAGAAGGCCTTTGACCTGGCCGAGCCAGTACATGGCCCGACCAATACAAGGCTGGGTGAGATCGCTAAAAAACACGGCATGGTGATTGTCAGCTCGATATTTGAAAAAGCGGCGCAAGGGCTGTATTACAATACCGTGGTGGTCATCGAGAAAGATGGCAGCATCGTCGGCACTTATCGCAAAATGCACATCCCGCATGACCCGCTGTTCGAGGAAAAATACTACTTCACCCCCGGCGATCAGGGTTTCAAGAACCACGCCACCAGCGCGGGCAATCTGGGTGCGCTTATCTGCTGGGATCAATGGTACCCCGAAGGGGCACGCCTTACCGCCATGCAGGGAGCCGATGTGCTGATATACCCCACTGCCATTGGCTGGCATCCGTCCGAGAAAGCCGAATGGGGCGAATCGCAGGTCGATAGCTGGATCACGATCCAGCGCTCACACGCCATCGCCAATGGTGTGTATGTAGCCGCCATCAACCGCATCGGCCATGAGATACCCTCCACCGGTGGCGACGGGCTGGAATTTTTCGGCAATTCCTTTATCTGCGATCCGTACGGGCGCTTCCTTGCGCACGCCAGCCACGACAAGGAGGAAATACTCACGGCAACGATAGACCCCGCCATGATCGAGCACAAGCGCCGCAACTGGCCCTTCCTGCGCGACCGCCGGGTGGATGCCTATACCAACATGACGAAACGTTATGGCGGCTGATACCTTGAGAATGCCGGCAGAATGGGAGCCCCAGGTTGCCACTTGGCTGGCATGGCCGCACAATGAAAATGACTGGCCGGGGAAGTTTGCACCTGTGCCCTGGGTATTTGTGGAAATCATCCGCCACCTGACATCCACGCAACGTGTGCGGCTGCTGGTGAAAAGCAAGGATATGAAAACCCAGGCGCGGGATTTTTGCAAGCGCGGCGGTGTCGACCTGAAACAGGTTGATTTTTACATCATTCCCACCGAGCGTGGCTGGATGCGCGATTGCGGGCCCATTTTCGTGTATGAAGGCAAAAAAAAGAAAATGCTGGACTGGACATTTAACGGCTGGGCAAAATACCCCGACCACAGGCTGGACAACTGGGTTCCGGACTCGATCAACGCGGTCAACAAGGTTGCGCGTATTATTCCCAAACATAAAACCCGCCGGGTTGTGCTGGAGGGTGGCTCCATTGATGTCAACGGAAAAGGCACACTGATTACCACCGAAGAATGCCTGCTGTCCAAGGTGCAGGAGCGCAACCCCGGTTTTGATCGTGAAGATTATGAAGCCATCTTTGCAAAATATTTAGGGATTGATCAGATACTCTGGCTGGGTAAAGGCATCGTCGGCGATGATACGCATGGACACGTAGATGATATCACCCGCTTTGTGAATCCCCATACGCTAGTGACCGTGGTGGAAAAAAATATAAAAGACGAGAATCACGCCCTGCTGGCAGATAACCTCAAGCGCCTAAAAAAAGCGCGTGATACTAAAGGCAAGCCGTTTACCATAGCCGAACTGCCCATGCCTAAACCCCTTTACTTTGAAGGCCAGCGCCTGCCTGCGTCCTATGCCAATTTCCTTATAGCCAACAAGCTGGTGCTGGTGCCCACCTTTAACGACGCCAATGACCGCATAGCGCTCAATATATTATCCGAGCTGTTCAAAGGACGTGATGTGGTAGGCATCCATGCGGTCGATCTGGTGTGGGGGCTGGGCACCATCCATTGCATGAGCCAGCAGGAGCCGGCATGAGCTGGCGGCGTTTTTCCCCCGGAAACCTCGCCCGCTGCACGCTCAAGGCAGCAGAACACACCATTATAACACATGACGGCATCGAACATGCTGGCTATCTCGCTTTTCTTGGCCTGCTTGCCATGTTCCCGTTCCTTGTGTTCGTATTTTCCATTGTTGGCTTCCTGGGCGAAGGCGAAGCAGGTGCGCAATTTATTTCCACCTTGTTACGCTCCATGCCTGACAGCGTGGTGGCCGCGCTTAAACCCCGCATCAATGAGATCACGTCCGGCCCGCCGCAAGGATTGCTTACCATATCCATCCTTGGCGCCATCTGGACGGCGTCTTCTGCAGTGGAAGGCCTGCGCACCATCCTGAATCGCGCCTACCATGTAGGTACCCCCCCAGCCTATTGGTTCCGCCGCACCCTAAGCGTTCTGCAGCTTTTTGTTTTCACTTCGCTGATGATCGCAGGTATGGCGCTTATGCTAGTGATTCCCCTGACGGTCGATTATTTCGAAATGATCGCCGGCGTGGATTTCATTTACGAGCGCGGTGTGGGAAGTATCTTCGAATATGTGCTGCTTGGTGTCGTGTTCCTGTCTGTCTGCTTCTTGTATTACCTGCTTCCGAATATCAAGCAGACATTGTTTGCCGTGGTGCCCGGTGCCGCGATCGTAACCATGCTGTGGCTGGGTTCGCTGAAACTCTTTACCGCATATCTCGCCAACTTCGATCAGGTGAACCTGATCTATGGCAGCCTTGGCGGCATCATCGCGGCGCTACTGTTTTTCTATATCTGCAACGTGATATTCATATTCGGTGCCGAATTCAACTACCAGATCGTGCAGCTGCGCGGCAAACGCGTGGTACAGAAGGAAGAAGCACCGCCGCCGGTAGCAGATTAAAGCCCGGTGCGCTGATGCAGCTTCAGTATGTCAATGATCTGGAATATCAGCTGCATTTCCCTGAGAATGGTATTGATGTCATCCACAAACGTGGCCGGTTCAAAGATCGAGCCGGTTTCAAACCGGTTTTCCTTTGAGGAGATCATCAACAGCAACCTATTATCGTAGAAACTGCACTGGATAGCCTTGCTACCAAACAACTCCGACAATTGCAGCAGACGCTCCATGAAACTGGTGGTAAGCAGATAGCGCGCCTCCACCTGATCGGAAGCATAGCACTCGAACTGTTTCTCAAACACCGGGTCTTCCAGCTTGACATTCTCCAGATCGGAAAATTTCTGGGAAACCCAGTTACCGATACTCCCGGCATCGCGCCGGACTATGGTTTTACCTGAAAAATTCTTATTCATGCTGAGCAGTATGAATATACCCTTGAACTTTATAACGGTACGCTGGCTTTTACCCGAGCCGCTTTTTTGTGACAGGGTCGCTTCCATCAATTCAAGCGACACATCCTTGTAGTGGCCTTTTACATAATCTTCGGTGTGCTTACGGTTATAACCGGGAATGATACCCGATGCTGCCAGCGCGGGTAGATCCATTCCTCCGCCGGGGCTATACGCATAATCCTTCCCGAAAAAACGGAAAATGTGCGGGAATATTTCGATTTTGATGTCTGCTGCGTATTTAAGTACCGGATAATACGCAACGAATACAGATAACAATGCGATCACACTCATAAAGCCGATCGTATTTTTCTTCGCATCCAGATCCCAAGTCGTCCATGCCACAATGGCAACGCCAGCCAGCACCAGAAAAATCAACAGCACGATCGTGTACAGGATGTTTTTCCGCAACCTGCGCAATGCGGCAATGCGTTTATCTTCAAACCCTTTCACATGCGGGCGTATGTACTCTTCATAATGTGGGGCAAATGGCTTTACGGCACCTTCAGGATCAATAAAAGAAACTTCGCCCGAAAACGGGTCTAGTTTCTGGCCCTTAAGCAAAGCAAGAAAACCAGACGCATCCAGTTTGATGGTTCGGCATGCCATTATTTCAGGTAATCGTCCGCATCAACTGGTGCACGCGATGCCTCATCCACTTCATAAAATGGCATTTCGGCAACGCCGGCCATTCTCGCTATCAAGTTACCCGGAAATATCTGCACGGCATTGTTGAGCGATGTGACCGCAGAATTATAGAACCGGCGGGCGGCAGCGATCTGCGCTTCCACCTCGTTATAGCTTTGCATAGCCTGTACCATGGTGGCATCGGACTTCAGGTCGGGATAATCCTCCACTGCCACCATAAGCTGCCCCATCTTGCCGTCCAGCTGTTCGGCAGCCGCCAAGTGGCGCTGCACCGATTCCTTATCGCCCGGGCTGTAATCGCTTTCCATCCTGGAGCGCAGCTCGGTGATTTCGGTCAGCAGCGATTTTTCATGTTCCATGAATTTCTGAGCGATTTTCAGGATATTGGGAATCAGGCTCGATCGCTTTTTAAGCTGTACATCTACACCGGATAGCGCCTCATTCGCCCGGTTGCGCTTGCTGATGATACCGGCATACCAGAAATACGTTATGCCAATAGGAACAAGAATGAATGCCAAGGTCATTATATCCATGTGTGATGCCTCTCCTCACAAACAGCCATGAAAGTATAATATACAGCCTTTATAACCCAAGTCCAGCGCTTGCCATCACAGGTATCTTGCCGGTATGCATCATGATTAGAAACGCACTGGCGATGGCAATGCCATACGGAACCGGCTCGCCATCCCGCAGCAGTCTGGGAAGCTGTTTTGCCAGCTTTATACGCAACAGCAGCTTGCGCAACGCATAGAGCGCGATTGAGAGCACACCACCGATCACCGCAAACAACACTACGAATTCTATAAGATGCTGTAATCCCACCCACAGGCTGCAGGCGATGATGAGTTTCACGTCCCCGCCGCCCATCCATTTGCGGGCGAATATGACAAAGCCTACCGCGAACGTGATACCGAATGCGATCAATGCTCCCTGCCAGTCCGCCTGCATGCCCGACATATAGAGTGCTACCGGGTATAGCAGCAGCAGCGCCGCGCACAGCCAGTTCGGTATCATGTAGCGGGTAACATCGAACCATAAGACCGCCAGCATACAAAACAGCAGGAAAAATGGAATTATCATATGGCAGACTCCCTGAATACACCGCACCATAACAGTGACTCATTAACCACTCCTTAATACGGTTGATGCTTCACTTGGACTGGATAAATAGACGGATGGTTATGATCAAATTCCTGCTGGCATTACTGGTATGTTACATCGCGATCGTGGTGGCGCTTTTTGCGTTCCAGCGCAAACTGCTCTATTTTCCTGACCCGAATATCATGCTGCCGGAATATTACGGGCTCGAACAATTCAAAGATCTTGTGGCCATCAGCAAGGATGGCAAACGCATCCAGTTCTGGTACAGGCAAGCCAGGACGGGATATCCCACCATCGTCTACTTTCATGGAAATGCCGCCAATCTTGGCAACCGGGCACGCAGCTACCATAGCTTTGTCGAGCAGGGGTTCGGTATATTGGCACTTAGTTACCGTGGTTATGGGAAAAGCGAAGGCGAACCCAGTGAACAAGGTATCTATCATGATGCCCGCGCCGTTATCGGCTATGCGTTGAGCGAACTGCGCCTGAGCCGCTCACGCCTGATCTATTACGGCGAATCGCTGGGATCCGGGGTGGCCGTTCAGATGGCCACGGAAGTGGCGCCCGGCGCCATCGTATTGGAAGCTCCCTATACTTCGGTGGCTGCGCGCGCAGCAGAGATTTATTTTTATGTTCCGGTGCGGCTGCTCATAAAAGACCGGTTTGAATCATTAAAGAAAATCAAACGCGTTACCTCTCCGTTATTGATATTTCATGGCGAGAAGGACACCACCATACCGGCACAACATGGCCGGGCCATTCTGGCCGCCGCAAACGATCCTAAAGATGCAGTGTTTTTTGTTGACCGGGGCCATAATGACTTTGACAGGGAAGCAATTTCCGCGCATGTTCTAGACTTTGCAACCAAACATGGCCTTATCAACCTGCAATGACATCCGCACCTAAAAAGACGTTACATGGCTGGGGCCGCACGCCGGTAGCCGAATGCACCGCATGGCGACCGGAGAAGCAACGCAACGTGCAACATATACTGGGCAACCACGACCGACCACTTATAGCGCGCGGCATGGGGCGCTCGTATGGCGATGCCAGCCTGCAACCCGAAGGCGTTTTATGCACCCAGCGCCTGAATCATTTCCTCACTTTTGACAGCGGGCATGGCATCGTCACCGCGCAGGCAGGCGTGACGCTGGCCGAACTGATGGAGATTGGCATACCAAAGGGCTGGCTGCCGCCGGTAATCCCCGGTACCCGCCATGTTACCCTCGGGGGATGCTTTGCCGCGAACGTACACGGCAAGAACCAGTTCGCCGAAGGCGATTTCGCCGAACATGTATTGCGTATCAAGCTTACACGTGCCAACGGCGAGTCCGTGGAATGCTCCCCCGACACTTACCCTGACCTGTTCTGGGCAACCGCAGGGGGCATGGGCATGACTGGGATCATCGAAGAGATCACACTGAAATTAAAACCTGTCACATCCAGCACTTTATCTACCACAAGCTACAAAGTTGGCTCACTGACTGACATGATGGCAGCCTTTGAGCTTTACCGTTCAAATTCTGATTACATGGTAGGCTGGATCGATCATATGGCCAGCCATAACCAGCTCGGCCGAGGGATATTTGAGTCGGCCCGTCACCTGCTGCCAGCCGATGGCGGCGAGCCTGTGGCAGATTATATACCGGCAGAGACGCGTTTTAATGTTCCAGTGTATGCGCCGCCTTTCCTGCTCAATCGATACAGCATGGCGTTGTATAACAGGTGGCACTTCAGGAAATATTCCAGCGAGCGCGTTACTGAACATATCGGATTCAATAATTTCTTCCACCCGCTCGACAGCATTGGCCACTGGTACCGCCTGTATGGCAAGCGCGGCTTTTACCAATACCAGTGCCTGATACCCGAAACCTCGGCCACTCCGGCGGTGCTTCAGGAACTTCTGACGCTGATCCATGAATATAAGCTGTTTTCGTTCCTTGCCGTGCTTAAATACCACCGCGATGGTGTTGGATTCCTGACATTCTCCCAAAAGGGCTACAGTCTGGCGCTGGATTTCCCCAACACGGCCCGGGTGCGTGCGTTCCTGCCGCTGCTCGATTCGTTCGTTGCCGAACATGGCGGCCGGGTATACCTGGCCAAAGATGCGCAGCTCAGCGCCGCAATGTTTGATCGCATGTATGGTGAAAACGCCAGCCAGTGGAAAGAAGTGTTGCAGGATGCCGATCCGGAACACCGCATGCTCTCGCTGATGGCGCAAAGGCTGCGATGGAAAAGCACGGCCTGATCCATCCCAGTTACAACATCTTGCAACTGGCCCTGCTCTATGCCATGTGGCTGGCTTTTTTTCTGTACATACTGCGCAACAGCTGGGTGGCTGAGGATGCCTACATCACCTTCCGTGTAATTGAAAATTTCACTGCCGGTTATGGCCTGCGCTGGAACATCATAGAGCGGGTACAGGCGTATACGCACCCGCTATGGCTGTTGTTGCACCTCCCGCTGCACGCCATCACCCATAACGTATTTTTCTCCTCCATCGCCCTTTCCGTACTATGCAGCGCGGCAGCGGTGCTCGTCGTTATGATTACTGCGCACAAGCCGGTATGGATGACGGCGCTGTTCCTGTTCACGCCACTATGCCTTTCCAAGGCATTCGTTCACTACACCAGTTCCGGGTTGGAAAATCCGCTAAGCTATCTCCTGTATGCCGGGTTTATTTATGTGCTGGTTCGCAAGCGCGAACATCGTTACTTCTGGTTCGTGTGTTCCCTGATGGTGGCGCTGGCATTTTTTAACCGGATGGATGTGATCTGGCTGTACGCCCCTGCCCTCAGTTGGCTGATGCTCACATCGAAAGTACACTGGCGTCAGCTATATGCCGGTGCCATTCCTTTTGTCGGCTGGCTGGCATTTTCCTTATTCTATTATGGTTTTTTCTTCGCCAACACCAAATACGCCAAGCTGGAAACCGGCATGGATTACGGACTGTATCTTACGCAGGGAATAGAGTATTTCCGCCACCTGCTGGTGGGTGACAGTTCCGGTGCAGTGATCCTGCTGACGATCCTGCTGATGCTACTGCCTGCACGTTTTAATCCCATACGCACCCATCTTTCCTTGCCATACGTACTGGCGCTGGGCGTGGTTCTGCAAGTGATCTACACTGTGCTGGTGGGGGGCGATTACATGGCCGGGCGGTTCTGGGCCGTGCCAGTATTCGCCACTGTTACGCTGTGGTTCGTATTCTTTCCCATCCGCTGGCGCCCCGATATCATTTTTGCCGTGGCCTGCCTGTTCGTTACGGCACATTTCAGTTCCGTCATGCTGATGGACATGCGCCATGGATGCAAAGAATGCATACCGCTGCGTGGCCGCGTTATTGATGCGCGTTACGTGTTCGGCTTCAACATGCTGGTCATGAAACCCTATAACCCTTTCCTGATTCGCAGCGAGGGGCATTACCCGTTTGCCAAGGAAGGTGAGAAACTGCGTAAGGATAATAAGGATGTAAAACGCCTGTTCTTTATCGGCATGTCGGCTTATTACGCCGGGCCGGGCATCACTTTTATCGACGAGCTGGGACTGGCCGACCCGCTGTTGGCGCGCCTGCCCGCATCGAAACGGCAGCGTTTTTACATCAGCCATTTCCGCCGCGATATCCCGGTGGGCTACGGCCACGCACTGGAAACCGGCGAGCTTGACCGCATGCAGCCCGACCTTGCCCGCTATTACCGTGAGTTGCGCAAAATCACAGCCGACGACCTTTGGAACTTGTCACGGCTTAAAACCATTTTCCTTTTCAACATGGGCTACTATGATGAATGGAAAGATCGCTATATCGAAGGCATGAAACGAGTGGAGGCACGATCTGAAAAAAGGAAATGAAATAGCCGTCGTCGGCGCGACGTCATCCATGGCCCAGCCTTTGTGCCATCGGTTGGCTATAAAGGGTTGCCGTTTGGTGCTGATCGGGCGTGATGAAGCGGAGCTGAAGCTGCTGGCCAGTGACATCAGGATACGCCATGGTATAGAGTCGCGTATCGTGGTGCTGGACGTGCTGGATGAAAAATTTGCGCCCGATACGCTGATCGAACAGGTAGGAAATTTCGATGATATGGTGATCGCGCTGGGCGACCTGCCGCAGGAGGACCTGTTCCTGCCGCACGGTGTGGCGTATTGCGTGCATGTAAATTATACCGCGCCGGCCATCATTGCCACCAGCGCCGCCACGCATCTTGCTAAAAAGGGCAAAGGCAGTATTACCATCATCTCATCGGTAGCAGGCGATCGCGGGCGCCAGAGCAACTATCCGTATGGCGCCGCCAAAGCCGCCCTTACCGAATTCGCATCCGGCCTGCGCAACCGCTACGCCAAACAAGGCGTACATGTGATGACGGTGAAGCCCGGCTTTGTCGACACCCCCATGACATGGAACTTAAGCAGCCCACTGGTGGCTGACCGTAACCTTGCCGCCCGTATCATTGCCAATGGCATGGAAAAGAAAAAAGACAGTATTTACGTGCCATTCTTCTGGCGTTTCATCATGCTGCTCATTTGCCTGATACCAGAAAGAATTTTTAAGAAGCTGTCGCTGTAGATTGCTTCCGCGAAATGCTCCTGCATTTCTCATGAAGCGCGCTGAAGGCTCGGTCGGCCTGCTGGCCTCCCTTTTTTGTTAGTCGAGCGCAGCAGCGCGAGTCAGCCATGGGCGTGCGAAGCGTTGCTCCATCGCGAGGTCAGCAAACCGAGAGGGGAGCATCAAAAATATCTAATACGGCAGCCTTGCCTTCAAGGCCGCACCCAACGTGCCATCGTCCAGATAATCCAGCTCGCCGCCCATCGGGATTCCCTGCGCCAGCCGCGAGATGGATACATTGCACGGCGCCAGTCGCGTGGTCAGGTAATGGGCGGTGGTCTGCCCTTCCAGCGTAGCGTTGGTGGCCAGGATAATTTCCTTCACCTCTTCTTGCGCCGCCCGGCGGATCAGTGATTCCACATTGAGCTGATCCGGCCCGCGCCCATCGATGGCCGATAGCGTCCCTCCCAGCACATGGTAGCTGCCACGATACAGGTTGCAGCGGTCGATCGCCCACAAATCGGCCACCTCTTCCACCACACAGATGGTGGAAATATCGCGCCGGCTGTCGGCACATATACTGCAGGGATTCACCGCATCAAGGTTACCACAGCTCGAACAGGCCGTGATGCTTTCGCCGGCACGTTGCAGCGCTTCGGTCAGCGGGTTCATCGCCCTGTCCTTGTTGCGCATCAGGTGCAGCACGGCACGGCGCGCTGAGCGCGGCCCCAACCCCGGCAGCCGCGAGAACAGGCGAATCAAGTCTTCGATGTCGGAGTGGGCCATTAAAACGGCAGCTTCATGCCCGGCGGAAGTTGCAGGCCACCGGTGATCCTGTTCATTTCGGCCGATGTGGTGCTGTCCACCTGATCGCGCGCATCGTTGAACGCCGCCACCAGCAGGTCTTCGAGCATTTCCTTTTCATCCGGCTGCATCAGGCTGGTATCGATCTGCACACCCAGCAAGCGGTTCTTGCCGTTCATGCGCACATTCACCATGCCGTTGCCGGCCTTGCCGGTAAATTCCTGCGATTCGATACGCTGTTGTGCATCGGCAACATCCTGCTGCATCTGCTGCGCCTGTTTCATCATTTTCTGAAGGTTCATACGATACTCCTTGGTAGGTTATTCATTCACCGCCACCACTTTGGCGCCGGGAAACTGTTCGAGCACACTGGCCACCAGCGGATGGCCAGTCGCTGCTTCAATATCTTTGGCTTTCTTGTCTTCTTCCTGTTCGTGGAGCGTTTGCTCGCCCTGCTCTTTGGTCTGCACGATCTTCCAGTCTTTGCCGGTCCATTGTTTCAGGCACTCACTGATACGCGCCACATCCTCGCGCAGGACATGGCCATTGAAACGGATATGCAGTTCTCCATCGGTGAATTTCACCAGGTGTGCGTCTTGTTTCAGGCGGGCATACAGCAGCGGTTCGCGTTTGTCGGAAAAACATTGCACCAGCGCCGGGAAATCATTCAGCCGCACGCCTGGCGTAGGTGTCAGCAATTCCATGGATGTTTTTTTTTGAGCCTGCGTGGACTGCACCGGCTGTACCGGAGCAGAAACCGGTTCGCTTGCGGCTTTTTTTACCGCCTCTGCCGGGGTGGGCAGGTCGGAGGCATAGGCCACGCGCACCAGTAGCATCTCAAGCGCGGCCAGCGGCGATGGCGCCAGCTTCACTTCGGTCACGCCCTTCAGCATCATCTGCCACAAGCGTGTCAGCGCCGGCATGGAAAGTTTCTGCGCCATGGCGGCGGCCTGCTCGCGATCGAACTGCGACAGGGTGACATCGTCTTTCACCTGCGTTGAAATTTTCATACGCGTGACCAGATGAACTGTTTCGAGCAGCTGATGCACCAGTGCAAGCGGCTCACCACCATCTTCGTAGGTGGCCTGCAACTGCACAAGCGCGTCTTCCACATTGCCGGCCAGCAGCGAATCCAGCAGGCGGAAGGTGACGGTGTTGTCGGCACTTCCGATCATCTGGCGGATCATGGCAGCATCGGCTTTCCTGCCCGTGGCCATCGCCTGGTCAAGCAGCGAAAGCGCATCGCGCACCGAACCTTCGGCAGCCACCGCAATCAGCTTCAGTGCCGCGTCTTCAGCATCGAACGATTCTTTCTGGCAGATATTAGAAAGATGCTTTGCCAGCATGTCCGTTTCGATACGTTTGAGGTCGAAGCGTTGGCAACGCGATAGTATAGTGACCGGAATTTTGCGCGATTCGGTGGTGGCAAAAATGAACTTCACATGCGGCGGCGGCTCTTCCAATGTTTTCAACAGCGCATTGAACGCGCTGGTGGAAAGCATGTGCACCTCGTCGATGATATATATCTTGTAGCGCGCCATACTGGGAAGGTAGCGCACCGTATCGATCAGTTCGCGTATGTCGCCTACACCGGTATGGCTCGCCGCGTCCATTTCCAGCACATCGACGTGGCGATCCTCGGAAATGGCGGCGCAGTTCGGGCACACACCGCATGGGCGGGTGGTGGGGCCGCCATTGCCATCGGCACCGATACAGTTCAGGGCACGGGCGATGATGCGGGCGGTGGTGGTCTTACCGATACCACGAATGCCGGTCAGCAGGAAGGCGTGAGCAATACGCCCGGTCAGCATGGCGTTGGTAAGGGTGGTGACCAGCACATCCTGCCCGATAAGATCATCGAAGTTGGTCGGGCGGTATTTTCTGGCTAGTACTCTGTATTCCATTTTTAATGGTTTTAGGGGGGTTAGGGTTTCGGGTATAGGGTTTATTCTGCACAAAATAAAAGGTCGTCACTTACCCCCATACCCTGCACACCAAACCCCACAATGCTGACTGGCGACGACCCGCTGCGAATATTGCTACGGCTGCTTCTTCTCAGACCTGACCGGGTTCACAAATGCTGCGCCCGCCGCCAGCCGGGGCCGATTATGGTGCATGCCATGCGGCCAGGCAAGCATAATTACGCATGCTGTAGCAGGCTAAGGAACCAGTTAAAAAACTCGACAATAACCGCATACATAAACCATGAGCTACCTAGCGCAAACAGCAGGGCCAACAACAAAAACAGCCCGTCGCGCTGCAGCACCGCCAGTGCGATCAGCGACATGGAAAGCCCGGGCAGGAAATTGCCGCCGGGTACCGGCAGTGCGATCATGAAGGACAGCAAGAGGAAAACTGCACCCAGCAAGCAGCGCACGGGCAGGTTGCGCATCCACACCATTCGCGGATGCAGTAATTTCTCAAGTTTTCTTACCCATGGCTGTGCTTTGGCCAGCATTCTGGCCACGCCCATACTGGAAAATGTTTTTTTTGCGGCAAATTCCGGCAACCACAGGATTTCACGGCCCAGCATCATCTGCAGCGCAATCAGCATGATCGGAATACCGGTAACTGTCGAAAAGCCTGGAATGCCGGGAACCGGCAGGGAATTCGGCAACGAGAATATCAGGATCACAAGGCAGAATCCGCGACTGCCTAGTATATCAACAAATTCACCGATCGAAATCCCTGCATGGGTATTACAGACTTCGATAATTTCATCGATCACCTCGCTGGTTGAACGGGTGGCATCCACCATAAACACTTCCTTAAAACATATTGTTATAACACACTATGCCATTAACTATTTCTTTCACAATATTGTTTTTTTTGATATTCATACAATATGGTTGCACGACACCTGATACATAAGAATAAAGAGCATCATGGCCGAACGCCGCTGAAGATACTGGCAGGTACGGCCATGGCACTGTTCACACTCTATCTTTTCCTTAGCATCATCAGCTATAACCAGCTGGATCCTTCGCTTAACCGGGCTACAGGAGATGACGCCGCCAACTGGGGCGGATATTTCGGCGCAATCGTGGCCGACCTTGGCCTGCAGTCGCTCGGACTGGCCAGCCTGCTGCTGGTAGCCATTCCACTGACTTGGGCAGTGAAGATCATGCAAGGCTCACACATCACTTATATGTGGTTGCGTTTTACGCTGCTGCTGGCCTCACTGGTTACGGTGTCCGGGCTGCTTGCCCTCCTGGATCCGCCGCTTTCATGGTCCATCACCAGCGGATTTGGCGGAGCCATCGGCGCAGTGCAGCAGGAATTTTTCTATAAACTCTATAAAAACCCGTTATTTGTGAGCGCCAACCTGTTCATGTCGCTGGTCATGGTATCGCTGGCATTCGGCATGAGCTGGACCGAATGGCGTAATGTGGGCCACCACCT
>JBFWQQ010000003.1:0-51197 GCA_050249355.1 Alphaproteobacteria bacterium | reverse complement strand
TGCTTGCCTCTTCGAGCACGCGGCTATTGAAAGCCAGCCACGAGACTTCACGGCTGATGAATCGTTCCTTGGAGAACAGTATGTCGGATCCGGTGCGGCTTGCGGGCATATGGACGATGTGCGCCATGGTGTAATTTTCTGTATAATTCTAGGTTGGGAAGATGTAGTTTATGTTAAGAACAGGGCTAAAACAAAGCCAAAAATTGAACAATATCAAAGGCACCATGTCGCAATGGCAGAAAAAATCCTTTATATTCTGAGGCATGCCAAAACCGAGCCGTTGGCACCCGGACAGGAGGATCACGCACGCCCGTTGGCGGAGAAGGGCGTTGCCGATGCTAAAAATCTGGGCAAATACCTTCTGGCACAAAAAATAAGGCCACAACAAGTATGGTGTTCTACCGCAACCCGTACCCGGCAAACTTGGCAGCATGTGCAGGCCATGTATGGTGAAACCGTTCCTGCCCATTACGATGATGCACTCTATCACATCAGCTTGTACGAAATGCTGTACCTGCTCAAAAAAATGCCTGAAAAAACCGGCAGCCTGCTGTGGATAGGGCATAATCCGGGCCTGCATGAACTATGCGTGCGCCTGTCGTTGGAAGGCGAATATGCGCTACGCAGCAAAATGGCGCAGAAATTCCCGCCATGCAGTTTTGTCGAGCTGCGCTTTGATGGTAACTGGAACCAGATCGAAGAAGTGATCTGCCGGCTGCACCGTTTCGTGACGCCGGGTGATATTTGATCAGCGTACCAGCTGGCTGTCTAATACAGTTTGGACTTCTTGAGCGATCTTTGCACGTAGGCCCGGTCCTGCACCATGCGTGACAGTTTTTTTCGAACGGTAATGGTCGATGCGTTTGTTGATGGCTGCATTTGCTACATTGGCGAGAAAATCCCCTGCCTTCATTGTGTCATGCGTAATGCGTAGGCATGCATCATCCTGTCCCGTGCTGTATGCGATGCGTGCCATATCAAGTTGTACGGCGGCCTTTTCACGCTTGGCATCACTGTCGGTTTCGCGGAAGCTGAGCTTGATGCCGTTTCGTTCCGGCAGCCATTGGGCAGCGGTAGTATCGGTGATCTCGGAAAGCAGTATGCCGACATTATCCAGATGCCTGCGAATACGGCTTTCTAATATCTGTGTGTTCTGGTCGCCATCGTGGCAAGCATCTTGGAATTGCGTTATGAGGCGTGTCAATCCACTTTGTGCGCGTGCGAACATCTCATGTTGCTGCTCAAGTTCCATAGTTTCTCCTAGTGCCATAGTAGTTAGTATTCTGATTTACATCAATAATACCAACTATCCCATACCAACGCATGTTACGGTTTCATGAAGCTTGGATATCCCGTAACACTCTGATATAATTTAATAAAGCCAGATGGCCTGTAAGCCGGGTTCTGTCGAGAATGGCCATTCATCTGGGATGGCAGTTACCTGCCACCTCTAGCGACCTACCCGGACAACCAGCGTGCAACGCGCCCTATGTTGTCCCTATTTGGTCTTGCTCCCGGCGGGGTTTGCCGTGCCACTGCTGTTACCAGCAGCGCGGTGCGCTCTTACTTTAAGCTTCCGGCTTTCGCCTTTGGCCGCACCCTTTCACCCTTACCCTTGCGGGCGGTTTGCTTTCTGTTGCACTTTCCCTAGGGTCGCCCCCGGCGGGTGTTACCCGCCACCGTGTTACATGGAGCCCGGACTTTCCTCGGGGGCGAACCCCCGCAGCCATCCAGCCATCTGGCAGCAAGTACACTACAATGTTTAAAACTGTTAGTCCAGCGTGCCGGGTGGCTAAGGGAAGTATAAATTGATTGCATTACTATTTATATATGCAATTATAAGTCAATGGATAATGATGTTGTAATTCATGAGAATATACCGGATTCCCACAATCCGCCTGCGCTGGGGATGGTTGTGCTGAGCCTGTACGGCATGGTGGCAGGCCTGTTTATCGGCTGGTGCCTGTGGTGCTAAACCTGCATGAGTAGCCCGGCCAACAGCTGGCCGCATTCCTCATCCCATGTCCCGCATAATAGTTTCGGCCGGAAATGACGCTGGAATGCGATAATTGCTTTAGGCATATCGGAAATATCGTAGCCATAATCGGTCAGTTTTCGGGCGGGTGCGCTGTCACCGCATACGCGCGGCCACAATCCGATACCCTCACTTGCCAGCCACTGCCAGTTGAACAGTTCACCGGGGTCTTCCTTGCGCGTGGGGGCGATGTCGGAATGGCCCACCACGTTGCGTGCTGGTATGTCATGCAGTGCAATGATCTCGTGGCACAGCTCCTGCACCGAGCGCATCTGTATGTCGGTAAATGGGCGATAACCGAATTCATGGCCGGGATTAACGATCTCGATACCGATCGAGCGCTGGTTGATGTTGTCATGACCGCGCCAATGGCTTTTGCCGGCATGCCATGCACGGTCGGCCTCGGCTACCAGCTGGAACATGTCGCCGGTTTCTTCGATCATGTAATGGGCGCTGACCTTGGCATTCTCATCGCACATACGTTTCAGCGCCTCTTCACCGCTAGGCATACCCGTGTAGTGCAACACCAGCATGTCGATGGCGTGGCCTTCGCGCGAGTCAAAATTGACCGATGGGCATTCGATGTAATTCATTCCGGTTTGCCTAGCATAACAGTCTTTGGGCGACGTATCACGATAACGGCGACACCGCCAATGGTCAATGCGCCACCTAATAATATGTGCCATGTAAGCTGTTCCACAAAGAATATCTGGCCAAGTGCGATGCTGAACAGCGGCGTAAGCAGCGAGTAGGGTGCGACGTAGCTGATCGGGTAGCGTTTGAGCAGGAAGTACCATAGCCCGTATGCCACGATGGTGGAGCCCAGCGCGGTATAGGATACGAATAGCCAGATCGGCAGCGGCGCTTCTACCAAGGGCTTCCATGCATTGCTTTCGGTGAACCATGAAATGGCCAGCAGTTGCGGCACTGCGAGTAAGCTCATCCAGCCGAGCATCTGGAACACTGACAGACTGGCCAGCCGTTTAGTAAGCAGGTTGCCCACCGCCCACGAGAAGGCGGCGCCCAGAGCAAGGATAAAGCCCAGCATGTTCTCCAGCACGTTGGGAGTACCGGCCACGATGAACATACCCACAAACGAGACCGCCATACCCATGCTGCGTTTCCAGCCGAGATTGTCTTGCAGGAACAACGCACCGAGTATGCATGAGAATGGCACGCCCATCTGCGCGGCGATGGCGCAGCCGGCAATGTCCAGCCCCTTATAGAGTGAGGCGAGTATCAATCCGAAATGCAGTACACCAAAAGCAGTGGCAAGCAGCAATAGTTGCAGAAATTGTTTTTTGTTGGGGCGCGGCACAAATGGTACCAACAGCACGGCCACGATGGCAAAGCGCAGCGCCGTGAACATGAATGGCGTAAAATACTGCATGCCGAATTTACTGGCGACGAAATTACCGCTCCATATCAGGCACACCAGCAGCGCGAAAACGGAATGTAGGCGGCTCATGCGGCTTTTTTTCTCAAGGTGGCATAGGCCTGGTTGATCTCGGAGGCTTTGAGCTTCAGCAGTTGCTCGACATCCGGCGACAGTGTTTTGCTGCAATATTTATCCGGATGATACTCGCGCATTAGTTCGCGGTAACGCCGCTTCACCTTATCGGGCGAGGCCTTGCGGTCAACGCCCAGTACATGGTAGGCGCGGCTGGCCTGCATGTGATGGTCGCGTATTTCCATGTAATCGCCGGCGGAAAGTTCCAGCATATGGGCGATACGAGCAAGGGTTTTTTCCTCGGTGGCGGTGAGGATGCCATCGGTGGTGGCGATGGTGAACAGCCGGTCGACCAGCGTTTTGAACAATGCCTTGTTTTTGGGATAGGCGTATTTGATCTGGTTGACATAGTGCGTGTAATCGATCGGGTTGTCGCATGCCAGCATGAACAGCCCGCGGATCTTTTTGCAGATGCCACCGGTCAGTGGGAAAGCTTCGCGGAAGGCGAGGTATTTCTCCGGCGTCACATTGCCGTCGACGCGTGCGATATGTGCAGAGAGCGCAATGAGCGAGAAGGTGAACGACAGTTTTTTGAATGACGGGTCACCCGGGGTGATGCCCGGCATGCGCTTGTCTTCTACCGGCGTGCTTTGCTCTGTGTCGGCCCAGCCATACAGGCGGTACCACAGGTTCACGGTGAGCCTGCCTGGTGTGCGTACCAATGAAGACACAGCCCGCGAGAGCTGCCTGAAACCGGAATTCTTCTGTAACTGTGCCAACGCACTAACCCTGAAATATTTTCAAGGAAGTGTAACGCAGTTAGCGAATCGCGACAATATTTTACTGCTTCCGCGATTTGCTCCTGCAAATCGCATGAAGCGGGCTGAAGGCTTGGTCGGCCTGCTGGCCTCCCATTGTTGTTATGCGAGCGCAGCAGCGCGAGTCAGCCGTGAGTTGTGCGCCATGTGAAAGTCAGTAGGCTTTCACGGGGCTATTAAAAACCACGCTACGCCGACTTGCTTTCTTCCAGCACCATCTGCTGTGCGATGGGGGTCAGGCGTTCCATTTCACGGCGGATATCCGTAGCGGACATAGGCAGGTTCGCCTCGGTGAAATCGGTCAGCAGTTTCTGTATCACATCATCATGGCCACTGCTTTCAAAGTCAGCCATCACCACATCTTTCGAGTATTGTTCGGCGTCGGGGCCGCTTTTGCCCAGTTTATCGGCTGCCCACAGGCCCAGCAGCTTGTTGCGGCGGGCGGTGGCCTTGAACTGCATTTCCTCGTCATGGGCAAATTTGCGCTCAAAACCCTTCTGGCGGTCATCATAGCTACTCATAATACTATCCTTTGCTGTTTATTGTGCTATATGCGCTATATAAGGGCTTTTTAGCCATACTGCAATATTGCAGTCGCAGAAAATCTGCATTACAAGTGTAATATGATGTACCAACAGAAGATATACACCATGAATACCCGCAAACCTGTATACGAAGGAAAAGCCAAGCAGTTATTTGAAGGCCCGGAGCCGGGCACGCTGATCCAGCGCTTCAAGGACGATGCCACCGCGTTCAACGGCGCCAAGCACAGCCTGATCAACGGCAAAGGCGTGCTCAACAACCGTATTTCTGAGTATCTGATGCTGAAGATCGAGGATATCGGCATCCCTACCCATTTCATCCGCAGCCTGAACATGCGCGACCAGCTGGTCAAAGCGGTGCAGATCATCCCTCTGGAGGTGATTGTGCGTAACTACGCGGCCGGTTCGTTTGCCAAGCGCTTCGGGGTGGATGAGGGCAAGCCGCTCGGCCATCCGCTGGTGGAGTATTGCTACAAGAACGACAAGTTGGGGGACCCATTCCTTTCGGAGGACCATATCTTTGCGTTTGCGCTGTGTGCGCCGCACGAACTGGATGAGATACGCATGTACGCCATGCGCATCAACGACTACCTGTCCGGTTTGTTTGCTGGCCTCGGTATCAAGCTGGTGGATTTTAAGCTGGAGTTTGGCCGCTTGCAGGAGAACGACCGCGAGATGCTGGTGCTGGCCGATGAGATCAGTCCGGACAACTGCCGCCTGTGGGACATTGCCACCGGCGAGAAAATGGACAAGGATCGCTTCCGACAGGATCTTGGCAAGATCGAAGATGCCTACCGCGATGTGGCGCGCCGCCTTGGCGTCTTGCCGGAGGAAAGCAACGGCAAACACAGCTCTACAAAAGGCCGCAAGCTGGCGGCTGCCCGCATTGTCAAAGGTGCAGCCAAAGCACCGGCCAAGCCTAAAGTTAAGCCGAAAGCAAAAGCGAAGAAAGCGCCGGTCAAACGTAAAACCACGACCAAGAAAAAGAAGTAAGTATGAAAGCCAGAATTCACGTTACCCTTAAAAATGGTGTGCTCGACCCGCAGGGGCGGGCGATCGCAGGTGCCCTCGGTAATATGGGCTTTGACGGCGTCAAGGATGTGCGTCAGGGCAAATATATTGAAGTGGAACTGAACGAGAAGGATAAGGCAAAAGCCGAAGCCGCCGTTGAGCAAATGTGCGCCAAGCTGCTGGCCAACACCGTTATCGAAAACTATTCGTACGAACTGGTTGCATGAAATCCGCCGTTATCCGATTCCCCGCTTCCAATTGTGACCGTGACGCACAAACCGTGCTGGCCGCAACCGGCCTCGGTCCGGTGATGGTGTGGCATCGGGAGACAACACTGCCTAAGGTTGACCTTGTGATGCTACCGGGCGGGTTTTCTTATGGCGATTACCTGCGTTCCGGCGCTATGGCGGCAAATTCGCCCATCATGCAGGAAGTAAAGAAACATGCAGAACGCGGTGGCTTGGTTCTGGGCGTATGCAACGGGTTTCAGGTGCTTACCGAGGCCAAGCTCCTGCCTGGCGTACTGATGCGAAATAGCGGGCTGAAATTCGTGTGCAAGGAAGTGTTTCTGCGCGTCGATAATAATACCAGCGCCTTTACTAAATCGTATGCTAAAGGGCAGGTACTCAATATTCCGGTCGCCCATCACGATGGCAATTACTTTGCCGACAAGGATACGCTGGCCATGCTGGAAGGTGAGGGGCTGATCGCGTTCCGTTATACCGATGCGAATGGCAACATCACCCCCGAAGCAAACCCCAATGGTTCGCAATTGAATATTGCCGGAATCTGCAATAGACAGGGCAACGTGCTGGGCATGATGCCGCACCCCGAACGCCACGCCGAAGCCATTCTAGGCGGGCTTGACGGTACCCCGATGTTCAAAGGCCTGGCGGCTTAGGGCTTTAGGTTATTGATATTTATTTAGTCATTTAAACAAGGAAGACACGTTATGACACAGACCCAAAAAAGACGAACATATCGTACCATAACTCATCCAGAGCAGGATGCAGTGCACTATGCGGTGCAAAAAGAAGTTGCTGCCAGAAGTTCGGATCGCGAGTTTGCTGCAGGTATCAATGGGCCACAAGGTGAGCGCATGCGCTATGAGATGGCGCAACGCATCATGGATGATGATAAGTTATTCGAGCAGGCTTTGGCAGATTATGCAAACAAGCCGAAAGATGGGCCGGCTCGTTAAAGGGCTGTTCCGGAGCGTCGCGCTATCAAGCTGGTGACTAAGAAATTCCTGCCTATTGCGTAAACGTAGCCACCACACCGCGCTTTTTAAAATAGGCCTGCAGCATTTTACGGCCCTGACGGTTCGGTTGGGCAAGGCGCGCAGGATCGAACTCTGCTGAATTTTTTCCTTCCGCCGCTAGCGCCTTTTTCAGCGTATCGATATGCGTGTCGATATGCTCGTTATTGTTATGTAATGCCTTGTATATATCATCAATTACCTGTGCAACAGCGCTCATAATGTCCCCATGAATTCCGGCATCCAGCGCTCGTTCGCGCTGCGCAGCTCAGCCGTGGCAATGCTGAATTTCTTATCCAGTTCCAGTGTACCTGCCTGCGTGGTGCCAATACGTTCGGCAGGAATGCCGTGCTTTTCTGCCTGTTGCAGAATACTGGCAGCTTGCGATTCATCCACCGCGATCACATAGCGCGCCTGACCTTCACCGAACCAGAATTGTACATCCCCGTGCACATCCTTGCTATTCAGCGCGGTGTGGCAGGTGAGTTTCGCACCGATGCCATGCTTATAGGTCATCTCGGTCACGGCGACCAGCAGCCCGCCATCCGACACGTCGTGGCAGGTGGTCACGGTTCCGGCTTCGATGAGCTTGCGCACGAAATCGCCGTTATTCTTTTCGATACTCAGGTCGACATGCGGCGGCGGGCCTTCTTCGCGGCCATGAATCTCGCGCAGGTACAGCGACTGTCCAAGATGGCCGTGTGTTTTTCCGATAACCAGAATGGCCTGAGCTTCTTTGGTGAATGCATTGCCCGCGTGCTTTTCCACATCGCGCAGTATACCCACGCCGCCGATGGCCGGGGTTGGCAGCACGCCTTTACCGTTGGTTTCATTGTAGAGGGACACGTTGCCGGATATCACCGGATATTCCAGTACGCGGCAGGCCTCGGACATGCCTTCAAGGCAGCCGACGATCTGGCCCATGATGGCGGGCTTTTGCGGGTTACCAAAGTTCAGGCAGTTGGTGATGGCCAGCGGTGTTGCGCCCACGGCCGTCAGATTGCGCCATGTTTCGGCCACCGCCTGTTTGCCGCCCTCAACCGGGTCGGCAAAGCAGTAACGCGGCGTGCAGTCGGTGGAAATGGCCAGTGCTTTTTGTGTGCCGTGTACGCGCACGATGGCGGCATCGCCACCCGGGCGGGCCACCGTGTCGTTCATCACCATGTGGTCGTATTGCTCGTATATCCAGCGCTTGGATGCAAGATCGGGGCAGGCGATAAGTTTCAGCAGCGCGTCCTTGATGTCCTTTTCCGGCAGGTCGGAATCATCGATCGGTTGCTGCTTGGGAGTGGGGGTATGCGGCCGGTCGTATTTTGGCGCATCGGTAGAAACCGGCGCGATCGGCATGTCGGCGACCACCTCGCCATGCCATTTGAGCACAAGGTTGCCGGTAGTGGTGATGACGCCGATCTCGGCGAACGCCAGTTCCCATTTCTCAAAAATCCTGCGGGCGAGTTCTTCCTTGCCGGGCTTTAGTACCATCAGCATGCGCTCCTGCGATTCGGAGAGCATAAGCTCGTATGGCGTCATGCCTGTTTCACGCATCGGCACTTTGTCAAGCTGCAGCTCGATGCCGGTGCCGCCTTTGCCCGCCATTTCCAGCGAACTGCTGGTCAGGCCTGCCGCCCCCATATCCTGAATGGCGGCGATGGCGTCTTCCTGCATGAGTTCGAGGCAGGCCTCGATGAGTAGTTTTTCGGTGAATGGGTCGCCGACCTGCACGGTCGGGCGCTTTTCTTCCGAGGCATCGTCAAATTCAGCGGATGCCATGGTGGCGCCGTGGATACCGTCGCGCCCGGTCTTGCTGCCGACATACACCACTGTGTCACCCACACCGGAAGCGGCGGAGTAAAAAATATTATCAGCATCGGCAAGGCCAACGGTCATGGCGTTGACCAGAATGTTGCCGTTATAGGACGGGTGGAAGGTGCATTCGCCGCCCACGGTGGGAACGCCGACGCAGTTGCCGTACGAGCCAATACCTTCGACCACGCCGGAGACGAGGTGTTTGGTTTTCGGGTGGGAAGGTTCGCCGAAGCGTAGTGCGTTCATGTTGGCGATCGGGCGGGCGCCCATGGTGAACACGTCGCGCAATATACCGCCGACGCCGGTTGCCGCGCCTTGAAATGGTTCGATGTACGAAGGATGGTTGTGCGATTCCATTTTGAATATGGCGGCATGTCCGTCACCGATATCGATCACGCCGGCATTCTCACCGGGGCCGCAGATCACATGCGGTGCTTTGGTCGGCAGTTTGGCGAGGTGGATACGCGTGGTTTTGTATGAGCAATGTTCGCTCCACATCACCGAGAAGATGCCCAGCTCCACCATGTTCGGCTCGCGGCCCATGATGGCAAGGATGCTTTCATATTCTTCGGGCGTCAGCCCGTGCTCGGCCACGATAGCGGGGGTGATGGTCATTTTTTCTGCGCTGCTGGTTCTCATGCCCCTTTAGTTAGCATGAAATGCAGCTTTTTAAAGCGGAAAATAGACTAATACAGCACCAGCGGGAATTCGTATTCCACATTCAGTTTGATCACGTGATCTTCTGCTGCCTTGGACAGGCCGATCAGCCAGCCCAGCTCATATTTGAAACCCTCTATCAGGCGGCCATACAGAACCGGGCCTATGCGATGTTTCTGGTTATCGTAGTTTCCGGTACGCTTTATCTCGTTCCAACCGCCATAGTACTCAAATCCGGGGTTTAAATGGCGCATCCACAGATATTGGGTTTCCCATGCAAATTCAAATTCAGTGCTGCCGCTTCGGTAAGTTCCCACCTGTTTTTCCAGTACAAGGTTGGCAATATGTGCCCATTTGCCGATATCTTTTTCAATCAGCAGCTTGGCTTCGATTTTATCGGCAGACTGATTCTCGTGCTTGAGTTCGTAGCTTAGCTGTGCACCCCAATCCAGCCAGTATTCGCCGGGTTCGGTGAACTGGAATTTGTTTTCAATTTCGGTGGCAGTGTATTCGTAACCATTGCCGCGTGCTTTCTCCAGCTCGCCTTCGATTTCCAGCGCCCACCAATTGGTAAAACCATAGCCAATGCCGAGCACGTGCTGGTGGAAACGATCTTTGCTACCATCTTCGTCACGGGTGAAACTATTTTTAAGTTCGATCTCGAATATGCTTTCCTCGACATGCGGCGATGTAACACTATACGCCGCATCCGCACGCTGGTTGGAAAAAAGCAATATGACAGCGGCCAGCAATGAAGAAACCGCAGCACCCGTAGCGGCCCTACGAAACCACCGGGAATCGGAGAGAACGATTTTTTGCAGCGCCGTAATTACAATGAAAGTGCAAACGTAGAATATCAGCTGTATGCCGGTGGGGCGGGCCGTATAGCCCAGCATGGCATGCAGGATCTTGCCCAACATGCTGTCTTCTGCGAGGATGGTGCTGCTGTCCCACAGCTGATGGTGCACGACCGGCAAGATGTCGGCAGCAGTGAAGAACGCGGCAGTGTGCGCGCTCATGCCGCAGGCCAGCAGAACCAGGAACCAGCTGGTCACGCTGAACACGTGCTTGCTGGAGAATTTCACCAGTCCCATATACAGCATGAACCCCAATGTGCCTGCGGCCAAAGTGCCGCCGATGCTGCCCATTACGATAGCAAGCAGTGATTCCTTGCTGGTACTTAGTATGCCATACATGAACAGCACGATCTCGGAGCCTTCGCGCCACATGGTGAGGCTGATCACAGCGGCCAGTGCATAAAATGGCAGGTCGCCATCGGATACTTTCTTGCCGGTTTCTTTTATGCGCTGTGCGAGGGCGCGGCCATGCGATTGCATCCATATCACTGTCCAGCCCAGCATGAAAACAGCGACCATCAGCACGGAGCCGTTGAATATTTCCTGTCCCATGCCTTCCATGGCATCGGAAATGGTATCGGCAAAATATGCCACAAGCGCCGAGCCCAGCAGCCCCCCCGCTATGCCTGTCCATATCCATTTGCCACGGCCGGGCAGGCCCCGTGTTGCGGCCATGATAATACCTAGGATAAGCGAGATCTCCATGATCTCACGGAAGAATATCAGGAAGCTGGCGATCATGGTGTACCTACGTCGTTCGCGCTATTTTACGATAAGAACACCTTGGGCGGTATCCATGTTGAATTCGTCGAAGAATTTATATTCACCTGCCGGCAGTGGCCCTACATAAATGGTGGCTTCTTTACCGCCCTTGATTATCTTTTCCCGTTTGAAATCATCGCTTTCAAATTCCGCTGGGGTTTCGTCTTCATTTTTTACTATGAGTTTCACTTTGGTATCAGCCGGTATCTCGATAGTTTCCGGATCGAACTTATGATCTTTCAGAGTGAGGCTGTATTCGGGTGTTTCCGCCATTGCCGATTGGCTGGCCATAAGCACTGCAGCGGTTGTGATGAGTATTTTTTTCATGGGAGGTCCTTGTATGAAATTGATAATCATTATCAGGTAGCGCAAATCTAACGATAATGGTTTGCATTGTCAACCGGGGTTGTTAAGAACATCACAGCGATAATCAGGAGAACTTGCCATGCCCATGACCGGCGACGAGATCACAGCGAAAGTAAAGGCAGCACTGCCGGACGCAGACATCGTGCTGGATGACATGGCAGGTGATAATGATCACTGGAAGATCACGGTAACCTCAAAGGCGTTTGCCGGGAAGTCCCGTGTGGCCCAGCACCGGCTGGTAATGGAAGCGTTGGAGGGGCTCGGCACTACGCTGCACGCCCTATCCATAACGACAAAGGCAGGGTAGGCTGTCATTTACCCCGCCTTTGCGTATAGTAGCGATGGTGCGCGTACTAAGCTGATGTTGCGATCCGGGCCTGCGGTTGCCAGGCAGGGGCCGGAAGCAACATAACGTTCATATCCCTGAATATATCAGGATTGTATGACAATAGCATGTCAGTTGTGTGACGGTTCAATGAACAAGTGGATATTCTCATGGGGTTATTCCATAATTGTTGTGCAGCCATTGACAAGTGCGGGCAAAAGCCCTAAGTGCTCAAGAAACCCAGTAAGGCAGGCCCATATGACCAATCCCGTATTCGAGCGTATTGAAAACGATCTGAAAAATAACAGTATTGTACTGTACATGAAGGGTACCAGACAGCTGCCGCAGTGCGGGTTTTCCGCCACGGTTGTGCAGGTGCTTGAGCGGCTGGGCATTGATAATTATAAAGATATCAATGTGTTGGAAGATATGGAGATCCGTGAAGGGATCAAGCAATATACCAACTGGCCAACCATCCCGCAGCTCTACATCAAGGGCGAGTTTGTCGGCGGTTGCGACATCGTGCGTGAAATGTACCAGTCCGGCGAATTACAAACCTATCTGGCAGAAAAAGGTATCAAAGCAGCCTGATTGCTACAAATCGGTCTGTGGTGGCGCGTAGTATTCGCCGCCATCCCAGTAATTGTTCCACGCTGCATCGTTCTTGCCCTGCAATGGGGTGCAGGCAACGGATAAAATAGCAAAAACAGCAGTAGCCAATAGTTTCAACGCTTTTGACGTGATCATAAAACCCCCTAAGTTTTTGAACACACCGGCGGTATAAGCCAGTGGCCGGTTGGTTACAACCGGCTTTTTTGCATAGCTGCTATTACGCAGGGGGCAGAATAATGACTATTTTATTTTTTCTTTCGTGTTTTCAGCAGATCCGCTGATGGCCTCGCCGGTTGCTTCCAGATCCTGGCCCATACCACTTATTGTGTTACAGGCGGCCAGTGCGGTGCTGACAACCAGCACCATAAAAATTCTTTTTGCGGTCATTCATGTCTCCCGTGAAATAACATAGTTTTTTCATAGCGCAAAAATGGGAATTTTACAATCGAAAATGCACAATATGCTTTCTAAATAACTGTAATGATTGTATAAAAGAGAAATTTCGCATTGGGCTGGATTAATTGAAAAATCATCGCTATGACTAGGGTGTCAGTTGTGTTCTGACGCAAACTGTAACCCGATAGGAGGAGTACGTGATGAAGAAACTTGTTTCGATTACGCTGGCTCTGGCGGTAAGTGCCGCCATGCCCGCAAACGCCGGCGATAAACATCGCCATGGTGATAAGGATAAAATGGGTCATTTCGACCTGATGGATAAGAATGGCGATGGCGTGGTCAACCAATCCGAGCACCATGCATGGACGCGTAAAATGTTCAAAAAACTGGATGCGAACAGTGACCAGCTGATCAGCAAAAAAGAGCTCGCCTCGTTCCATCACCATGACTTCAGCCAGCAGGCCAACTGGGAAGACGACAGTTATGATAGCCTGCGTCCTGCCGCAGGCCGTGACAATCGTTCATTCGGCAGCCACAATGATCGCGTATATGGCAATACCAGCAATACCGTATCGTACGAAGGTGGCCTCGACGAAAGCAACCGCCAGCATGAACGGCCTTATAACAAGCACTGATCTTTAACCGGAGCAGTGTCAAAGGGCGGCCCTGCGGCCGCCCTTTTTATTTCCTTATGGCATCTTGATATGCATGCGCCTAGTGCTGGCAGGAGGGATATGCCCTGCCTTTTAAACCAATGAAAGAGGATATCATGAAAAAGACCGCAGTAATAGCATTGGCGCTGAGTGTTGGCGTTGCAATGCCTGCCATGGCTGGTAAAGACCATCATCGTGGCTTTGACAAAACAGAATATTTCAATGAGATCGACAGCAATAACGACGGCGTGATCAGCTGGACGGAACAAAAGGCGTTCACCTATCAGGCGTTCCAGAATGCCGACCGTAACGATGATCGACTGATATCGCGTCAGGAACTGGCTGACCACCAGAAACAGTACATGAAGAAATATTCGCGCCATCATGACTATGACCGCGATTACAGCGACCGTCGTTCACATCGCTATCATGATATGAGCCCGAGTTCCGGCGCGTATCATTCTGATTATGGCCACCGCCCGCGTTCCGGCAGCAGCCGTGACCGCGTGTATGGCAACCCCAGCCAAACCATGGAATACTGGGATCTGAGCGCTAATGATAATCAGCGTTATCCTTCCGAGGAAAACAAGAACGAACGCTACTAGCCGTTCGCAACAGTAAAAAGGCGGCTGGGTAGCCGCCTTTTTTTATTTGGCGATCGCCCAGGCCGGAAGGCTGCCAATGTCGATTCCAAACACCGGGATGATTATGGCGTAGGTCAGCACCACCAGGATCGGCAGCGCGACCACGTTGAGCAGGAACCCGGCGCGTGCCATCTGGCCGATGGAAACATGGCCGGTACCGAACGCAATAGCATTATTGGCAGTGGAAACCGGCAGCATGAAGGCGCAAGAGGCAGCCATGGTGGCCGGTATCGTGAAGAACAGCGGGTTCATGTTGATGCCCACCGCCATCGGCACGATGATCGGCAGGAAGATGTTGATCGACGCCACGTTGCTCATAAGTGTGGTGCATACCGTAACGGCGCCGATCACCATCACCAGCAGTATAATCGGCGGCAGGTCCGATAAGGTGGAAAAGCTGGTGCCGATCCATCCGGAAAGCCCGCTTGCATCGAAACCGGTGGCCATCGAAAGCCCGCCGCCGAACAGGATGAGCACACCCCATGGCAGGCTCTCGGCGTCCTTCCAGTCGAGTATGAAGCGCGGCTCGCGCCAGTTCATAGGGATAGCGAACAGCGCCATGGCACCCAGCATCGCGATCACCGTGTCGTCGAACTTCACGGGAATCACATCGGAAAGCAGCGGGTTGAACATCCACAACGCTGCAGTGCATACGGCCACCAGCGTGACGCGTTTTTCATCGGAACTCATCGGCCCGAGTTTGGCCATTTCGCTTTCGATCAGGACTTTGGCATTGGCTTTGCCGTCGGTTTTTATGCAGAACAGCACGCGCGTCATCAGCCACCACATGGCAAACAGCATGATAATGACCATGGGTACGCCCACTTCCATCCATTCAAAGAATCCTATATTCAGGTCGAAACTCTGTTGCATGTAGCCGCTCATGATGGCATTGGGCGGGGTGCCGATCAATGTGCCGATGCCCCCGACGCTGGAGGCATAGGCAATGCCCAGCAGCATGCATATGCCAAATTCCTTGGGTGGGCAGCTGGCGTCTTTTTCCATCTGGCTGCGCATCAGCGCCACTACCGACAGTGCGATCGGCAGCATCATGAGCATGGTGGCGGTGTTGGATATCCACATGCTGAGGAACGCCGACGACACCATGAAACCAGCCACCACCTTGTCGGGTTTGGTGCCGATGAAGCGCACTATAGTCAGTGCGATGCGCAGGTGCAGGTTGGTCTTCTGGATGGCGGTGGCGATCAGGAAGCCGCCGAGGAACAGGAATATGATCGGGTTGGCGTATGGGGTCAGCGTATCTTTCAGCGATACGATATTGCACAGCGGATACACCAGCACTGGAAGCAGGGCGGTGGCAGCCAGCGGGATCGCTTCGGTCATCCACCATATCGCCATCCAGGCGGCAAGGCCGCATACGTTCCAAGCGGATACTGCCATGCCATCAGGTGGGGCGGTGAGTAGCGTGAAAAGAAATATTGCCGGGCCGAGCAGATAACCTGCCTTCTTGATCTTCAGGCTGGTGTCGGAATAAGAGGATGCGGTCATGGGATACCTTCCTGTTTTAAAAAACAGCCTGTATGTCTACACCAGCGCAGGATTATTTGCAAAGAGCAATTAGGAACGGGCATCCAGAGCCATAAGCAGCGTTCTCATATCATCCGGCAGTTCGCAGGTAAACTCCATTGCTTCGCCGCTTGCCGGGTGTATCAGGCCCAGCGCGTGTGCATGCAGCGCCTGCCGCCCGAACGCCAGCAGGGCCGTTTTAACATCTGCATCAATACGTGCGGATTTCAGGCGAGAGGCGGTGGTTTGTCCATATACCGGATCGCCGACCAGCGCATGCCCGGCATGGGCAAAATGCACACGTATCTGGTGGGTGCGCCCGGTTTCAAGCTGGCATTCCACTCTGCTTATTATTCCCTCCCCCTTGAGGGGGGAGGGGTAGGGTGGGGCTGTTTTATGATTGCCCCCGGAAAATTCTGCTGAATTTTCCATGGGGCGACGCTCAAGGCTGACGCGGCCTGCTGACCGCGCTTCTTTATCTTTCAGCAAGAACGTTTGCAATACTTTATAATGTGTCACTGCCGGTTTCCCGCCGCTGCGGTGCACCGCCATTTTTTTCCGGTCGCGCGCGCTGCGCCCGATATTGCCGGTGATACTTCCTTTGAGCGGTGAAGGTACGCCCCACACCAGCGCAGCATACGTGCGTTTGAGTGTGCGGTCGGCCAGTTGTGCCGACAGCGCGGCGTGCGCGGCATCGTTTTTCGCCACGGCCAGCAGCCCGCTGGTTTCCTTGTCGATTCGGTGCACGATACCCGGCCGTGCCACTCCGCCGATGCCCGACAGCGAATCACCGCAATGGGCCAGCAGTGCATTGACCAGCGTGGAATCAGGATGGCCGGGGGCAGGGTGCACGGTCAGCCCGGCAGGTTTGTTGATGATGAGTATGTCGTTATCTTCGTACACGATATCCAGCGGAATATCCTGCGCCACAATGTGGGACGGTTCGACATCGGGCACCGTGATGCGAATGGTTTGTCCGGTTTTTATTTTCTTTGCGGCATCGGCGAGCGCTGCGTTGTCACATGTCACATGCCCGCTGGATATCAGCGCCTGCAGACGCGCCCGCGACATGCCGGAGATTTGCGCCGACAGGTACTTATCCAGTCTCTGTCCGGCGGATTCTTCATCTACGATGCATGTGAGGATTTCGCTCATAGCATACGGATATAGCGTAATAATGCGTAAATATAAGCGGTTTTGTCATAAAAGTTTCATTTGTATGGTCGGGGCTTTCACCATATTCTATAATCAGGAAAATATGCCTATGCCCTTACTGGAAGACGAAACCGAGACCAAAGAACAGCGCGCTGGCGGTGCGGCGGTAGCGACCGAGACCGGTATTGCCTACACCCGTGAAGGTGATGGCGTGCGCGAAGAGCGGCTGGGCGCTACCAGCCCGGATGCAGCACAGTTCGATGATTCTACCAACGCTGCGCGCATGAAAGCGTTGGAAGATATTCGTGTTCTCAGCCAGAAAGTAGACGAGATAAAAGCCTATGCGGCATCCAAGGGCCAGCAGGCACCGGATATTGACGTGCAGGCGCTTTCACAGGATCCCACGGGTATGTCCGGTCAGGATCTGGCCATGTTGCAACAGCAAATCGACCGGGTGGAGCAGGCAGTGCGACATGAGGAAGGTAAACAACTGCAGCAACAAGCCGGCGATACCGTCGGTGCACTGGCCGGGCTTTCTATGATAGGCGGCGGTGCTGCAGGGTTACTGGCCAGCCTGGGGATTGCAAAAAGCGGCGCGGAAATGGGCGTCAGCGGTGGCGAGAACCTGTCCAATGGCGCTTTGTTCACTGCGGAAATCCGCAACGGCATTGAAGGCATCGGCATCCAGCAGCAGCGTGGCCGTGGCGGCATGGAAATGGCGTAAGTAAATAAAGTCTATAAAAATCAGTAATTTGCATTTTATGACGGTGTTGTAAACATTCTTTTTGTACACGTCATAAAAGCTTAATTTGCCCCACGCGCTATATTCATGGCATAATGCAGTTATATTAGTGAAAACCAGAGGTTACTCATGGCAGACGAAGAAGCAGAACTCAAGCACCCGGCGCTGAAGAATTTCAGCGAGGGCGTATACACCGCCAAACATGTGGCCGGTAAAACCGTCAAAGGCGCCCTGTGGGGCGGCCTGATCGGCGGGGTGGCCATTCCTGCGGTCGTGGGACTTGCAGCAGTTGCCGGTGTAGCGGCGTCCGGCCCGGTAGGCTGGGCCTTAACCGCATTGGGTGGCGGCGGTGCCGCTGCCATATTGGGTGGCGAAGCCATTGGTGGTGCCATTGCCTCAACCGCCATGACCTCAGGTTTGATCGGTGCCGGTGCCGGTGCTGCTACCGGGCTGGTGACCGGTGTTGCGGGGGCCGACGAAGCGGTTGATAAACGTAAAGAAGAGGTTGTTTCCCAGTATGATCGCAACAAATCACGCATGGCTCAGAATGAACTATTAGCCGCGCAGATATCTGCTCCCCGGCAGCCTGTTGTGCCGCAGCCGCAGATGGGTCTGCAACCTACGCAGGGCCTGCCCCAGAAGCCTGCCGATGGCCCCCGGATGGCGTGATAACCGCGCTCCGACAGTTTTTTTCGCGCTGTAACATAAACTTAACTATGGCATTCCTCCTGTATGTGCAATAATATGCATATATTGATAAACCATTTGAATTATATACACTTAAGCGTAAGGCACTGATTATGGCAAAACCGATTCATCACGATACAAGCAGCAGCTTAGGCACTGCAGCATGGGAAACCGCTAAAGGCGGAGCCAAAGGCGCAGCCGTGGCAGGATTGCTCGGCGCAATTGGCATTGGTCTGGCCGGTGCAGCTATTGCGGCGGCAGGTGCTGCAGCACTGGCATTGCTTCCAGGCATTACGTTGGCCGCGGTTGGCCCGGCTGCCCTGATCGGTGGCACTATCGGTGCGATTACCGGTGGCATCGCAACGCTGGTTGGTGGCGGCACTACTATGGCCGTATTGGGTGGCGGTGGCGCATTGCTCGGTCTGGCCAAAGGTGGCAGCCGCGTAAGAAGCGAAGAGCAGGCCTATCAAACCCAACTGGCGCGTAAACAGCACCGTCAGGAAGTCATGGCGAACAATGCCGGTATGGCTGGCATGCAGCAGGGCTATCAGCAAGGTTTTGCCGAAGGCCAGCAATATGTGGTGGCGCAATTACGCCAGTTGCAGGAACAGCAGCTGATGGCGCAGGCACAACAGCAGGCAATGGCTGCCGGTCATACCGGTAAGCTGATGCAGCAGCGTGAAGCACAGGCGAATGTTACGCCGCAGCGTGGATAAGAGGATAAGGTAACATGGGTTTAGGTTCCGGATGGAGAGAAGCAGGTCAGCACATCGCAGAAGATGCTGCGAATGCTGCCAGGGCCGCTGGAAAAACTGCGGCCCGGGCTGAAGCAGGGTTGATGCATGGCATTGGCTACCGCGCCCGCAAAATGGTAAGTGGAAATCCGCTGAAAAAAGGCTGGAAAGGCGCCAAATGGACCGGTATCGGTCTGGCTGCCGCAGGGATGTTGGGGTTCGCGGCGCTGCGTAGCCGCAGCAATGCCAAGCACGATACACGTGATGAGCTGGATAATGCACAGCCGCTGCAGTCTGAAGTGCCGCAACCGCAGCCTATGGCAGCGCCGCAGCAGCCAGAACCGGCCGAAGGCCGTGCGGCGAATGAATGGCAGAACCGCGTGGCTGCCGAGCGTGGCATGGGTATGGCCCAGCAGGCCGGCCCGAACCAGCCGGCGCAGAATATCATCCCCGAAGCGGATGTGGCCCAACTGGGTTCCGGACAGCCGCAGCAGGCTCGCTAACTTCTCTTCCGATCTCTTTAATTACGGCCCGTGTATTGGATGGGAATAGTATCGTGTTGGTCGAGCGCAGAAGCGCGAGTCAGCCTTGAGTTCCGCCCCATGTAAAAATCAGCAGATTTTCGCGGGGGCGGCTTACAATTGCCGTTGACAGGGGCGGTTTTATCGCTATAGTCCACAGTCCCTATAAATATCAGAATATACAGGAAACATACAGTGACCAAACGCGTTAACGCAAAATACAAGATCAGCCGCCGCCTCGGTGCAAGCCTGTGGGGCAATGCCAAAGACCCGTTCAACAAGCGTCCGCATGCTCCCGGCCAGCATGGCCTGGCCCGCCGCAAAAAAGTGTCCGACTACGGCACACAGCTGCGCGAAAAACAGAAACTCAAAGGCTATTACGGCAACATCACCGAGCGCCAGTTCATCCGCATATATAAAGAAGCTGTGCGCCGCCGTGGTGATACCGGTGAGAACCTGATTGGCTTGCTTGAAAGCCGTCTGGATACCGTGGTATACCGCATGGGCTTTGTAAGCACCCCGTTCGCCGCCCGCCAGCTGGTGAACCATGGCCACGTGAAGGTAAATGGCCGCCGCGTGAACATCCCCAGCTACCGCTTGAAAGAAGGTGACACGGTGGAACTGCGCGAGAAATCCCGCGAAATGACCCCGGTTCTCGAATCGCTGCAGAACCCGGAACGTTCGGTTCCCGAATATATCAGCTTCGATTCCAAAGCCATGAAAGGCAGCCTGGTGCGCGTGCCGAAACTTGCAGAAGTTCCGTACCCGACCATCATGCAGCCCAACTTCGTGATCGAGTATTATTCTCGTTAAGCGATAAGGCATAAATTCAGAAAAACCCGTCTCTTGCGAGGCGGGTTTTTTTATTTGCGATTTTTGAAGGGAGGCCAGCAGGCCGACCCAGTCTCGAGCGCGTTTCATGCGAAATGCAGGAGCATTTCGCGGAAACAAAAACGAATTATTTCCCATATTCGCCCTTGACTATCCCATAAATTCACCATAGTCTCCCATATATACCCATGAAATCCCAAAACGGACCCGGCGTCAACGTATGAGCCTAACCGCAAGAAAAGATAAGGAAAATCAGGCAGGCCGCGCATGCTGTTTCTCTCTACCTACCAGAACCGCATCGACAAGAAGGGCAGGATCTCCATCCCTGCCCAGTTCCGTGCGGCACTGGCAAGCCAGGAGTTTGCGGGCATTGTGGTCTATCCTTCACCGCTGCATGGCTGTATCGAAGCCTGCGGGATGGCGCGCATGCTGAAACTCAATGACCGTATTGAGCGTTTCGACCCGTATTCCGATGAGCGCGATGCGTTCGCCACCACCATATTCGGCGAGAGCGCGCAGCTGGCGTTCGACACCGAAGGCCGTGTGATGCTGCCCGATGCGCTGATCGCCGCTGCTAAACTCAAAGAGAATGCCACCATCGTCGGCAAGGGCGAGATATTCGAGATATGGAACCCCGATGCGTTCGCTGCGCATGCCAAGAAAGCACGCGAAACCATGATGGCCAAACGTTCGCAGCTGAAAGGGGATGCATCATGAGTGCGCATGCCCCGGTTATGAAAAGCGAAATGCTGAAGGTGCTCGGTCCCAGGCAGGGTGGCACCTATATCGATGGTACGTTCGGTGCTGGTGGCTACAGCCGCGCCATATTGGAATCGGTTGACTGCCATGTGTTCGCAATCGACCGCGACCCATCGACCAAGGAATTCGCCCGTAAGCTCGAAGAAAGCTTCCCCGATCGTTTTGTTTGGTTGCTCGGTAACTTCGCCGATATGTGTTCTCTGCTGGCATCGCACGGTGTAAGCGAAGTCAATGGCGTGGTACTCGACCTTGGTATTTCCTCGATGCAGGTGGATAATGCTGCGCGCGGATTTTCCTTCCGCCATGATGGCCCGCTGGACATGCGCATGTCATCGGAAGGCGCCAGTGCCGCTGACATCATCAACAGCGCGCCCGAAGCCGAACTGGCCGACATACTTTATTATTACGGCGAGGAGAAGGCCGCCCGCCGCATCGCCCGCGCTATCGTACATGCGCGTGAAGAGCAGGAGATCACCACCACCCGGCAGCTAGCCGATCTTATACGTGCCACCATCGGCAAGTCCGGCAAGACCGACCCGGCCACCCGCAGCTTCCAGGCGCTGCGCATACATGTAAATCAGGAACTCGACGCCATTGAGGCCGGCCTCAAGGCCGCCACCTCCATGCTGGCCCCCGGTGGCCGACTGGTCGTCGTCAGCTTTCATTCACTGGAAGACCGTCTGGTGAAGCGCTTTTTCTACTCCCGTTGCGGTAGACTGGGGGAGCAATCACGGCATCTGCCTTCTTTGCAGGTGTCCTCTGCTGCTCCCCATTTTTTTATGCCAAAACCGGAGAAACTTGCGCCGTCCGCGCAGGAAATACAGGAAAATCCGCGTGCCCGTTCCGCCCGTCTGCGGACACTGGAGCGCGCTACATCCGTCGAGAAGTGAGGCGTGGCAAATGAAACGCATCATGTCGCTCATATGGATGCTCGCGATAACCGGCTCCGCATTCCTGCTGTATTCGGTTAAGGACGAAGTTCGCACCCTGCACGACCAGATTGCTGAAAAGAAACTTGAACTTGAGCAGGAAACCGAAAGCCTGAACGTGATCGCCGCCGAATGGGAGTATTTGAACCGGCCGGAGCGCTTGCGCCAGCTTTCTGCAAAATATTTGGCTTCGTCCAGCACCATGGTCGAGCAGATAGCGGTGGTCGAAGCCATCCCGTTCCCCGAGCATCTGGAAGCATCCAGTGCTCCTAAAAAAAATCTGCAGGTCAGACCGGTTCAGTACCGTACTGAAACGGGGAATATGCAGTGAGGCGTGGCACCCGTAGGATCGTCGTTAGGGAAAGTACCGGTCGGCGTCTGATCGAACAAAGCCGCATCCGCCTGCTGTGTGTCGGTCTTTTTTTCCTTCTGTGCCTGCTGAGCATCAGCTACCGCATGATCGACATTGCAGTGGTCAAGAACGAGAAGCCTGTTACCATCTGGGTCACCGATCTGGGCGAAGGCGGCAGGAAAGAGCCGGTAAAGGTCGATGCCGGAGACGTATACAACCGGCGCGGTAATATCGTCGACCGCAACGGAGTACTACTGGCAACCAGCCTGAAAACGGCATCGCTCTACGCAAACCCGCGCGAGATACGCAATCCCAGGGAGGTGGCAGCACAGCTCAGGGACATACTGGGACTGGATACCGATTATTTGTTGCCGCGTCTGCAGGGCAAGCGCTCCTTCGTATGGATCAAGCGCGACCTGCCACCGAGTATGCAGCAGGAGGTTAATACGCTGGGTGTGCCAGGGCTGTATTTCCGTTCGGAAGGTCGCCGCGTATACCCGTATGGCAATATTACGGCACATCTGGTCGGTTATGTGGGAGTAGACGACAAAGGGTTGGCAGGTATGGAAAAATCCATGGATACCCGCCTGCGCCGTGGTGCGGATAATCAAGAACCGTTGGCGCTTTCCATCGATATCCGCCTGCAGGCGATGTTGCGCGAAGAGATGCAGCAGGCCATGACCTTTTTCAAGGCGGTGGGAGCAGCCGGGGTGATCTACGATATTAAAAACGACGAGATACTTTCCATGGTGTCGCTGCCGGATTTTGATCCGCACCGGCCTGGCAAAGCCAGCAAGGATGCGTTGTTCAACCGTGTGTCACTGGGCGTATACGAGATGGGCTCCACCTTCAAGACCTTCACTATGGCGGCCGGGCTTGAACACCAGCTGGTGAACATGAAAAGCGGCTACGATGCCACTAAACCATTCAAGATATCGTCCTACACCATCCGTGATGCACATCCGGAAAAGCGCTGGCTGTCGGTTCCGGAGATTTATGCCTATTCATCCAACATCGGAACCGCTAAACTGGCGCTGGACATTGGCGGTGCGCGCCAGCGCATGTTCCTGCGCAAGCTGGGGCTGATGGATTCACTTGAAGTGGAAATTCCGGAAAAGGCGAATCCGCTCTATCCTTCCGACTGGAAGGATATCCATACCGTTACCATTTCATACGGGCATGGTATCTCGGTAACGCCGTTGCATCTGGTGCGCGCAGTATCCACACTGGTCGGCAGTGGCCGTTTGCCGCACATGTCCCTGGTGAAAGAGGGAAATAAAAGCAGGCAGCCGGGAGAAGAAGTGGTTTCTGAACAGACACGCAAGAATGTACGCCGACTGATGCGTTTGGTGGTGAGCCATGGCACCGGCCGCAAGTCGCATGTGCCGGGTTACCGCGTAGGCGGAAAAACCGGAACGGCGGAAAAGGTCGGTGCTGTCGGTAAGTACGAAAAAGATAACAAGCTGGCCTCGTTCCTTGCCACGTTCCCTATGGATGATCCACAATACGTGGTGCTGGTAATGGTCGACGGGCCAAAAGGTAACAAAGAGACATACGGCTATGCGACCGGGGGATGGGTGTCGGCGCCGGTGGTGGGTAACGTCATTAGCCGCATGGGCCCGCTGCTCGGCATCGCTCCGCGCTATGACGTGCCCGAGGACGATGCCGATAAATTCTGGGTCAGCCGAAAAAAGGAAAAACAGTCGGCGCAGGAATCCCGGCCGAACAGGACATTCTACCATGCCGCGACTTACTGATCTGATACGGTCGGCGGATGCTGGCATCGGCATTACGGGCGCAACAGATATCACCATCGAACATATCACGTCGGATTCGCGGCAGGTGAAGCCAGGCAGCCTGTTCGTTGCTATCCATGGCGGCAACGTCAACGGGTTGGATTACCTGCCACAGGCGATCAAGCATGGGGCCGCTGCCGTGCTGTGCGAGCATGGCGATATACCGGATGCGGGCGGCCTTACCGTGTTGCGTGCTGCCGAGCCCCGCCATGCACTCGCCAGATTGGCCGCTGCGCTTTATGGCGAGCAGCCGGCGCATATCGTGGCCGTCACTGGTACTGACGGCAAAACCTCCACTGCCGATTTCAGCCGCCAGCTGATGCACCAGCTTGGGTTTTCTTCGGCATCGCTGGGCACAATTGGTATCACTTTGGGCAATGGCTCTTTGCTGCAGGATGCATCGCACACCACGCCCGACCCGGTAGAGTTGCATCGTATTCTCGCCGAAATGGCAGGCGATGGCTGCACGCACCTCGCGATGGAAGCGTCCAGCCACGGACTTCACCAGTACCGGCTGGATGGCGTGCGGCTGGAGGCGGCGGCCTTTACCATGCTGGGTCGCGACCATATGGATTACCATAAGGACGAAGCCGATTATTTCAACGCCAAGGCACGCCTGTTTTCCGAACTGTTGCCGGAAGGTAAAACAGCGGTGCTTAATGCGGATGATAAGGTCTACACGTTGCTGGAAACTATCTGCCGCCAGCGCGGCATGCACATCATTGATTACGGCACACAGGCCCACGAGTTCCGCATAAAAGAGATATTGCCGCATGGCAACGGCCAGCAGGTATCGTGCGTGATGTCGGGCACGCCATATCTGCTGGATATTCCGCTGGCAGGCGCCTTTCAGGTGATGAACATCCTGGCTGCGGTCGGGCTGGCAGTCGGGCAGGGCAGCAAGCTCGAGCATGTACTGACGTTCCTTGCGAACCTAAAGGGGGTGCCGGGCCGGTTGGAGCGCGTGGTGACATTATCGAACGGGGCGGCGGTATATATTGACTATGCGCACACACCGATGGCGCTGGCCAATATCTTGAATAGCCTGCGTCCGCATACACATAACGCTCTGCATGTGGTATTCGGCTGCGGTGGCAACCGCGACAAGGGTAAGCGCCCACAGATGGGCAAGGCGGCGATCGAGCTGGCCGACCATGTGATCGTGACGGACGACAACCCGCGCAATGAGGATGCCGGACAGATTCGCAAGGAGGTGTTGGCCGGGGCGCATGGCGCGCAGGAAGTGGGTGACCGCAGGCAGGCGATACGAAAGGCGCTCAAGGCTCTGCAAAGCGGTGATGTATTGGTGATCGCAGGCAAGGGCCATGAAAAAACGCAAACCATCGGCAGCGAACTGATCCCATTCCATGACGGGCAGGTGGCAAAAGAACTGGCGCATGAAATGGAGCTGGTCGATGCCTGAATTATGGAACGATAAGAGCGTGGCGCAGGCCACATCGGGTAAAGCACAGGGTAGCTTTAGCGCGCAGCGCGTCGAGATCGACAGCCGCAAGGTGCAGCCCGGCGACCTGTTCGTTGCAATCTGCGGTGAGGTACATGATGGTCATAAATTTATTCCGGATGCGAAACAAAAAGGTGCGGTGGCGTGTCTGGTGTCAAAAAAGCCGGACGTGGATATTCCCTATGTACTGGTAAAAGATACTCTGGAGGCGCTGACCAATATGGCGCGTAAAGTGCGCCACGAAACTAGTGCCACGCTGGTCGGTATCACCGGCAGCGTAGGTAAAACCAGCAGCAAGGAGATGATGCGGCTGGCCCTGAATGCCCACGGCAGAACCTATGCCACTCAGGGTAATTACAACAACCATATCGGCCTGCCGCTATGCCTTGCAAACATGCCCGCTGACACGGAATATGCGGTAATCGAAATGGGCATGAACCATGCCGGTGAGATCGCGCATTTGTCGAACATCTCGCAGCCGCATCTGGCGCTGATCACCGCCGTTGAGGCGGTACACATTGAGTTCTTCGATACCGAGGAAGGCATCGCCGATGCCAAGGCCGAGATATTCGAAGGCATGGCGCCCGGTGCACATGCCGTGCTCAATAAAGACAATAAGCATTTCCTGCGGTTGGCAAGGGCTGCTGAGGCAAAGCAGCTTGCAGTAACGTCGGTGGGCACCGGCGCACCATGCCACCTCGTGGAGCGCGGCGAGAAGATCGAGGTGGAGATCGAGGGCAAGAAACTATCGTATCGCCTGCCGTCGCTCGGCCATCACATGGCCTATAACAGCCTGCTGGTTCTGGCGTGCATCCACGCGCTGGGGCTGGATGTGGAAAGATCGGCACGCGCACTGGAGCATTACCGTGAACCCAAGGGACGGGGCGGCATTCTCAGCCTGCGCATAGCGGATGGCTGTATCACATTGATCGATGATAGCTACAATGCCAGCCCGGTTTCCATGCGGGCGGCTTTCAGTAAAACCCAGGAATACTGGGAATCACACGGTAAAAAAGGCCGCAAGATCGCGGTGCTCGGCGATATGCTGGAGCTGGGAAAGGACAGCCGTGCCCTGCACGAATCGCTGGCGCGCGACCTGGGAAACTTCGATTTAGTATTTGCCGCCGGTGAGCATATGTATTACCTGTATGCCGCCTTGCCGCCGGATAAAAAAGCGGCGCATGCGCGTGAAGCGGTGGGGCTGTTACCCTTGATCGAAACTGCGTTATGCCCGGATGATGTGCTGTTGGTCAAAGGTTCCAATGGCAGCCAGATGCATCGCGTGACCGCGAGTCTGGCTGAAATGTTTACAGTACAGGAGAAGAAGAATGCTGTATAACCTGCTGGTGCCCTTTGCGGACGAGTATTCGGTGCTAAACCTGTTTCGTTACCTTACGTTCCGTAGCGGCGCGGCGGTATTTACTGCGCTTATCCTGTCGTTCTATTTTGGCCCGCGCATCATCCGCTGGCTGAAATCCAAGCAGGCAGAAGGCCAGCCGATCCGCGCCGACGGGCCGGAGTCACACCTGATCACAAAAAAAGGCACCCCTACCATGGGCGGGGTGATGATATTGCTGTCGGTCAGCCTGTCGACGCTGCTATGGGCCAACCTGCAGAACGCGTATGTGTGGATCGTTCTGCTGGTAACGTTGGGGTTTGGGCTGGTAGGGTTCTTTGACGACTACCTGAAGTTGACCAAGCGCAACAGTGCTGGCCTGTCCTCTCGCAGGAAGCTGTTGGCGCAGGCGCTGATTTCCGCTATCGCGGTGATCGCCATTCAGGCGGCAGCGCCCGAAGGTTTGTCGGGGATGGTAGCGGTGCCGTTCTTCAAAAGTTTCCTGATCGATCTGGGCGTGTTTTATTTTATTTTTGTGCTGATCGTGATGGTGGGCGCCTCCAACGCGGTGAACCTGACCGACGGGCTGGACGGTTTGGCCATCGTGCCGATCATGATCGTGGCCGGGTGCTTTGCACTCATTTCCTATCTGGTAGGCAACGCGGTCTTTTCTAATTATCTGCAGCTGCACTTTATACCCGGATCAGGCGAGCTGGCGGTGTTCTGCGCAGCGCTTACCGGTGCATGCCTTGGGTTCCTATGGTTCAATGCACCTCCCGCGCAGGTGTTCATGGGTGACACTGGTAGCCTTGCGTTCGGCGGCTCGCTCGGTGTGATCAGCGTGATCACGAAGCACGAATTCGTCCTCGCTATTATCGGCGGGTTGTTCGTGGTCGAGGCGGCATCGGTGATCATCCAGGTGGGTTATTTCAAAATGACCGGCAAGCGCGTGTTCCGCATGGCGCCGATCCACCACCACTTTGAAAAACTGGGTTGGCAGGAGCCGACCATCGTCATCCGCTTCTGGATCGTAGCCTGCATTTTTGCACTCTTAGGACTTGCGACACTGAAACTCCGATGATCCCACTCACGCTATATGCTGGCAGCACGGTAGCCGTATTCGGGCTGGGAAAGGCCGGACGGTCTGCCATTGCCGCGCTGCATGCAGGAGGCGCGCAGGTGTTCGCATGGGATGACAGCCAGCAAAAGCAAGGCCCACAGGAACAATTCACGGCTCTTCATTACAACGAATGGCCGTGGGAGGATATCGAAATACTGGTGCTTAGCCCCGGCGTGCCGCTGACGCATCCGGCACCGCACCCGGTGGTGCAGATGGCGCAGGAACATGGCTGCATCATCACCTGCGATGTAGCGCTTTTAATACAGGCGTGCCGCGATGCGCGCACGGTCGGCATCACCGGCACCAACGGAAAATCGACCACAACCGCGCTGATCCACCATATACTCGATGCGTGTGGCGTAAAAAATCAGATGGGCGGTAACATCGGCACACCTGCGCTTGACCTACAGCCGTTGGGCCCGGATGGCGTGTATGTGCTCGAGCTTTCATCGTACCAGCTCGATCTGATGGATGGTGAGCGTTTTCACGTCGCGGTGTGGATGAATATTTCACCCGACCATCTCGACCGGCATGGCGGTATGGATGGCTATGTCATGGCCAAACGGCGGATATTTGCCGCGCAGCAGCTGCAAGACAGTGCGGTCATCTCGGTGGATGACGAACACTCGGCGGCAACCGCAGCGGCATTAGTGCGCCAACAGTTGGTGAAAGTTTCCACCAAGCGCGAACTGCCCGGCGGCGTGTATGTGAAGGAAGGCGTGTTGCACCACCCGGCGGAAGGCTATAGCAGCGACATCACATCTATTGCGTCGCTCACTGGCCGCCATAACTGGCAGAACGCTGCTATGGCCTATGCCGCCTGTTTCCAGCTGGGGTTGGCGCCTGAAGCCATCCGCAGTGCCATGCAGAGTTTTCCTGGCCTGCGCCATCGCCTGCAGCGCGTGGCCGAAATCGGCGGCGTGTGGTTCATCAACGACAGCAAGGCGACCAATGCCGATTCCACCAGCCATGCGCTATCGGCATTTGATAATATTTATTGGATCGCGGGAGGCAAGGCCAAGGAAGGTGGAATCGATTCGCTGGCGGAATATTTTCCGCGCATCCGGCATGCATTCCTGATCGGAGAGGCAGAGTATGCATTCGCCCGTACACTAGAAGGCAAGGTGGCTAACACGCGTTGCGGCGACCTGCAAACTGCAGTGACACGGGCCGCAGAGCAGGCACTCGGAAAGAACGGTGCAGTGGTGTTGCTGTCTCCGGCCTGCGCGTCGTTCGACCAGTGGGCTAATTTCGAGCAGCGCGGCGATGCGTTTTGTACGATGGTGGAACAATTAACCGGAAAGCAGGAGCGCCATGCGTCTGGACAGAACCAATAACAGTATTTTTGGCCGCTGGTGGTGGACGGTAGACAAGATCAACCTTGCTGCGCTTGTCATCCTGATGGCACTGGGACTGATACTGGTGACGGCGGGCAGCCCGCCCGTGGCGCGCCGACTTGACCTGCCGCCATTTCATTTTGTGCACCGGCACCAGATGTTCTTGCTGGCCGGGCTGGCGATCATGTTTATGGTGTCATTGCTGCCAGCGAATGCCATACGCCGATTGGCCGTGGTGGGATTTGCCGGCAGCATCGCCATGATGGTGCTGCTGCCGTTCTTTGGCATGGAGGTGAAAGGCTCGCATCGCTGGATAAACCTTGCAGGCATCAGCATCCAGCCGTCGGAATTCATGAAGCCGTGCTTTGCGGTGGTGATGGCGTGGATCTGCGCTGAGAACCAGCGGCGGGTGGATTTTCCGGGCTACCGGGTCAGCATCGCGATGTATCTGGTGGTGGTGCTGTTGCTCATCATCCAACCCGATTTTGGGATGACACTTACAGTATCGGCCGTGTGGGGTATCCAGCTGTTCCTTGCGGGCTTGCCGATATTCTGGGTGGTGGCGTTGGCTGTGCTGGCCGCTGCCGGAGCCATGGCAGCATATACCATGCTGCCGCATGTGGCGCGGCGTATCAATAGCTTTCTTGATCCCGAATCGGGTGATAATTATCAGGTCGACCGTTCGCTGGAAGCCTTCCGCAACGGTGGGTTATTCGGGCGTGGTCCGGGCGAGGGCGAGGTGAAGCAATTCCTTCCCGATTCGCACACCGATTTTATTTTTGCCGTGGCAGGTGAGGAGTTTGGCATCATCGCATGCCTGCTGATACTTGGGCTGTTTGCCTTCATTTTGTTGCGTGGCCTTAGCCGTGTGTGGCAGGAGAACGACCTTTTCGTGGTGGTGGCGGTGGCGGGCGTGCTGTCGCAATTTGGCATACAGGCGATCGTGAATATGGGCGTGGCGGTGAACCTGTTTCCTGCCAAAGGCATGACATTGCCATTTTTGAGTTACGGCGGCTCTTCGGTGTTGTCTATCGCGCTGGGTATGGGCATGATGCTGGCGCTCACCCGCACTAAATACGGCAAGCGGCACTGAGTGCTGTTTTGACTTGAATCTGTGCCATGTTCCGCTAGACTGCGGCAGGGATAATAAAATACACGAAAAAACCTCATGACACAGACACATGACAACACACCGGTGGTGCTGGCTGCCGGGGGTACGGGCGGGCATATTTTCCCGGCGGAAGCGTTGGCTGAGAAGTTGCTTGCGCGCGGTCAACGTGTTGTGCTGGTGACCGATAAGCGCTTTGCCAACTTTACCAGCGGTGCTTTGTCGGATATCGAGACGCAGACCATCCATGCCGGAACGGTGGCGGGTGGTTTTCTTAAAAAATTCACCGGCCTTATGGATCTGGCGCTGGGCATTTTTCAGGCATGGCAACGGCTGGGCAACCTGAAGCCAAAAGTAGTGGTGGGGTTTGGCGGTTACCCGTCGTTTCCCACGATGTTCGCCGCTTCCTTGCGCGGCATCCCTACCGTCATTCACGAGCAGAATTCCGTGCTGGGCCGTGCCAACCGCATACTTGCCAGTCGCGTTGACCATGTAGCCACGTCATTTCCTGACACCCAGATGATGCCCAAACGGGTGAAGCATGTCACGGTCACTGGTAACCCGGTGCGCGCCTCGGTGAAGGCATTGCGCGAACTGCCATACCCGGAAGTATCACAGGACGGGCCGATCCGTATATTAGTTACCGGTGGCTCGCAGGGAGCAGCCATATTCAGCCAGATCGTACCGGCAGCGGTAGGCATGTTGCCTGCCGGAGTGCGTAAACGGGTGCATATTGACCAGCAGTGCCGTGCTGCAGAACTTGAATCGGCCAAGGCGGCATACGAAAAAATGAAAGTGCAGGCAGAGCTATCCACGTTCTTTGTCGACCTGCCGGCGCGGTTGGCGGCCAGTCATCTGGTGATCGCGCGCTCGGGAGCTTCTACCGTGTTTGAACTGGCGGTTGCAGGTCGGCCGGGTATACTGGTGCCGCTGCCGAACTCGATGGACAATCATCAGGCCATCAACGCCGATGCATTCGAGCATGCTGGCGGTGGCTGGGTGATGGCGCAGCCGGGCTTTACGCCGTCAGCCCTGTCGGCCCGGCTGGAAGCATTCCTGAACACGCCCGATTCGCTGACCAAGGCCGCAACGGGTGCGCGCCAGATGGGGCTGGGTGACGCCGCAGAAAAACTCACCGAAGTCGTATTGCATACTGCACGCTTGCAGTCGGCCACGCATAATAAAACCTCATCCAACGCATCCAACATGGAGGCCGCATGATAAACTCACTACCCATTTCCACACGTCTACCACTGGATGTCGGGCTGATCCATTTCGTCGGTATAGGTGGTATCGGCATGAGCGGTATCGCAGAAGTGCTGCACAACCTCGGTTATAAAGTGCAGGGATCGGACAGTTCCGACAGCTACAACACGCAGCGCCTGAAAAAACTCGGCATCACCGTGCATGTGGGACACAATGGCGAACACATCAAAGGTGTGTCGGTAGTGGTGAAATCATCCGCTATCAAGGCCGACAACCCGGAAATGCAGGCTGCCCGGCAGGCGCGCCTGCCGATTGTGCGCCGTGCAGAAATGCTGGCCGAGCTGATGCGTCTGAAGATGTCGATCGCTATTGCCGGGACGCACGGAAAAACAACTACCACCGCACTGACCGCTGCCATACTGGAAGGCGCGGAATTGCAACCGACCGTTATCAACGGCGGCATCATCAACGCGCGCGGCACCAATGCCTATCTGGGCAAGGGTGAATGGATGGTAGTGGAGGCCGACGAATCCGACGGCAGCTTCACGCGGCTCCCGGCCACCATTGCCGTGGTCACCAACATGGACCCGGAACATCTCGATCATTACGGCTCCTATGATGCCATGAAAGAGGGCTTCCGTACCTTCGTAAGCAATATCCCGTTCTATGGTTTTGCGGTGATGTGCATTGATCACCCTGAGGTGCAGGCGCTGTCTGCCACCATCACCGACCGCCGTATCGTCAGCTACGGCACCAACCCGCAAGCGGCGGTGCGCGCACGCAACATCCGCCCGCATGAAAAGGGCCAGCTGTTCGATGTCGAGGTCAGCTTGCGTGAGGGCGAAAAGCGCACCATCCGGGATGTATTGCTGCCAATGTTTGGCCAGCATAATGTGAGCAATGCACTGGCGGCGATCGCGGTGGGTTGTGAGTTGAAGATCACCGACGGCCAGGTACGGGCGGCGCTGGAAAAATTCGAGGGCGTGAAGCGCCGTTTCACGCGCACGGGCGAAGCGATGGGCATGACCATCATCGACGATTACGCACACCACCCGGTGGAAATTGCGGCGGCACTGAAGGCCGCACGCGCCGCGCAGAAACCCAGTGGCGGCGGAGTGATCGCCGTGGTACAGCCGCACCGCTACACCCGGCTGCGTGACCTGTTCAAGGATTTCTGCACCTGCTTCAACGATGCCGACACCGTGATCGTTGCCGAGGTGTATCCGGCAGGCGAAGAGCCGATAACAGGCATTGACGCGGCGCATCTGGTGGAAGGCCTGCGCAGCATGGGCCACCGCAACGTGTTGCGACTGGAGAAAGAAGAAGCGCTGTCATCTCTGATCGCATCGGCGGGCAAGCCGGGCGATATGGTGATATGTCTCGGCGCCGGGTCTATCACCAAATGGGCGTATGCGCTGGCAGGCAACGTATCCGACGCGCAGAAAAAGGCGGTTTCATGATAGCCATTATTGCTGGCAGTAATAATGGTAAAGAAGCGCGGTCAGCAGGCCGTGCCAGCCCTGAGCGCGCCGCAGGAGATTTGCAGAAGCAATTCACGGGGGCAAAAATATTATACGAACCACGGTTCGATACATTCCGCCCGCGTATCCGCGAGCAGGTAGAGCTGTCGAAAACCAACTGGTTCCGTGTCGGTGGACTGGCCGAGTTCGTATTCCGCCCGCAAGATGCACAGGACCTTGCGGCGTTTTTCCGCCTGTTGCCGCACGATGTACCGGTGACGGTGCTGGGGGTCGGTTCTAATGTCATCGTGCGCGATGGCGGCATCGATGGCGTGGTGATTAAGTTGGGTAGAGGGTTTGCCGGAATCACTGTCGGTGAAGCAGAATCGCGGTCAGCGGGCCGCGCCAGCGTCGCATCACAACGAATGCGTTGTGATGCGCAATTGAATGAAAATGGCCCGCCAGCGGCGGGACAGCCTGCCTCATGGCGCGAGCAGCAAGCGAATGACGGAGGCAATACAATAATTGCAGGCGGCGGCGCACTTGATGTGCATGTAGCGGCTGTGGCGTGTGCGCATGGCCTGTCCGGGCTGGAGTTTTTGTGCGGCATACCTGGCACGATTGGCGGTGCGGTACGCATGAATGCCGGCGCATACGGCGCGGATATTTCGCATGTGCTGAAGCAGGCGCAGATCGTGGAGCGCAATGGCATCATTCGCATGCTGACCAACAAGGAATTAGGATTTGTTTACCGCAACAGCGCGCTGCCGGAAGGGGCGGTGGTAACGCAGGCGTTATTGTTCGGCATACCGGGCGATAAGGAAGGCATACAAAGTCGTATGAACGAGATCAGCAGCGCGCGCGAAGGCACACAACCGGTGCGTTCGCGTACCGGTGGCAGCACGTTCAAGAATCCCGAAGGACATAAAGCTTGGCAACTGATCGAACAGGCGGGATGTCGGGGCTTACGAATAGGCGGTGCGCAAGTGTCGGGGCAGCACTGCAACTTCCTGATCAACACCGGCGATGCCACTGCCGCCGATCTGGAAAATCTTGGCGAGGAAGTGCGTAAGCGTGTGCAGGAAAAAACCGGCATATTACTGGAATGGGAAATCAAGAGAATAGGAAAATCATCATGACACTACACGTGGCACTACTCAAAGGCGGTTGGTCGGCTGAGCGTGAGGTTTCACTCAACAGTGGCGCTGCCTGTGCCAATGCGTTGCGTGCCAACGGCTATAAGGTGACCGAGATCGACGTGGCGCCGGATATAGCTGCAAAACTGGCGGCAGCTAAACCGGATGTAGTATTCAACGCGCTGCATGGCCGCTTTGGTGAAGATGGCTGTGTACAAGGCATGCTAGAGCTGATGGGCATTCCCTACACCCATTCGGGCGTGTTGGCATCTGCGGTGGCGATGGATAAGCCTATGGCTAAGCGTGTGTTCGAAGCAGCGGGCTTGCGCTGTCCGGGCGGGGTGACGCTGACTGCAGAGGCGCTGCTTTCGGGTGGCGATCCGTTGCCGCGACCGTTCGTGGTGAAACCGGCGGATGAGGGTTCCAGTGTCGGCGTGGTGATTGTGACCGCCGAGGACAGCCGTCCATTGAGTCAGATAGCGGAGCGTGGAGTGTGGAGCGTGGGGCAGGAAACCTCTTGCGCCACACGCCGCGCATCACACGCCACGTTCCTCGTAGAGGAATATATTCCCGGCCGGGAGATCACCGTGGCGGTGCTGTCCGGCAAGGCGATGGGCGTGACCGAGATTCGCCCGCTGGAAGGCTTTTACGACTACACCAACAAATATACCGACGGAAAAACCGAGCATCTGTGCCCGGCACCGCTGACCGATAGGGAGCGCGACCACGTGATGCAGCTGGCCGAGCGCGCACATGTTGCGCTTGGCTGCCGTGGCCTGACCCGTTCGGACTTCCGTTATGACGGCGATACATTCTATCTGCTGGAGATTAATACCCAACCCGGCATGACGGCACTATCCCTGTCACCGGAGATCGCGGCACATGCCGGCGTATCTTTTAATGAATTGGTAAGATTATTGGTAGAAGATGCCCTGCAGGCAAAACATTCTGCCATACCGGATGCTCTTACACACGCCGCCAAAGGTTGATATGGCCCGTAAAAAAGCGAAAAAAACCAGCAATATGACGTCGCGCCAGCGCCAGACGCAGCAGATCATGCGCGAGAAGAATGCCCGCAAGAAACGCGCGGAACTGATGCGTAAGGTAAGGATGGGTGGTGCCGCTGCCGCAGTGGTGGTTGCCGGGGTCACGGGATTTTTTATCTGGAAGCACAGCCTGATTTCCCATGCCTATACCACCATCACCAATGGCATGTACCAGCTAACCGCCGATGCGGGATTTGGCTTTGAAGTCCTGTATCTGGAGGGGCGCTACCGTACGCCAACAGAGGAAATACGCAAAGTGATCGGCCTGAAAAAAGGCGATCCCATCCTGCAGGTATCACTGGAAGACCTGCGACAGCGGCTGGAAGGCATCAGCTCCATCCATACGGCCTATGTAGAGCGCGAGCTGCCGGGCCGCCTGAATGTGAAGATACTTGAGCGCCAGCCGGTGGCGATATGGCAATATCAGGGAAACTATACGCTCATTGATGATAATGGCGTGTCCATGCCGGATATCAAAGTGGCCGAATATCCGCACCTGCCGCTGGTGGTGGGCAAGAACGCCCCGGCCAGCGTGGGCGAGGTGCTGCAACTGCTGCAGGCTGAGAAAGAACTGGCGCCGCGTTTTAAAGCGGCGGTACGCATAAGCAGTCGGCGCTGGAACATTCGGATGGATGATAACACCGAAGTCAAGCTGCCGGAGAAAGATCCACAAGCGGCATGGGCAAGACTGGCCCAAATGCATGAAAAACAGGCATTACTCGATCGTGATCTGCAAGCGATCGACCTGCGTGTCAATGGCCGCATGTTCATCACCTTGCCGGTGGAAGCGGAGCCAGTGAAGCTGGACGTGGCCAAAGAAACTTAAAAAATCAAATTGCGTGTTGCCTGATTCATTGTAGAGTAGCCTGATATAACAGCAAGGCACCATGAAAAAGACGACAAAGAACCAGAATAATGATATGGGGAGCGTGGCCGTACTGGACGTAGGGACGGCTAAGATCGCCTGCTTTATCGCTCATATAGACTCCGCCGGTGAGATCAAGGTCACCGGTATCGGGCACCAGCTTTCCAAAGGTATTCGTTCCGGTATCATAACGGATTTCGCTGAGGCGGAAGCATCGTTGGTTTCTGCCGTGCATGCGGCCGAGCAGATGGCAGGCGAGCAGGTAGAGAATGTGCTGGTCAGCCTGTCGGGCGGCAATCTGGTATCGCGCAATGTCATGGTGGAAATGAGCATGCTGGGCGAAGAGGTGACCGACCGCGATATCATGGACATAGTGGAGCAGGGGCGTGCTTCGGTATCGCATAGCGAGCTGGAGATTATACACTGCATCCCGGTTTCCTATTACCTCGACGGTGCCAAGGGTATTACCGATCCGCGCAAGATGTATGGAAAAAAGCTGGGGGCAGATTTGCACATGATCACTGGCCTGCCAAGTGTGACGCGTAACCTCGCACATTGCATCGGCCGTTGCCACCTGAATGTCGATGAATATATCGCCAGCCCGTATGCCTCGGCGCTTTCCGTGCTGGAAGAGGATGAAAAGCAACTAGGTGTCACTTTGGTGGATATGGGTGCGGGAGTGACCAGTTTTTGCGTATTCTCCGGCGGCAAGAACATTTATACCGATGCCATCCCGGTCGGCGGCAGCCATGTGACCAACGACATTGCGCGCGGGCTTTCCACCAGCCTGCATAATGCCGAACGCCTGAAAACACTGCATGGCAGCGCTACTCCATCCCCCAGCGATGACCAGGTGATGATTGATGTGCCGCCACTGGGCGAGGAAGATTACGACGATGAGAGCAATACCATGCCACGCTCCATGCTGGTGGGGGTCATCCGCCCGCGTATCGAGGAAATATTTGAAATGATCCGCAGCAAGATCGAAATTGCCGGTGTGTCGCACCTTGCAGGGAAACGTGTGGTGCTTACGGGTGGAGCAAGCCAGCTTCTGGGGGTGCGTGAAATGGCGTCGCAGCTTTTGAATAAACAAGTGCGCCTCGGTCGTCCGCATGCGCTTCCGGGACTGGCTGAATCGGTCAGCGGCCCTGCATTTGCGACGGCGCTCGGCATGGTGGAATATGTGGTAAAAAAGCCGATGGAAGAGCAGATGTTCGACCTGAATCGTCGCCGTGGGAATTTCACCGCCGGCTTTGAAAAAGTGGTCAGCTGGTTCAAGGAGAATTTTTAAGCCGTCATCCCCGGTGAGGCATTTGCGGGCCATGGGATGTGGTGACTAATATCCTTGATCTTGTAGAGATTGGTCTCGAATGACGAAAAAAAAAGATGCAAACCACTAAATGTAGTGTTAAAACGGGAATATAAAAACAATATGTGTGTTTTGTTTTTGCAACGGGAATGGGCCTAACCATTTAGCAAAAAAGGAATTTACGCCATGACCATCAATCTGCAGCTTCCGGAAAACAATCAGGTGCTCCGTCCTACTATTACCGTCATCGGTGTGGGCGGCGCGGGTGGCAACGCGGTCAACAACATGATCGCCTCACAGCTCGAAGGTGTGAATTTCGTGGTCGCCAATACCGATGCGCAGGCGCTGGATCATTCGCTCACCGAGCGCACCATTCAGCTCGGTGCAGGCATCACCAAGGGTCTTGGTGCTGGAGCCAACCCGGATATCGGCAAGGCAGCTGCCGAAGAGGTTGCAGAAGAAATCGCCGCCTATGTGGAAGGCAGCAATATGGTGTTCATCACAGCCGGTATGGGTGGTGGCACCGGGACGGGAGCGGCGCCGGTTGTGGCGCGGCTCGCAAAAGAGCAGGGCATCCTGACCGTCGCGGTGGTAACCAAGCCATTCCAGTTCGAGGGCACCTATCGCATGCGTCTGGCGGAGAGCGGCCTGAAGGAACTGCAGGAATATGTCGATACCCTGATCGTCATTCCGAACCAGAACCTGTTCCGTCTGGCCAATGAAAGCACAACCTTCGCCCAGGCTTTCCAGATGGCGGATGAAGTGCTGCACTCAGGGGTGCGTGGGGTCACCGACCTGATGGTGCGCCCGGGTCTCATCAATCTCGACTTTGCGGATATCCGCAGCGTGATGCGTGAGATGGGCAAAGCCATGATGGGTACCGGTGAAGCCACCGGGGAACGCCGGGCCATCGAAGCGGCCGAAGCGGCGATCTCTAACCCGCTGCTCGATGATGTATCGCTCAAAGGTGCCCGCGCGCTTCTGATCAACATCACCGGCGGTAACGACATGACCTTGTACGAGGTGGACGAAGCGGCCAACCGCGTGCGTGAAGAGGTCGACCCGGATGCCAACATCATATTCGGATCTACATTCAGTGATGAAATGAATGGAACGATGCGCGTATCGGTCGTGGCAACCGGCATTGATGCGGAGTCGAATGCGGTAAGCCCGAACAATCAGCATAAATCTTTCCCGGTGGCTGAGCCGAAAAAGGCATTTGCCTTTACCCCGCCGTCGTCATCGACCAAACAGGCTGAGCAGGCCCAGCGTCCGGCCACACCGATCGTGCGTCCGGCTGCGTTCGGGGAGCACTCCCGCGCCTATATGCCGGAAGCTGCTGCCATGGCTGCACGCGCTGCCATGGAGTCTCGCACTCCGCCTGCCGTTGTACGTGCAGAGCCGCGCAAGCCGGAATCCGCGGCTCCTGCGCAGGAACAGGCGCAACCTGCAACATCTTCTGGCCAGCGTGATCACGAGCCGGAACAAGATCCTGCCCCTGTGGTACACCAACAAGCCATGCCGCAGGCGCCACAGCAGGAACAATCGCAGCAGTATGAACAGTACCCCCAGCAAGCGGCGCAAGCTATTTCGCCGCGTAACGAATACCGTGAATCCGCACAGGATGATGAGGGGCGTGGTTTCCTGAAACGTATGGCGGATGTCGGGCGTGCATTCTCCGGTCGCAGCGAGTCGTTCGGTCGTCAGGAAGTGGCGGGACGGGTGCAGGTGGTACAGCGCCAGCAGGCCGTGCAGCCGCAGCAGCAGCACGAAAAAAAGCAGGAAGAGGAACAATATCTGGATATCCCTGCGTTCCTGCGCAGGCAGGCTAACTAATCCACCGCGCCGGCCAAATTGCTTGATATTTTGCGCTTCCGCTGCTCACGTACTAGGTGTACTCTGCGCTGCGGTTATCAAACATCATCGCATTTGCTCCAGCGCAGCGAATTATTTATATACATAGCATGACGACTAAATCACTTGCCGTTGCATTATCCCGCCAGCGTTGGCTGCCATACAAAACACGCCGTTCCGTTATCAAAAAACTGCATCCCGCCATGCTGCAGGACTATCCGTTCGAGGCCGATCTGCTGGGGCTGAGATTCCGTGGTAATATCGTCAACTACATCGACCGGCTGGTGTATTTCTGCGGCGCGCATGAAAAATACATGCTGTTCATGCTGCGCGATTATGTTCGTAAGCTGCGAGTATCCGGCGAGCACGATCTGGTATTCTTCGATGTCGGTGCAAATGCCGGTAATCACAGCCTGTATCTTTCCACGCTGGTGGATGCTGTGCATGCGTTTGAGCCGTTCGAGCGGGTACGGAAGCAGTTGAAGGCCAACATCGCGCTCAATGGCATATCCAACATCACCGTGCATCCGTTCGGTCTCAGCAATGAGGAAGCCACCTTACCATTCTATGCGGCCCCGGAGGCCAACCTGGGCGCGGCATCCTTCTTTGCCGACCATAAAGAGGACAATTACTATCTCGGCGATATGCAGCTTAAGCGTGGCGATGATCTGGGGTTGGGACGGGTAGATATATTGAAAGCAGATGTTGAAGGCTTCGAGAAATTCGTGCTTGAAGGGCTGAATGCAACCATCACCATGCACCGTCCGCTGATGGTGATAGAACTCTCGCCCAAAACACGCGAAACACTGGGTGGCGAGCAGGACTTTATGGCCATGTTCCCGGAAAATTATGTGTTCTGCTATTTTGTCACAGGCAGCAACAACAGCGGCTCGTACCGGCTAGCGCCTTACGATTACCACCTGACCCCCAAGATACAGGATGTAATTGCCTGCCCGCAGGAGCGGGTAAAAACTATCCTGCCTTGATGGCGATTAAAAACTATTAACCCCAGAATTTCAAATTTCTACAATTAATCCATATGGTTGTTTTGTAACAAACTGTAACAATTACCTGTTTGAAAGCCGCGTGCGGTTTAGGGTACGGTCGGGGGGTAAAAACAATAAAACCCTAGCATGTTACTCCAATGAAACAAACGACCCTGGCAAATCGCGTATCCTGCACCGGCATCGGGCTGCATTCGGGCAAACAGGTGCAGCTTACCCTGCGCCCGGCGGTGACGGATTCCGGTATCATATTCAAACGCCTTGATGTGGAAGCGGCACACAGTATCGTGCCCGCCCGCTATGACCTGGTGGTGGATACCCGTCTGGGAACCACCATCCGCAATAGCTTTGGCGTTTCGGTTTCCACCATCGAGCATATCATGGCTGCCCTTTGGGGCGCCGGTATCGACAACGCGCTCATCGAGCTCGACGGGCCGGAAGTTCCCATCATGGATGGCAGCTCCGAGCCGTTCGTATTTCTCATCGAATGTGCCGGTGTGGTGCAGCAGGCCCGCCCGCGCCGCATGATAAAAATACTGAAACCTGTCGAAGTGACCGAGGGCAAAAGCACTGCCCGTATCGAACCGAATGTGGAAGGCGAAGAGGGGTGCGTGCTGTCGATCGCTATCGATTTCGACAATGCGGTGATCCGCCACCAGCGCGCCCGCTACGACTTCCGTGATACTACCTTCAAGCAGGCATTGTCGCGTGCCCGTACCTTTGGTTTTGACCACGAGGTGGAGGCGCTGCAGAAACAGGGGCTGGCCCTGGGTGGCTCGCTGGATAATGCCATCGTTGTCAGCAAAGACGGTGTGTTGAATGAAGGTGGCCTGCGCTACGACGATGAGTTTGTGCGCCACAAAGCGCTCGACTGTCTGGGTGACCTGTTCCTTGCCGGCCTGCGTATCGATGGCAGCTTTACCTTCAACCGCCCCGGCCATGGCATCAACAATCTGCTGCTGCGTGCCCTGCTGGCTGACAGCACGGCTTACACGGTTACCGATCCGGATGCATTGCCGGACGCAGTGATCGCCGCCAGCAGCGAAACCGCCGCCTACGCCTGATTCATTTCTTAGTTGGACGCCGTGATTTTGCCTGATATAACATGCAGGTAACAATCAGGTATGCAATGAAAAAACCCCTATCCGTCCTTGTGCTGTCTTCCCTGCTGCTCACCGCCTGTGGCGACAGCGCCGAGGAAGAAAAGACCCTGCCGCCTGCCAGCGCCGAAGAGCTCTATAATAAAGCACGCGATCTGGTGGATGAACAGGAATACACCGAGGCAGTTACTGCGTTCGAAGAGGTGGAGCGCCAGCACCCGTATTCCGAGCTGGCCCCGCATTCGCAGGTGATGGCGGCATTCTCCTACTATCAGGTACGCAAATACGACGAGGCGATCGACATACTGGAACGTTATGTGCGCCTGTATCCCGGCGAGGAATCGGCGCCCTATGCCTATTACCTGATCGCGCTCAGCTACTACGAGCAGATATCCGACGTGGGCCGTGATCAGAAAATGACCCAGCTGGCCATGCAGGCGCTGCGCGATGTCATCCGCCGCTTCCCGAACAGCGAATATGCGCGCGATGCCAAGATCAAGCTTGACCTGACAATCGACCATCTGGCCGGCAAGGAAATGGAGATCGGCCGCTATTATCTCGTGCGTGATGATTATGTGGCGGCGGCCAACCGTTTCCGCTACGTGGTGGAAACCTACGAAACCACCACGCACGCAGAAGAGGCCCTGCACCGGCTGGTGGAGATATACCTCAGGCTTGGCGTGATCGACGAGGCCCGCCGCTATGCTTCGGTGCTCGGTCATAATTACCCGCGCAGCATCTGGTACCGCGACAGCTACCGCCTGCTTACCGGCGAGGACGTGAAAACAGCTACGGGTTCTCAAGAAGAAGATTCGTGGTGGGATAATGTAACCCCTTGGTAAAGCCATGCTTAGCCAGCTTTCCATACGCAACATCGTGCTTATCGAGCGCTGTGAATTGTCGCTTGCGCCGGGCCTGTGTGTGTTATCGGGCGAAACCGGTGCGGGCAAATCCATCCTGCTCGATGCGCTGGGGCTGGTTCTGGGCGCGCGCGCCGATTCCACCCTGCTGCGCAAAGGTGAAGAGCAGGGTAGTGTTACTGCCAGTTTTGATTTGGAAAATAACCTGCAGGCTCGCGCCATTTTAGATGAGTTGGGGTTGGAAACCTCCGGCGATGTAATTATCCGCCGCATGTTGACTGCCGATGGAAAAACCCGCGCCTTCATCAACGACCAGCCGGTTACGGTGGCGGCACTCCGGCAACTGGGCGAGGTGCTGGTGGAAATACATGGCCAGCATGACCAGCGCACGCTGATGGACGCTGCGTTGCACCGCCTGATGCTGGACGACTATGCCGGGCTGCAACCGGCGCTGAAGAAAGTGGCTGCAGCCTATGGCGTATGGCAGTCTAAGCGCACCGAACTGAATACGTTGAATGAGAAGCTGGCTGCTGCGCTGCGCGAGCAGGACTATTTGTCGCATATGCGGCACGAACTGAAGAAACTGGCGCCGCAAAAGGGCGAGGAGGAAGAACTTACCGACGCGCGCACCACCATGATGCAGAGCGAAAAGCTGTTCGAGGTGCTGGGCGAGGTGATGAACGAGCTGCAAGGAGAGAAGGGTGCGGTGCAATCCTTACGCTCGGCGCAGCGCCTGCTGTCGCGCAGCCCGCTCACCAGCGGCGGAAAATTTTCCGAGATCATCGATGGGCTGGAAAAAGCCGCCATCGAGGCCGATGAGGCGATGGCAACGCTGGAACAGCTGGCCGATAGCTCGCAGTATGATGCCGGAAAGCTGGAGCAGATGGAAGAGCGCCTGTTCGCGCTGAAGGCGGCGGCACGTAAATATCATGTATCGGTGGATGATTTGCCGGGCCTGCTCGCCGAAGTGGAAGAAAAACTGGCGCTCACCGATGCACAGGACACGCGGCGTGACGCGCTGGAGAAGGAAGTCAAAGTCGCAAAAGAAGCATTCGCTAATGAGGGGCAGGTGCTGTCAAACGCGCGTAAGCAAGCGGCAGTGAAATTGGAAAAAGCGGTGATGAAGGAATTGCAGCCACTGAAAATGGCGGGCACGCATTTTCATATCCGCATTGAGCCGCAGGGCGATGAACACTGGGCTGCCCACGGCATGGATGCGGTGGCATTCGTATGCGCCACCAACATCGGCAAGGGCGAAACCCCCACGGCGTTCTCGCCGCTGAGCAAGATCGCATCCGGTGGCGAATTGTCACGTTTCATGCTGGCGCTGAAGGTGTCGCTGTCCAAAGGACGGCAATCGGGCACACTGATATTCGATGAGATCGACACTGGCACTGGTGGCGCAGTGGCCGCTGCCATTGGCGAGCGCTTGCGTAAATTGGGTGAAGGGGCGCAGGTATTGGTGGTGACGCACCTGCCGCAGGTGGCCGCGCAAGGCAGCCAGCACCTGCTGGTGGAAAAGAGCGGAAAAAGTAAGATCACTACACAGGTCACCGAGCTGGATAATGCGCAGCGGGCCGAAGAGTTGGCACGCATGCTGGCGGGCAGCACCATCACGGCAGAAGCGCGCAAGGCGGCGGCCAAGCTTCTGGAGGACGCGGCGTGAGTGTTTTGATTGCTTCCGTGATTTGCTCCTGCAAATCACATGAAGCTGGCTCAGGGCTGGGTCGGCCTACTGGCCACCCTTTTTGTTCCTGCATAGAATGGTGTGAATATGTCTAGCTTATTCAACCTCTCAACCGAAGACGCAAAGCAGGAATGGAAAAAGCTGGTCGAGGCTGTGCGACATCATAATAAACTCTATTATCAGCACGATGCGCCGGAAATAGCAGATAGCGAGTATGACAGGTTGTTCCGCCGCCTGCAGGAATTAGAAGACCAATTCCCAGAGCTGGCCACGCCTGATTCGCCAACCCAGACCGTAGGCGCGGCGCCGCTGGAAAAATTCGCCAAGGTGAAACACTCCATTCCCATGCTGTCGTTGAATAATGCGATGAATGAGGAGGATGTGCGAGATTGGGATGAGCGTGTGCGCAAGTTCCTAAAGTACTCTGATGGTGACTGGATTGACTATGTCAGCGAGCCTAAGATTGATGGGCTTTCATTTTCAGCGCGTTACGAAAAAGGCAAACTGGTGCTGGGCCTGACCCGCGGTGATGGCGAAGTAGGCGAGGTGATAACTGATAACTTAAAAGAGGTAGTAAATTTTCCTCATACACTTGAAGGCGAAAGTTGGCTGGATATTCTGGAAGTGCGTGGTGAGGTGTATATGACCCGCGAAGCATTTACCAAGCTGAACCAACAGCGCGAAAAAGATGGTGAGGCATTGTTTGCCAATCCACGTAATGCCGCGGCAGGAAGTTTGAGGCAACTGGATTCTAGCATTACTGCTGCCCGTAAGCTCAGCTATTACATATATAGTTGTGTCGACGAGCACAAGCTTGCAGCCACGCATGCAGAGGCTTTAATCAAGCTTCAAAGTTTCGGGTTTAATGTAATTGTGCCAACCAGCATAACGCCAGAGGGTAAGGTTGTGGCGACCTCTTCAATACATGACCTATTAGAATTTTATCAGCAGACTTTGGCGAATCGTATGAATCTTGACTACGATATTGATGGCCTTGTCTACAAAGTTAATGACTTAGAACTTCAGGGCCGTCTAGATAAAATAGGTCGCGCGCCGCGCTGGGCGATCGCGCATAAGTTTCCCGCCGAGCAGGCCATCACCGTTATCGAGAGTATCGATGTGCAGGTGGGGCGTACTGGCACGCTGACGCCGGTGGCACGCCTGAAGCCCATCACGGTCGGTGGGGTGGTGGTGAGCAATGCCACGTTGCACAATCAGGACGAGATCGAGCGCAAGGATATTCGGGTGGGCGATACGGTGGTGGTGCAGCGCGCCGGCGACGTGATACCGCAGGTGGTGAGTGTGGATGCCAGCAAGCGCCCGAACGATTCGAAGCCTTATCAATTCCCCGATCATTGCCCGGTATGCGGCAGCCTTGCCGTGCGCGAGGAAGGCGAGGCGGCCCGCCGCTGCACCGGCGGGCTGATGTGCGAAGCGCAGCTGACCGAGCGGCTGAAGCATTTCGTATCGCGCGGGGCGCTGGATATTGACGGGCTGGGCGAGAAGCAGATCACCGCCTTCTGGCAGGATGGGCTGGTCAAAGACCCGGCGGATATTTTCCACCTGAAAGACAAGGCCGATGAAATAAAGCAGCGCGAAGGCTGGGGCGATAAATCGGTGGATAATCTGATGGCAGCCATTGAAAAAGCACGCGTGGTGCCTTTGGCGAAATTCATCTATGCGCTTGGCATTCGCCATATCGGTGACATCACGGCCAAGCTGCTGGCACGCAATTACGGCAGTTTTACCGCATGGTACGACGCGATGCTGCAACTGCCGCACAGCGGAGAACAGGCGCAGCGCCTCAAGGATATTGACGGCATTGGCGGTTCGGTGGTGGAGGCTCTTTCAGACTTTTTCCGTGAGCCGCACAACATCACCATTGTAGAAAAGCTGGGCAGGGAATTGAAAATTGCCGATGCCGAAGCGGTGGCGGCCAATTCGCCGGTTTCCGGCAAGACGGTGGTATTCACCGGCACCCTGACCAAAATGAGCCGGGCGGAGGCCAAGGCGCGCGCCGAATCACTGGGGGCCAAGGTATCGGGCAGCGTGTCGGTGCGCACCGATTATGTGGTGGCCGGTGAAGAAGCTGGAAGCAAGCTGAAAAAGGCTGCCGAGCTGGGTGTGAAGGTGCTGACCGAAGATGAGTGGTTACACATGGCAGGCCTGTCATGATGCTCAATAAGCTCAATCCATTCGCGCAATCACGCTATTACTGGGTGGTGCGTATGGCGCTGCCAGGCAACATGATCAACGAGGCCGATGATAAATTTTCCGATATCGCATTGGCAGTTTCCAGTTTCGAGGTGGATGAGAAACTCAATAAGTGGAATATGGAGCTGCTGTTCGATCATGCACCGGACATGGCGGAGGTCAAACGGCGGCTGATCATTTTGTGCAGCCTGTACAATATTACCCAACCCGAGATGCATACCGAAAAGTTGGCGCAACAGGATTGGCTGGCCAATGTAGCGCGCGACTTCCCGCCGATTCGTCTGAACCGGCTGTATGTGCATGGTGCGCATTGCAGGCAGGATATTCCCACTGGCGTGATTCCTGTGCAGGTGGATGCCGGGGCGGCGTTCGGTTCCGGCGAGCACGGCACCACTAAATGCTGCCTGATGGCGCTGGAATATCTTGCCAAGCAGCGGCATTGCGCCAATGTGCTGGATATGGGCTGCGGCTCGGGCATCCTTGCGATCGCGGCTGCAAAACTCTGGCGTTCGCATGTGGTGGCCAGCGACATTGATCCCATAGCGGTGCGGGTGACGCAGGAGAACGCGCGCATCAACCGGGTGACGCAGCACATGACCATGCTGGTGTCCAACGGCTACGCGCATCCAGCGATCCGCCGCGCCGCGCCGTATGAGCTGATAATATCCAACATTCTGGCAAAACCATTGGTGTATTTGGCCAAGCAGGTGCCACAGCATCTGGCGCCCGGCGGGCAGGTGGTGCTTTCCGGCCTGCTTGCAACACAAGAGCGCTATGTGGCGGAGGCCTATGCGCAGCATCACCTTTTCGTGAAAAAACGCTTCATTGACGCGGGTTGGTGTACCTTGGTATGTAGCAAGGGATAATTAATAGTCATTCCTGCGAAAGCAGGAATCTCGAGATTCCAGATAAAATCCCGGCGGATTTTTCTGGAATGACGGAGAGAGAAAATGAATGCTGATGATAAACTAAAAATGGTGCGCGAAGCGATGCAGCTTGCCGGGGTGCAGGGCTTTATCCAGCCGCTGCATGATGAGTTCATAAGCGAATATCCGCCCGCCTGCGCGCGCCGTTTGCAGTGGCTGTGCGGGTTTTCCGGCTCAGCCGGGTCGCTGGTAGTGCTGCGCGATAAAGCGGCGCTGTTCACCGATGGCCGCTATACGCTGCAGGCTGCCAATGAAGTGGATGGCGCGCTGTTCGAGAGCTACAACAGTGCCGACCTGACATCGGCCGCATGGACCGCGCAACAGGCGCCGGCAATGATCGGTTACGACGCGCGGTTATTCACCCCTGCCATGCTGAAACATTACGAAAAGGCCAGCGAGGGTAAAGTGCAATTTATGCCCATCGCCAACCCCATTGATGCAGTGTGGAACGACCGGCCCGCGCAGCCCGCTACGCCGCTGTTCGTGCACGATATGGCCTATGCTGGCCAGAGCGCTAAGGAAAAACGCGCACAGCTATGCGAGTTCATCGCCAGAAAGCAGGGCGATGCCATGCTGCTCAGCGCGCCCGACAGCATCTGCTGGCTGCTGAATATCCGCGCGTCCGATGTGGAACATTCGCCGCTGCTGTTGGCCAGTCTGCTGGTGGAGCGCGATGGCCCGGCGACCTTGTTCGTCGATCCGGCGCGTTGCGATGCGGCAGTGCGCCAGCATTTGGGCGATTCGCTAACGTTGGCACACCCGGACGACATGGAGCGCACGCTGGCAGCATTTGCCAAGGGCAAGCCGACCGTACTGGCGGACCCTGCACAGGTGACGCTGTGGTTCGCACAGGCGATGCAAGGTGCGCAGTTTATCGATTGCCCCGATCCCTGCCAGAAATGGAAGGCAGTGAAGAATATGGTGGAGCTGGCGGGTATACGCACGGCCCATATCCGCGACGGGGTGGCGATTGTGAAGCTGTTGCACTGGCTGGACAGTGAAGTTGCTACCCGTGCTATCACCGAATTGAACGTGTGCGACAGGCTGCGCAGTTTCCGCGCCGAAAGCCCGCATTTCCATGACCTGAGTTTTCCCACTATTTCCGGCAGCGGGCCGCATGGCGCGATCGTGCATTACCGCGCCGATGAGAACTCCAACCGCGTGCTGGGCGAAGGGGAATTGTTCCTGCTCGATTCCGGCGCGCAATATCCGGACGGTACGACCGATATTACGCGCACCATTCCCATCGGAAAGCCAACCGGCGAGATGTGCGACCGGTTTACCCGTGTGCTCAAGGGCCATATTGCGCTGGCGACTGCGCGCTTTCCCAAGGGCACCAGCGGCAGCCAACTGGACACGCTGGCACGCCAGTATCTGTGGCAGGCGGGAGTGGACTACGATCACGGCACCGGCCACGGTGTAGGCTGTTTTTTAAGTGTGCATGAAGGGCCCCAGCGTATCAGCAAACGCGGTGGTGATGTGGCGCTGGAGCCGGGCATGATAATTTCCAACGAGCCGGGCTATTACAAGACCGGGGCCTATGGCATACGCATCGAGAATCTGGTGGTGGTGGTGGAATCGGGCGATGGCGCGGGTGGCAAACCCTTCTATGGCTTCGACACGGTGACCTGCGCGCCGATCGACACGCGGCTGGTGGATGCCACTATGCTCACAGTCGACGAGAAGAACTGGCTGAACAGCTACCATGCGTGGGTGGAAGATGCGCTGGCCGAACATCTGAACGAAGCCCAGCGTGCATGGCTGGCAGGGCGCTGCGCCGCCCTCTAGCTGGGCGAACCGGGTCAGCCATCTGCACGCCTCAACCGATGTCAGTAGGCTTTCGCGGCGGCAATTAGAAAATACTCTTGAACTTGAAGTCTGATTCTTTCTTGCCGGTAACGTGGAAACCCAGCGATACTTCAACAGGCGGTTGGTTGCCAATGGTGGCATAGATGAACAGCTTCACAAAACCTGGTTCTTCCGGCTTAATTTCAAAATCCAGTTTGGAACCTTCTTCGAACTTGGTTTTCAGTATCGTGCGCAGGTCTTCATGGATGCCGATGATATAAATCTGTTCCGGCACTACAGCCGCACCGTTTCTGGCGATTACGAGTTTTGCATCACGGCTGTTGTTCAGTTTTGGGGTGTCATCAAATTCCAGTTTGAAATCATAGCCGCCGGCCTGTGTTTGCAGGATAACTTCTTTGGTTAGGCCACCGCCGCGCACGGTGCCGATGTCGCCCATCACGAACTGCTGCTTGCCTTCCACCGACACCACATGCGCCCAGCCACGGTAGCCACCCGGCATACGGGGGGTGAAGCTGAAACGGTAGATGCCATCGGTTTCGGTGGGCGAGGGATGGAGGTGCTGCACATCGGTGAGGGTGCCGTCTGTCAGGGTCAGGTGCATGATATGGTCACCCGTTTCACGCAGGAATGAAGCCGGCACCGCCAGCCCACTTTTGGTGTCGACCATTTTGAGCATTACATTCACCGGCTGACCGATTTCCACGCCACTCTCAGGGATAAGCGCCATCTCGAACGCCAGTGCGCGGGCAGCCGTATCATAATCGGGCTTTTCGGCATTGCGTTTACGCTCGGTATTGGCATGCGCGGGAAGGCTTGCCAAAACCAGTATGAGTGCGGCAAAGAACGATTTTTTCATATATCCCTATGTTAATTAACCATATTTGAATTGCAAAAACTGCATAACGGTTTAATAGTAGCTGGTCAAAATAATAATGGGTCAATAATAATAAAGGGATTAGATTCAATGAAGCATTTCTTTATCAGGAAGCCTGTAAAGCTAATTCAGGCAGAAACAGAGAGAAGCGAACTGCAACGTTCACTCTCGGCAGCTAACCTGGTTAGCTTGGGTATCGGCTGTATTATCGGGGCCGGTATTTTCGTAATGACCGGTCAGGCGGCGGCGCAATATGCCGGGCCCGCCATCATGATATCCTTCGTCATTGCTGGTCTGTGCTGTGCCTTTGCGGGCCTGTGTTATGCCGAGCTGGCGTCAATGCTGCCGGTATCCGGCAGCGCCTATTCGTATGCCTATGCCTCGCTGGGTGAAGTGGTCGCATGGATCATGGGGGCGCTGCTCTTGCTGGAGTATGGCGTGGCCTCATCCACCGTGGCCGTCGGCTGGTCGGGCTATGTGGCGAGCTTTCTGGAGGGCACGATGGGGATCGTGATTCCTGAGCATCTGAGAACTGCGACTATCAGCATGACCGAGAACCACGAACTGGTTTTCAACAACAGTTTCAACCTGCCAGCATTTCTGGGTATCCTGATCGTTACGCTGCTGCTGGTAAAAGGTGTGAAAGAATCGGCGACCGTGAACAATGTCATCGTTGCCATTAAAGTGGCGGTGATCCTTCTGTTCATTGCTGCCGGTGCGTTCTATGTGAATCCGGACAACTGGCATCCGTTCATTCCTGAGCCGGATGGCGACCGTTACGGTTGGAACGGCATTGCCCGTGCTGCCGGTGTGGTATTCTTCGCGTACGTGGGTTTTGAAGCGGTGTCCACCGCAGCGCAGGAAGCGAAAAATCCGCAGCGCGATATGCCGATCGGTATCATCGGGTCGCTGATCGTTTGCACCATCCTGTATATGATGGTGTCGGCGGTGCTCACCGGTATCGTGCCGTACACCATTCTCGACGTGCCGGATCCGATGGCGGTAGCCGTGGATGCTATTGGCCTCGACTGGTTGGCATTCCTTGTGAAGGTCGGCGCGATTGCCGGTCTGTCTTCGGTGATGATGGTGTTGCTGTACGGCCAGACCCGCATTTTCTTCACCATGTCGCGCGACGGCCTGCTGCCGCCTGCCTTCCACAAGGTGCATCCCAAATTCAAAACCCCCTACATCAACACGCTAGTGGTAGGGGTGTTTGTGGCTTTTGTGGCGGCATCCACCCCGAGCGGTAGTCTGGGTGA
>JBFWQQ010000002.1:0-59512 GCA_050249355.1 Alphaproteobacteria bacterium | reverse complement strand
AACAGGAATACACACAATATATATCTAAATAACTATTAATAAACAGGGGGAGAGGTATGCTGACAAACGCCTATGATTTCGACAGAAATGGGAACCTCATCAGTTACGATCCGACCGAGACCGTATTGAAATTCCCTCAGACCAAAGAGCAAAAAGAACTCTATAAAAAATCGGCCGCGCCGGCCAAAGAAGTGCGCACCAAGGTCAAGATATCCGACCTGACACTGAATTATGACCGTGACCACCTGCTTACCGATTTTGGCAAAGCCACGCTGGACGACCGCTACCTGCTGGAGGGCGAGACCTACCAGAGCATGTTCGCACGCGTCGCCTGCGCCTATGCTGATGATAAACACCATGCCCAGCGCCTGTATGACTATATTTCGCAGCTGTGGTTCATGCCGTCCACCCCCATCCTGTCGAACGGCGGCGCCAAGCGCGGACTGCCTATCTCCTGCTTCCTCAACACCGTGTCCGATTCGCTGGACGGCATCGTTTCCACCTGGAACGAGAACGTATTATTAGCCTCCAACGGCGGCGGCATTGGCACCTATTGGGGCTTTGTCCGTGGCGTCGGCGAAAAAGTGGGCCGTGCCGGCAAAACCTCCGGTATCATTCCGTTCGTGCGCGTGATGGATTCGCTGACGCTGGCCATTTCGCAAGGTTCGCTGCGCCGTGGTTCGGCGGCGGTGTATCTCGATGTACATCACCCGGAGATCGAGGAATTCCTTGAGATCCGCAAGCCGTCGGGTGACTTTAACCGCAAAAGCCTGAACCTGCACCACGGCATCAACATCACCGATGAATTCATGGAAGCCGTGCGCACCGACAGCGAGTTCGGCCTGCGCAGCCCGAAAACCGATGAGGTGATAAAAACGGTGAATGCCCGCAAGCTGTTCCAGAAAATTCTCGAGATCCGCATCCAGACCGGCGAGCCGTACCTGATCTATATCGACACCGCCAACAAATTCTTGCCCAAGCACCAGCGTGAGCTGGGCATGAAGGTGCGCATGTCCAACCTGTGCAGCGAGATATTGCTGCATACCGGGCCTGACCATCTGGGCAAAGACCGCACGGCGGTGTGCTGCCTGTCGTCGCTCAACGCCGAAACATGGGACGAGTGGCACGATCATCCGCAGATGATCGAAGACGTGATGCGCATGCTCGATAACGTACTGACCGATTTTATCGAGCAGGCGCCGGACGGTATGGCGCGCGCCAAATATTCCGCCATGCGCGAACGCTCGGTGGGGCTGGGGCTGATGGGTTTCCACTCACTGTTGCAGCAAAAAGGCATACCGTTTGAAAGTGCGGTGGCCAAATCGTGGAACATGCGCATGTTCCGTCATATCCGCCGTCAGGCCGATGCCGCTTCGGTGAAGCTGGCCGAAGAGCGCGGTGCCTGCCCGGATGCCGAAGAACGCGGCATCAAGGCGCGCTTCTCGCACAAGATGGCGATCGCGCCGACTGCCTCGATCAGCATCATCTGCGGCGGCACGTCGGCCTGTATCGAGCCGATCCCGGCCAACGTCTATACCCACAAAACCCTGTCCGGTAACTTCTCGGTGAAGAATCGCTACCTTGCCAAACTGCTGGACGAAAAAGGCAAGAACGATGACGCCACCTGGCAGTCCATCGTCGAGCATGAAGGCTCGGTACAGCACCTCGATTTCCTGACACAGGATGAGAAAGATACCTATAAAACGGCGTTCGAGATCGACCAGCGGTGGATCGTGGAATTCGCTGGTGACCGCTCGCCTTACATCTGTCAGGGCCAGTCGATCAACCTGTTCCTGCCCGCCGATATCGACAAGTGGGACTTACTCATGCTGCATTGGATGGCGTGGGAGCGTGGCGTGAAAAGCCTCTATTACTGCCGCTCGAAATCCATCCAGCGCGCAGAAAAGGTCGGTAAAAAAGAAACAGCCGCTACCGGTATGCAGCAAGCCGCCAAGACCGATTATGAAGAGTGTCTGGCTTGCCAATGATAACCGTCATTGCGAGGAGTGTAGCGACGCGGCAATCCAGACCTTTCATCCTGAGCAAAGCGAAGGATCTTAAAAATTCTTCGGCTATGCCTCATAATGAAAAAGGAAGAATTTGATTGCTTCGCTAACGCTCGCAATGACGAATAAAAGGGAGAACAACCAATGACCGATTACAGTAAAAAGAACCCGCTGGAGCTGCAAGGCAAAGGCGTGATCGGATTACTTGAAACCACCGGCACCTACGATGTCGAGCGCTACCCGTGGGCGTATGACGCATGGAAACGCCAGCAGCAGATCCACTGGATGGGTGAAGAAGTGCCGCTGGGCGAAGATGTGAAAGACTGGAACGGCACGCGCCTGACCGCAGAAGACCGTAATTTGCTGACGCAGATTTTCCGTTTCTTCACCCAGTCGGATATTGAGGTGAGCGACAACTATTTCAAGCGTTACATTCCCATTTTCCAGCCGCTGGAAGTGCAGATGATGATGGCGGCGTTCACCAACATGGAAACCGTGCATATCGACGCCTATGCGCTGCTGCTCAAAACGCTCGGCATGCCGAAAACCGAATTTGAAGCGTTCCGCGATTATGAATGCCTGCGTAATAAAACCGATTATATGCATAGTTTCGGCACCAGTACCTGCGCCGATGTGGCGCGCACGCTGGCCATGTTCGGCGCGTTCACCGAGGGTATGGCGCTGTTTGCCAGTTTTGCCATGCTGATGAATTTCCCGCGTTTTAACAAAATGAAGGGCATGGGCCAGATCGTGTCATGGTCGGTGCGCGATGAATCGCTGCACTGCGAATCGGTGATCCACCTGTATCACGAATGGGCCAAGGAAACCGGGGCTGTCACCAAATCGGTGGCCGATGACATCACCGAGGTCGGCAAGACCATGGTGGGGCTGGAAGATAAATTCATCGAGCTGGCCTTCGGGCTGGGTGCGGTGGAAGGCATGACCGCAAAAGATATCCAGAACTATGTGCGCTATATCTGCGACTGGCGCCTGACCCAACTGAAGCTGCGCCCGGTGTATGGCTACTTCGCTGGCGAAGCGGGCGAATACACGCAGGAAAAAGAACATCCGTTACCGTGGCTGTCGGCCATGCTCAACGGTGTCGAGCATGCCAACTTTTTCGAGGCGCGCGCCACCGAATATTCCAAAGGCGCCACCAAAGGCGAGTGGCACGGCGAGGGCGGCGTGTGGGCATCGTTCGATGTGAAGCATAAGGGCGTGGCAGCCTAGCCGAAAACTTTTTTATGCCAATATGCGGTGTGGTTTTCTTTAAACCATACAGCATTCTCTTTTGTGGCAAACTGTGCCAGTTGCTTCATATCTATGTCGTAGCGATAGAACAGTGACAGCAGCTCGCGTAGTTCATCATCGGTAAGTATTGTGTCGGCTATTTCCAGTTGTAATGCATTTCCCGTACCGGTTATCTTGCTGATACATGGGATTCGCTTAACCCACTCAAAAAAAGCCTGTTCATCTAAGGGCGAGTAATAGATGATGTTCCTGCATATCAGTGTGGGCATAGCGTATCTTTCAGTAGCTGGAACCAGTCTAAAGCAATGTTGGCTGCGTGCAAAGTCATATTGATTCATAATGAATACCCGCTATGCTCACTCCATGACAACACACAGCAGAGTAATTGAAATTTTCCGTAGCTTAGGCAGTGATGTGAACCTTGAAACCCTGCAGGGGCTTAAGGTCACGACACCATGGACGGGCGAGAATGTTGCGCATATCCCGCTGGATGATACAGCTTCATTGAATGAGAAGGTTGCCCGCGCTAAAGCTGCTCAGCAACGTTTTTCTTCCCTGCCGCGACGCGGCCGGGTAAAGCTGGTCGAGACATATGCCAAGGCGCTCAAAGACAACCAGCAGCATCTGGCTGACATTATACATATTGAAGCAGGTAAAACACCGAAGGAAGCGGCAGGCGAGGCTGGCGCTTCGGCCGATGTACTGCTCAAAGCGATCGCTGATACCACGCTGCCCGATGTCGGCGCCATCCAGCGCATCAAGGAACGCCCGCCGGCTGGCATTGTCGGGCTTATAACCTCTTTCAATTTCCCTATGGTGGTGGCGCACTGGACAGCCGGTGCGGCCTTTATTGCCGGTAACGGCATCATCTGGAAACCGTCGGAAAAAACTCCGCTATCCGCACTGGCCTGCAAAGCGGTGTTCGATAAGGCGTTACCGGCATTTGCCGATCTGCTGCAGGTGGCCATTGGCGACCGGCATGCGGTCGGCGGGCCGATGGTGGCGCATGAAGATGTCGATATCATCAGCGCGACCGGCAGCGTCGGCATGGGTAAGGGCATCCAGCAGACTTTAAGCGATAAAAAGAACAACACGCTGCACCCAATACTGGAGCTGGGCGGCAATAACGGCGTGATCATCGGCGAGCATGTGACACCCGAACATATCGCATGGTCGGTGGCGGCCATCATGCAATCGTTTCTGGGTACGACCGGCCAGCGCTGCACCAACACCCGCCGTATCATCGTGCATGCCAGCAAGCTGGGTGAGGTGGTGGCCACATTCAAGAACGAGATCGAGAACTTCCTGAGCCAGTATAGCACCGGCGACGGGTTCGACCGTGCCAACTCGTTCGGTTATGGTGCGCTGATCGACTCCATTGAGTTCGGCAATTTTGAGCACGCCAAACAGCAGGCCACCGAAGAAGGCGGCACGGTGCTGTTCGGCAACCGGCTGCATACGGAAAAATTCCCGAATGCGTTCTATGTTGAACCGGCACTGGTGCTGATGCCGCAGCAAACCCCGGTGATGCACACCGAAACCTTTGCGCCGCTGCTATATGTTGTGCCGTATGAAGGTGCGCTGCAAAACGGTTTGGCGCTGATGAACGCGCCGGAAAATGCCGGGTTGGTTGCGGGTATTTACACGTTAAGCCAGCAAGAGGCAGATGAGTTCGCCGCGCATTGCGAAGCAGGGCATGCGCTGATCAACTCACCCAAAGGCACCGGCACACCAGCCTATGGCATGGGATTTGGCGGCAACAAGGATTCAGGCTGCGGCGAGATACTCAACAGCGCCGACCCACTGGCGGCATTTACCCGGCCTGGAAAATTCACGCGTATAGCTTTGAACAAAGAGATCGTGTTGCAGGCGTAATGTTATTTTTTGTCAGTGGAGATTCCCAGCGGTACATAGGCAGGACACCAGCGTGCCATGCCGGTTATCAGTGGCACAAGCCCTATTACACCCCACCATTGTTGCATGGCAATGCCTGCGCCAATAATGGCAATGCCCGCAATGATGCGTAGCATACGATCAGTTTTTCCTACGTTGCATTTCATGGTCACTCTCCCTTTTATGCGGCGGCAGTTCCTTGCTTATCTTTAAATTGCTCATAGGCCAGCATGGCATCGGCCGCATACATCAATGACGGTCCGCCTCCCATATACACGGCCATGCCCAGCACCTCTTCAAATTCTTCTTTTGTGGCCCCTAACTTGACCAGAGCTTCGCTGTGAAAGCCGATGCAGCCGTCGCAGCGCGTGGAAACACCGATCGCCAGTGCGATAAATTCTTTGGTCTTTTTATCCAGTGCGCCATCTTTGGTGGCGGCACCTGCCATAGCAGAAAAGCCCTGCATGGTATCGGCAATATCTTTGCGTAATTCCTTCATGCTGCTGCTAATGCGCCTGGTGATGTCGGGGTAGTATTTTTCCATAAGGAACCTCATATATTTATGCTTGATTACTTTAGCATATACTAATATAATAGCAATATGCAAGCAAAGAATACACATCGATTCGCTGCACTGGAACATAACGCAGAAGCCGCTGAGGCGCTTTTAAAGCAGTTGGCCAATGCCAAGCGGTTAATGATAGTATGTAGCCTGACCGGTGGTGAGCGTACAGTGTCAGAACTGGTTGATATTACTGGATTATCACACTCTGCCGTATCGCAGCACTTGGCAAAAATGCGCGAGGCTACGCTAGTTTCTTCAGAAAAGCGTGGCCAGATGGTGTATTACCGAATATGCAGCATGCAGGCACAGACGATCGTATCGGTTCTGTATCACATGTACTGTAACAAAGGCTAATATTTTAGTGTTATCTAATTCGGAGATATGCATGACCCATCAATCTATCGATATACAGACTGCAAAGCACTGGCTTGCCAACAAGGAGGCCGTGTTGATAGATGTGCGTGAACCGGCAGAGTATGCCAGTAAACATATCCCGGGTTCGCTGCTATTGCCTGTATCCAGCTGTTGTAGCGCCGCCTTGCCTGAATATAGCAAAGGTAAGAAAATTGTCGTACATTGCCAGAAGGGTGGTCGCGGTGCCATGGCGTGCGAGAAACTCACGTTTGAAGATGCCGGGCTGGAGTTGTATAACCTCGAAGGCGGCATACTGGCATGGGAAGCCGCAGGCTTGCCGGTGAACAGCGCAAAAAGACAGATGCTGTCACTTGATCGTCAGGTGCAGTTGACTATTGGCATCATACTAATCGTGGGCAGCTTGCTGGCCTATTACGTAAGTTCACTTTTCCTGCTACTTACCGGGTTTGTCGGCGTGGGCCTGACGGTCGCAGGCGCCACAGGATTTTGTGGCTTAGCGCAGGTGCTGGCAAAGATGCCATGGAACCAGTCGCGAATAAAAAGCTGCTGCGTGATTAAGTGATCAGAATTTGATCCTGGTTGCTTTCACCTCGCAGGGATAGCACAACTTCACCTTATCCAGTTCGCTGGCCTTTACCGGCCATGGGCCGACGGCGGGGTCTTTGTCGTACAGCACACCGTATTTGCTCCAGAATATGCCGGAGAATGCCTCTTTGGTTTTTAGCTCAATGCCCGAAGGCACCGCCACTGCGATCACCTGTCCGGCTTGAACCGGCTCCATTTCATCGTACTGGCGCAGTGCATAATACAGCTCGCCCTTGGGCTGCACCATGAACTGCATGAAGGTTTGCAGACCGAACGCACCATCGTCTTTGCGGATCACCACGCTGGTGGCGTCCGAGGGTAGTTCTTCCGGCTCAGTGCAGGGTTCTACCATATACACCTTGTCATTGGCATCGAGCGTTCCATCGATCTCGAGGTCGGCGTAAGTGATGCGCGGTTTTACGTGATAGCCTTCAAACTCACCGTCGTCATCGGTGCCATTCACCGGTTCAGCGGCGGTGAAGCCCATACGGTACAGGGACGCCAGAACGAAGCTGGCCGCGATATAAGGGGCATCCGGCGATTCGTGTGTGCCCGCTTCGATGCCGATCTGGTGCCGGATATTTTCCAGCGGGCTGACCAGTGTTTTCAGGGTCACTTTCTTTTCGCTGCTGTTGGACACGTTGGCCGATATCGCATCAGCCAGCTCCAGCAGGATGGCTCGGATGGGGGTGTGTTTCAGGTCGGCATCATGCTTGTGGTCGGTGATGCACACCATATTGCCGCGTGCCGTATGCAGGTCGAGTATGCCGCAGGCATGCTGGCACAGGTGGTATAACTCCTGCGCGCGTTTGGTATGCGGGTCGGAGGGATCACGCGTGGCGAAATCCACCGGGATGCGGTTCATATCGGGCAGCAGGCTGCCGTTCTTATCCAGTCCACAGCGATAGGCATCGCGCGTTTGCTGGCGGGCTTTGGGGTTTTCTTCCAGCGCGGCATAATACTGGCGGGCAGCCAGCGGGTTGCCGACTACGGCCAGGACATCCTTTTCCAGCAGGCCTGTTTTAGACAGTAGCATGCTGAGCAATATGCCAGCCAGTCCGGCCGGCTCGTTGCCGTGCAGCTGGGTCTGGATGATCAGCGGTGCAGCTGAAGTTTTGCCTTTGATCAGGAGGCTGCCGGGAATCTTACGGCCGCCAATATCGGCGCTGCTTTCGCAGACAATACGGCACACTGGCTCCAGGTTGCCATGGGTGAAGCGCGTTTCAAAGAATAGTTGGGTGACCACCTCCGGATCGGACAGGTGGCTGAGCTCGCGAGCGAAATAGCTGGACAAAATGTCGTTGATAGGGTCTGTCATACCCTATAGCTCAATAACATTCTGATATTTATGTCAACAGGCGAAACAACCGAAGTTATTTTTGTTGGTCTGCCCGGCCCGACGCATAACTACGGCGGACTATCCGGCGACAATGTGGCATCGGGCAAGAACCGGGGCCAGATATCCAGTCCGCAGCTGGCGGCAAAGCAAGCGGTGGGGCTGGTGCGGCAGCTAATCGCGCTGGACATTCCGGCAGGCATATTGCCGCCCCAGCTGCGCCCGCATGTGCCGCTCCTGAACGAACATTTCATGGGTACGCGCGAAGAAGTGATCGCTCAGGCCGCCGCAGAAGATGTCGCGCTGCTCGAAAAAGCGTCGTCCAGTTCGGCGATGTGGGTGGCCAATGCGGCAACGGTAACGCCCGGGGTGGATGCTGCCGATGGCAAACTGCACCTGACCACCGCCAATTTATTCACCAATCTGCACCGCCGCATTGAGACCAGGGATACGCACCACGTGCTAAGCCAGATATTTGAGCATGCGCCGGATTGTGTGGTGCACGAACCGTTGCCCGACAGCATGCCGGACGAGGGTGCAGCCAACCACACACGCCTTGCCCCGCAGCATAGTGACAAGGGCCTGCATGTGTTCGTCTATGGCAAGGACGGCTCGGCCGGTGATGCCAAGACCGCACGCCAGAGCCTTGCTGCATCGCAGGCTATTGCCAAGGCGCATGCCCTGCCGGACGATCAGGTGGTATTCATCAAGCAGAACCCAGAGGTGATAAATGATGGAGTGTTCCATAACGATGTGATCGCGGTGGGCAACCAGAACCTGTATTTCGTACATGAGCGTGCGTATGCCAATGGCGGTGATGATATTGCCAAAATAGAGGCGGCGTATGCAGCGCTACACCCGGGCAAAATACTGCACATGCTGGTAGTACCGGAAAGCAGGCTGACGGTGAAAGAAGCGGTGCATACCTATCTCTTTAACAGCCAGATCATCAGCAAACCCGACGGCGGCATGGCGGTGATCGCGCCGACCGAAGTGCAGGAGTTGTTCGATGGCAAAGCCGCAAAAATATTGCAGGATATCGTGGCCGACAACAGCAACCCGATCAACGAGGTACGCACAGCCGACCTGCGCCAGAGTATGCGCAACGGCGGCGGCCCGGCCTGCCTGCGCTTGCGCGTGCCGATGACTGATGGGCAACTGGCGGCGATACGTGAGTATTGCGGTGTGATAACAGGGGATGCGATGCTGAAAAAATTAGAACGGCTGATCGAAGCGCATTACCCGATGCAGCTGCCGCCGCAGGATATTAAAGATCCGGCGCTGTACGATGCCTGCCACTCGTTTTTAGAAGCGTTGTCGAAACTGATGAAGATACGGCTGGTTTGAGGTTTTTTTGCCTCATGCGATTTGCAGGAGAAAATCGCGGAGGCAATCTAAAGCTCAGGCGAAGCAGGTTTTGCTGGCATGCGGTCAAAATACCATTCGGTCAGCCTGTAGGGCAGGCTGTTCACCAGCCATAGTGGAATGTAGAGCAATTTTGGAAATGCGATGCGCGCTTTGTTTTTCGCAAGGCCGTCGGCGATGATGCGCGCAGCTTTGTCTGCTTCCATGATGAGTGGCATTTTGTACGGGTTCACATCGGTGAGTGGCGTGCGTATAAAGCCGGGGCAGACCACATTCACCTGCACGCCGAAATCCTTCAGCCAGCCGCGCAGCCCTTCGCCATACAGTCGTGCCCAACCTTTGGAGGCGCTATAGGCTGGCGAACTCGAAAGGCCGCGTATCCCCGCCAGCGAGCTGACCAGCGCGATCTGGCCGCGCCCACGTTCACACATGCGGGGAATCAACGGTTGTATGGTATTGTTCACACCGTCCATGTTGGTAGCAAATATGGCGCGCGATTGGTTGGCGTTCTCGCCACCACCACCGATGCCTGCCGAAATACCGGCATTGGCGATTACAAGGTCGATCGGTGTTTGCGTGTCGGCGAATTTTATCCAATCTTCCATAGCGGCGGCATTCGTCACATCGCAGGCATAGCCATGTGTTACGGCACCCTTTTTCTGACACGTCGCACAGATCGCGTCGATACGTGCATGATTGCGGCCATGCAGATGCAAGGTGATGCCCGGCGCCGCGTAATAGCGGGCGAGGGCGGCGCCAAGGCCGCTGCTAGCACCTGTAATAACTATATTTTTTGGATCTTTCATAGAAAAATAACTATTACCTTGTTATTATAAGAACTGGTAAACCAATCAAAAGCAATAATAATTGTAGGAAGTTGATGAGTAATCCCAAATCGGTGTGCGTGTTCTGCGGCGCATCTAATGACGTTCCCAAGAAGTTTCTGGATATCGGCAGTGCGTTCGGAAAGATTCTGGCGCAAAAAAATATCAATCTCGTATACGGCGGGGGTGATTGCGGTGTCATGGGTGCGGTGGCCAATGCCAGCCTGCAAAATGGCGGCTACGTGACCGGCGTATTCCCTGAATCGCTGCGCGACATCGAGAACGAGCACCAAAGCTTAAGCGAGATCGTCATCGTAAATACCATGCACGAGCGCAAACAGCTAATGTTCGAGAAATCGGATGCGTTTATTGTGTTCCCCGGCGGCTTCGGCACCATGGACGAAATGTTCGAGATCATCACATGGCGGCAGCTGCGCCTGCACAACAAGCCGGTGGTGATATTCAACTTCGAGGAATATTGGACGCCGCTGATCAAACTCATGTACAACATCATCGATAACAACTTTGCTAAAGAAGAGGTGAAGGGGTTTTTCAACGTGGTCGACAAGGTTGACGACGTGCTGAAGGTGATAGATTTCTAAAGCCATTTTTTTCCCTCTCCCCCAATGGGGGGAGGGAGCATTAGAACAACTTCACCGCTACGCTCAACCCTTCCTGTGTAGGAATGATCAGGCCGTAATATTTTTCGGGGTCGGCAAGCCGTGCATTGAAGCTGCGCATATTCTCCCATGTAGATTTAGCGACATCTTCCGGTGGCGAATCCTGCAGCACCGCGCCGAACAGGAAAGTGTTATCGGCCACGATCAGCCCGCCTTTGCAGATATTTGCTTCTGCCCAGTCGAGATAGGTGGGGTAGCTGATCTTATCGGCGTCGATGAATATCATATCGAACGGCCCTTTATCATTTAAGGATGCCAGCGTTTGGGTGGCGTCACCTTCGTGTAGTGTGATACGGTCTGCCACATCCGACTTTGCAAAAAAACCGCGTGCGATTCCGGCATGTCTGGCATCGCGCTCCAACGTGTGGATCTGGCCGCCATCGGGCAGGGCGCGTGCCATCCACAGAGTGGAATAGCCGCCCAGCGTGCCCACTTCCACAATAGTTTTTACGCCGTGCATTTTCACCAGCAGGCCCAGCAGCTTGCCTTCTTCCGGGCCGACCTGAATTTCCATGCCGATATCTTTCAGTGTGGCGTTGATTTCCTGCTGCAGCGCGTCTTGCGGTGCGTAAAGCTTGCGGATATAGTCGATGGCGGGTGTTAAAGTGCGTGACATGTGGATAACTCGATAACTGGATGACTGGATGACGGAGAATGAACCTAGCATAGCTTTTGACACGAGTCATCGGGTCATCGAATTACCGGGTCATTTGTCACTTACTGGCTGCGAGTGGCTGCTGCGCGCAGCCGACGAGCGCAAGGCGGCACTGCTGGTGCAGCGCTATGGTCTGCCGGAGATTGTGGCGCGCATTCTGGCGGCGCGCGGTATCGCCGAAGATGACGTGGAGGATTTTCTCAATCCCAGCCTGAAATCGCAGCTACCCGACCCGTTCCACCTGAAGGATATGGACAAGGCGGCCGATCGTATCGTGCGCGCGATACAGAACAAGGAAACCATTGCCATCTGGGGCGATTACGATGTCGATGGTGCCACCTCGTCTGCGGTGCTCAGCCAGTTTTTCCAAAGCATAGGCGTTACGCCGCTGGTCTACATCCCCGACCGCATGACCGAAGGCTACGGCCCAAACACAGCCGGATTGCTGAAGTTAAAAGAGCAGGGCGCACACGTGGCTATCACAGTGGATTGCGGCACGCTGGCATTCGAGCCGCTTGCTGCCGCCGCCGATGCCGGGCTGGATGTGATCGTGATCGACCACCATCAGGCCGAGGCCAAACTGCCAAGGGCAGTGGCAGTAGTAAACCCCAATCGGCTGGATGAGGATTCGCCGCATGGCCACATGGCAGCGGTCGGCGTATCATTTCTGTTGGCTGTAGCGGTGAATAGCAGGTTGCGAACTTCCGGATTTTATGAGGAAGCGAGGCCAGCAGGCCGAGTCAGCCCTGAGCTGCGCCCCATGGAGTTTTCAGCAGAAAACTTCGGGGGCAATAAAATACCTCCACCCAACCTCATGCAATGGCTGGATATGGTAGCGCTCGGCACGGTGTGCGATGTGGTGCCGCTGACGGGAGTGAACCGGGCGTTCGTGGCGCAGGGGCTGAAGGTGATGGCGGCACGGCAGAACCTTGGTATCCGCACGCTGCTCGACATTGCCGGTATCGACCAGCCGCCGGGTGTGTTCCATGCCGGGTTTGTGCTGGGGCCGCGCATCAATGCCGGGGGGCGCGTAGGAAAATCCGATCTGGGCGTGCGCCTGCTGACCTGCGGCGATGATACGATAGCGAAACAGCTGGCGCTGCAACTTGACACCCACAACAGTGAACGCAAAACCATTGAGAGCATGGTGCTAGAAGAAGCGATGGCCAAAGCCGAGCAGCAGCTCGACCAGCTGGTGTTGCTGGTGGAAGGTGAGAACTGGCATCCCGGCGTGATCGGTATCGTAGCGGGCAGGCTGAAAGAAGCATTCAATAAACCCACAGCCGTCATTGCCATGGAAAATGGCGTAGGTAAAGCGTCGGCGCGTTCGGTGAGCGGCTTCGATATCGGCTCGGCGGTGATCGCGGCCTGTGAATCTGGTTTGCTGGTGGCTGGCGGTGGGCACTCGATGGCGGCGGGCTTTACGGTGGAATCCGGTAAGCTAGTAGCATTCAAGGAATTTATGGCACAGCGCGCGGCTAAACATCAGGAGCTTTTAACCCGCAACCGGGTGATAAGGCTGGATGCCGAACTGCATATCGGCGGCATCACCGACGAACTGATCGAAAAGCTGGAGCAGATCGGGCCGTTCGGACAGGGGAATCCTTCCATACGAGTGGTTCTGCGCGGCGTAGTCAACATGAAGCCCGAGTATATAGGCAAAGACCAGTCGCATATCCGCACCTATGTGAAAGACCCCAGTGGCGGCGCCAGCCTGTCTGCCATCGCCTTTCGCTCGGTGGGCACCAAATTGGGCGAGGCACTGCTGGCCACACGGGGCCAGACGGTGGACCTTGTTGGGCAGATGCGCAGCAACGAATGGCAGGGGCGACGCTCTGTTAGCCTGCATATTGAAGATATAGCCCAGACAAAGTGATGGAAACCCACCGCCAGACATGGTAAGAGACGGTTCCAACAAAAAAACCGGATAAGGCATGAGCAACGGGCATATCGCAGCATGGAAGAAGAACCTGCCGAACTGGTTGACCTACGGCCGTATCGGGGCCATTCCTGCGTTGATCATGGTGTTTTTTATCAAGGGTGATTGGGGCTACTGGCTGTCGGCGGGCATATTCCTGCTGGCCAGCGTTACCGACTGGCTGGATGGTTACATGGCGCGCATGTGGCAGGCCCAATCCAACATCGGTCGCTTCCTCGACCCTATCGCCGATAAGCTGCTGGTGGCGACGGCGCTGATGTTGCTGGTGCAATCCAACAGCGACACGGTGATACGTGCTGATATTATTCCCGCCATTGCCATCGTCTGCCGCGAGATACTGGTTTCGGGCCTGCGCGAATTCCTGGCCGAGATACAGGTGAGCGTGCCGGTGTCGCGCCTTGCGAAATGGAAAACGGCGGCGCAGATGGTGGCGATATTCCTGTTACTGCTCGGCGTGGGCGGGCCGGATGGGCTGCATGCCGACGTGCTGGGCCGCATCCTGCTGTGGATCGCGGGCATACTGACGCTGGTGACCGGTTATGCTTACTTCAAAACCGGCTGGAAGCATTTGCAGGAATAGCATTTCGCATGAAGCGTGCTGAAGGCTCGGTCGGGCTGCTGGCCTTCCTTTTTTGTTATACGAGCGCAGGTGTGCGAGTCAGCCATGAACGATGTCCCCTGTAAAAATCAGTAGATTTTGACAGGGGCATAAAAAGTTAAGCTACCTGCGCGGCAGGTGCCGAGTTCACTAGTTTTCCGTAATCTTCCATCAGTGTTTTGGTCAGGTCACCCACCTTGAAGGTGTGGCCGTTTATCTCGCCGACCGGAGTGATCTCGGCCGCGGTGCCGGTTAAGAACACTTCGCTGGCTTTGGTTATCTCTTCGGGTTTGATGTGGCGTTCTACTATTTCTACTCCGCGCTTTCTTGCCAGATCCATGGCCGTGCGGCGGGTGATGCCGTTCAGGAAACAGTCTGGGTTAGGGGTGTGCAGCTTGCCATCCATCAAAAAGAACATATTGGCGCCGGTCGCTTCGGCTACGAAGCCGCGATAATCCAGCATCAGCGCATCATCGAAGCCTTCACGCTCGGCGGCATGTTTTGAAAGTGTGCAGATCATATACAGGCCGGCGGCCTTGCTGGCGGTGGGAGCCATGTTGGGCGCTGGACGCACCCAGCTGGATTGCTTCAGGCGCAGCCCACGCTCTTTTGCACCACCTTTGAAATAGCTCGGCCATTCCCATGCGGCGATGGCGACATGAATCTTAGCCTGTTGTGCGGATACGGCCATCATTTCGCTGCCGCGCCAAGCGACCGGCCGGATGTATGCGTTCACCAGATTGTTTTTTGCGAGTATCTTTTTCTTGGCGTCTTCCAGTTCATCCACCGAAAAGGGGATGGTAAAATCCAGCAGCTCGGCCGAATTATGCAGGCGCTGGCTGTGCTCGCGCGATTTGAAGATATGGCCACTGTAAGCGCGCTCGCCTTCGAATACGCAACTGCCGTAATGCAGCCCGTGCGTCAGCACATGCGTCTGTGCCTCGCGCCAGGGCACGAAGTTCCCATCCAGCCAGATAATCCCGTCGCGATCGTCGTAGGGTAAAAGCGTCATATCATTCCTCGAATATATGAAAGTTCGATTATTCGTAACTGGATTACTCGATGCCTAAAAAAATTACAAGTTATCCGGTTACGGGTCATCGGGTTATCGAAATCGCAGATAGCTGGCGGCCATACATGGTTTCACCCCGATGGGTGGCGCGCCGGAAACTGAAAAAGCTATTCTCATCCGAATACGTATCGTGTGCAAGTATATTTATATGCTTTACGCCTGCCGTGGTCAGCCGGTCTTTGCAATAGCCGGGCAGGTCGAACAGGAAATGGCCATCGCGTTGGCCCGCAAGGAAGTAAATATCGTTCTGGATATCCTGCTCCACAAAGCGCTCCTTGAAGGCGATATCCACTTCGTAGGATTGCTGGCATATGGTGGGGCCGATAGCGGCGATAATGCGTTCCGGCTCAGCGCCGAGTGTCTGCATGGCGGCAACCGTGTTTTCCAGCACGCCGGTAAAAGCGCCTTTCCAACCGGCATGGGCAGCGGCGACCACACCCGCCTTATGATCGGCCAGCAATACCGGCGCACAGTCAGCGGTGAGTATGCCGATGGCAAGGCCGGGCGTGCTGGTCACCAATGCATCAAGTTCGGGCGGGTTATCAAAGGGTTTGTCGACGATGAGCACATCGGCACTATGCACCTGATAAGCGATGCACAACGTATCGGCACCGAGCGCTTCTTGCGCGATGTCGCGGTTTTTCTGCACCAGTGCTTTGTCGTCTCCTGATCCCATGCCGCAGTTGAGCGAGGCATAGATGCCGCTGCTTACTCCGCCTTCGCGGGTGAAGAATCCGTGGCGAATAGTGGAAATACTCGCAAGTTCGGTACATTTGAGCATTAGCGGAAACCTTCCGGTGTGGGGTGGGTGCCGCCTGTGATCGCCATTGCCTTGAACAGTTCGCCCATCTGGTCGGGGTCGATCAGGCGGCGCACGCTGCCGATCACGTTGGCCTGTTGTTCGGGTGTGCTTTGTTCGCACAGGTGGATGGCTCGCGGGATGGCGCCCAGCCTGCCGAGGAATGCACCTTGTGCCACCGGGCCGTGGGCGACCGCATGGCAACGTTCGGCGGTGATGGCAAGGCGGGTGAAGTCGACATGCGCGGTGAGGTCGGCTTGCCCCGGATCGCGCAGGGGCGGGTGGTAGCGGTGGGTACGCACGGCCTGGAACGTATCGCCAATGCCGAGCCCGGCATAGCCATAATCGACGATCAGTGCCACACCGCCGACATCGCGTAGGTGGCAGGCGATGGTGCTGGTGATGTCCACCGCTGCCATACCATACTCTACGATATCGCCTGCTGCCAGCGAGGCCGGTTCGAACTGGCCGAGGAATTCTTTGAGTTGCTTGTCGCAACTGTCGGTATTGAGCGGCATGCTGGTGAAGGTGAGCGCACCGTTGTCATCGCTGCCGACCGCCCGCTCATGCCATGCGCCGTTCTGGCACAAGAACTGGCGGATCGGCAGCGCATCAAAAAATTCATTGGCGACAATTAGCCATGGTTTGTCTTTTGGCAGTTCATCCACCGATTCGTGCCAGTGCAACGCATCATGTTTACCGGCCAGCGCCTGCCATTGTTTCTGCTTCATCGCCGGGCTGGTTTCCACCAGATGCACGCTAATCGCATCATGAAATTCCTGCACATGGCGGGTGGCGCGCAGCATGTCGCTCATCAGCGTGCCGCGGCCCGGCCCCAGCTCGATCAGTGCGCATTCCGGTTGGTTCAGATGCTTCCATTGTTGCGCTGTCCATGCGCCCAGCAGCTCGCCGAATATCTGGCTGATCTCGGGTGCGGTGGTGAAATCGCCGCTGCTGCCCAGCGGGTCTTTGCGCATGTAATACCCATATTCAGGATGGGAGAGTGCCAGCTGCATATATTCGGAAACGGTCAGGGGGCCATTGCTGGCGATCTGCGCGGCTATGACACTGTGCAGGCTCATGATGCAGGTTGCCTGCGCTTAGGACGCAGTGCAAGGTACAGCCCTATGGCCAGCATGGGCAGGCAGAGCAGCTGGCCCATGGTGATCTCGCCAACGATGAATCCCAGATACGCATCCGGCTCGCGGAAATATTCGGCCGTCATGCGCGCCAGTGAATAGCCGATCAGGAACAGGCCCGCGATCAGGCCGATTTTGTCACGTGCGCGGGTGAATTTTAAAACCAGTTGTAACACGACGAACAACAAAATCCCCTCAAGCGCTGCTTCATACAGCTGGCTGGGGTGGCGCGGCTCCGGCCCGCCATGCGGGAATACCATGCCCAGCGGGCTGTCGGTGATACGGCCGAACAATTCGCCGTTGATGAAGTTGGCGACACGGCCGAAGAACAGACCGATGGGGACGGCGCTGGCGATGACATCCATCAGTTCTAAAAAGCGCACACCGTGTTTGCGCGAGAACAGCCAGAACGCAACGATCACGCCGATCAACCCGCCATGGAACGACATGCCGCCTTCCCATATATAAAAGGCTTCGATAGGGTGCGACAGGTAATAGGCTGGCTTATAGAACAGCACATAACCCAGCCTGCCGCCAAGGATAATGCCGAGCACCGCCCACATCACCGTGTCGTCCAGTGCTTTGCGGTCGAGCCCTGTGATGGGACGGCGGTCATGCTCGCGTATCAGCACCCACCAGCCGAGCAAGATGCCGCCGATATAGGCCAGTGAATACCAGCGGATGGCCAGCGGCCCAAGGGAAAGGGCTACGGGGTCGATAGAAGGAAAGGTCAGCATCCAAGGTTTAAGGTTTCAGGTTTCAGGTGACAGTAACTTAATTCTGAAACCTCAAACCTACAACCTCAAACCTGCTAATATTCGTCCCAGGCTTTTTTTGGGGCTGGTTGTGCCGGTACGGCGGCTTGCGCTGCCGGGCTGCTGTCGAGCACCTGGTAGGCATTAGCGATTTCCGCACGCACATCGGTGGTGGGCTCGTTCTTACCGGCGGCGATCACTTCGCCAAAATCACTGGGGTTGAAGCCTTTGCCCGCCTTGATGGCGCTTTTCAGGCGCGGCAGGTTGGGCAGGCTGATCTTCAGGTAGGAGTAGATTTTGTCGCCAAACGAGTTTTTACCATACATCAGGAGCACCACGAACTGCTCGTCCATGGACATCTTTTTTGCCTGCGATTCTTCCGGAATGGGTTTACTGGTCCATTTTGCCGACATCTACACACACCTTTTAGGGGCACAGCAATGCCACCCCTGTTGATTAGCCTTTAATATTACACGATTTTTCTGTGGTAGGGAAGAAAAAACAGTATATTAGCCGACACGCAGCTAACGCACTGTTAAAAAGCAGATTTTGTTAGAATCTGCCAATGCCTTCGGTAGCCATTTCCGGAAGGGTGGCGTTCGAAGCGCTCATGGAAGAACTTTCCGTGTGCATACCGTCTACGAAGTTCTGGCCTATCCCCTGGGCAAGGCCTGAGGTTGCTCCTGCCACTTCAAGATGGCTAATATCCCCTGCAAAACTAAACATTTCAGCACTCATAATTAGGATCCTTCGTTGCGGATTTTTTATTTCTATTTAGTTAATCATAGCCAAAAGCCCCGGGCCATTCAAATATAAACGTTACATAAAGATGAATATTCACAGTTCTGTCACGGAACTGTAACCGAACTGTCATATTTCTTAATACACCCCACCTGAATCTTTGGAATTGTAGTTTTATTACTACATTAATCAAAATAAACTTTTCTACGTGGTATTTTACGAAAAAATCAGGTCTGGGTGCCGCCCACCGTGAGCCGGTCGATCAGCATGCTGGGCTGGCCGACGCCTACCGGTACCGATTGCCCTGCTTTTCCGCAGGTTCCAATGCCGTCATCGAGGCACATGTCATCACCGATCGCCTGCACATGCGTGAGTGCTTCCGGTCCGTTGCCGATGAGAGTGGCGCCTTTTAGCGGCGCGGTGATCTTTCCGTTCTCGATCAGGTAGGCTTCCGAAGCCGAAAACACGAATTTGCCGGAGGTGATATCCACCTGCCCGCCACCAAAATAAGAAGCATAGATGCCTTTTTTCACCGAGGCGATCATATCGGCGCGCTTATCTTTTCCGGCCAGCATATAGGTATTGGTCATACGGGGCATAGGTGCATGGGCGTAGCCCTCGCGTCTGCCGTTGCCGGTGGCGCGCATCCCCATCAAGCGCGCGTTCAGCCGGTCCTGCATATAGCCGGTGAGGACGCCGTCTTCGATGAGTGTGGTACGCGAGGTGGGGGTGCCTTCGTCGTCGATAGACAGTGATCCGCGCCGGTTTGGCAGTGTGCCATCATCGATAATGGTCACGCCCTTGCTGGCCACCTGCTTGCCCATCAGCCCGGCAAATGCGGACGTGCCTTTACGGTTGAAATCGCCTTCCAGCCCATGCCCTACCGCTTCATGCAGTATAACGCCGCACCAGCCGCCACCCATCACCACCGGCATTTCGCCGGCCGGCGCATCGACCGCCTTCAGGTTCACGGTGGCCTGCCGCAGTGCTTCATCGGCCAGCTTTTTCCATGACAATTCTTCTATATATGTATCATACAGTGTACGCGCGCCAGCGCCGCTGCTGCCATTTTCCATGCGGCCATTCTCTTCCACTGTGACGCTTACATTCAGGCGCACCAGCGGGCGGATGTCCCCGGTAATGTTGCCATTGGCACGAATGATGCGCACTGCCTGCCACACGCCGGTAAGCGAAGCGGACACTTGTCTCACCCTGTCATCCTTGGCACGCAGGTAACTGTCGATCTTCTGCAGGGTTTCGAGCTTCACGGCAAAAGGTGTTTCGGCCAGCGGGTTTACCGGCTCATAAAGCCGCGCATTGGTGCCGAAAGCTGGTGGGATATTCGCATGCACGCCATTTTGTCCGTAATTTACCATCTGCACGGTTTCGGCCGCGCGTTTGAGGGCGCTTTCACTCAGTTCGGTGGAGTGGGCATAGGCGGTTGCCTCGCCCAGAACCGAGCGTAACCCGAACCCCTGGTCGGTGTTGAAGCTGGCATTCTTCAGGCGGCCATCGTCAAAATGGAGGCTTTCCGACTGGCAGTATTCCAGGAACAGTTCGCCGTCATCCAAGCCGCCGAGCACCGATGACACAAGGCGTATCGCTGCATCCTTATCGAGCGGGCTGCGGGCATGAAATAATTCATCGAGCATTGCATTATCCGTCATAGAATTTAACCCTATAAAAAATATTGCGAATTGTGCAAGGACAGATTACACAGATGTTGCCGAATCACTATCAGGAATCGCAATGAGATACTCAACAATTTTAATTACGATTTTTTCCATGTTATTCCATTCTCACGCCATGGCGGATGAGGTGCCGGGACTTGCCAAGCCCTGGCAGCTGGGCCTGACGCCGCCGGCTAGCCCGGTCATGGAGCAGTTGTACACTGCACATAATTATCTGCTTATACTGATTACCATCATTTCCCTATTCGTACTGGTACTCATTATATATATATGTGTGCGTTTCAGCCGCAAGTCGAACCCGAACCCAAGTAAAACAGCGCACAACACCAAACTGGAGATAATCTGGACGGTGGTGCCGGTGCTGATACTGATCGCTATCGCCATACCGTCGCTGCGTTTACACTATTTCATTGAAGATGATGTGGAAGCAGACATGACCCTGAAGGTGGTGGGGTACCAGTGGTACTGGCATTACGAATACCCCGACCATGGCGGTTTCGGATTTGACAGTTACATGAAAAAACAGGGCGACCTGCAGGAAGGGGATGTACGCAACCTTTCCGTGGACAACCGCGTGGTGGTTCCTGTGAATACCAAGGTCAAAGTGCTGCTGACCGCCGGCGATGTGATACACGCATGGGCTGTTCCGGCTTTCGGTGTGAAACGTGACGCGGTGCCCGGCCGACTGAATAGCTCGTGGTTCAAGGCGACCAAAACCGGAACCTATTATGGCCAGTGTTCGGAATTGTGCGGTGTGGGCCATGGGTTCATGCCGATACGTGTCGATGTGGTGGAAAAAGACGAATTTGATACATGGGTCGCTGCCCAACAAAAGGAGGCCGGCATCGATCCGGAGTCCTTGAAGGATAGCAGTGCGGTCGAGCAGGAAGTGCCACTGACCGAGCCGGTTGAAGCAGAAAAAGGCAAAGGTACTGAAGCCGTGCAAGAAGAGAAGGAAAAACCTAAATCTGAAAGCGGTGCAAAAAAAGAAAATGCTGAACAGACCGTAAAAGCGAAAACCGATGAAAAACCGTCTACTGCAGATCCGGTGGCGGTACGCGATATGCAGGATGCCAAACCTGCTGCAGGCAGCCCACAGCCCAAAACCGAACCTGAGCAAGAACCCCAAGCAGAAGACAATTGGGTGGAAGAAGGCTGGGGTGAGGAAGAAAACTGAGTCTGGTACCGTTAGTTGAACGACAAGGAACTTTAAGGATAAGAGAACGCACATGAGTCACGATCACCATACACCGACCGGCTGGCGCCGCTGGCTATTTTCCACTAACCACAAGGATATCGGTACAATGTACCTTATATTTGCGGTGGTCGCAGGTTTGGCCGGTACATTGTTTTCGGTGTTGCTGCGTATCCAGCTGGCCACACCGGAAGGCACGCTGTTCGCTGGCAATTACCAGATGTATAATGTGGTGCTTACCGCGCATGCGTTCATCATGGTGTTCTTTCTGGTGATGCCTGCGCTTATCGGTGGATTTGGCAACTGGTTCGTGCCGATCATGATCGGTGCGCCGGACATGGCATTCCCGCGTATGAACAATATCAGCTTCTGGCTGCTTATCCCTGCGTTCACCCTTTTGGTCGGCTCTGCCTTCATAGATGAAGGGGTGGGTACCGGCTGGACAGTGTATCCGCCGTTGTCGCAGATCGCGTCGCATCCAGGCATGTCCGTTGATATGGGGATTTTCGCGCTGCACCTTGCAGGTATCTCCTCCATTCTTGGTGCTATCAACTTCATCGTTACCATATTCAACATGCGGGCGCCGGGCATGACATTATTCAAAATGCCCCTGTTCCCGTGGGCGATCCTGATCACGGCATTCCTGCTGCTGCTTGCCCTGCCGGTATTGGGCGGCGCCATCACCATGCTGCTGACCGACCGTAACTTCGGCACGCATTTCTTTGACCCCGCTGGCGGTGGTGACCCGCTGCTGTTCCAGCACCTGTTCTGGTTCTTCGGTCATCCGGAAGTGTACATCCTGATCCTGCCGGCGTTCGGTGTCATCAGTGAGATCGTGTCGACTTTCTCGCGCAAGCCTATCTTCGGCTATATGGGCATGGTATTCGCCATGAGCGCCATCGGGTTTTTGGGTTTCATCGTGTGGGCGCATCATATGTTCACTGTCGGGCTATCCGAGGATACGATGGCCTATTACATGGTCGCCACCATGATCATTGCTGTGCCGACAGGTGTGAAAATATTTTCGTGGCTGGGCACAATGTGGGGCGGTTCTCTGACATTTGAAACCCCGATGCTGTTTGCCATTGGCTTCATATTCCTGTTCGTGGTGGGTGGTGTGACCGGCGTAGTGCTGGCCAATGCCGCTGTCGATATTCCGTTGCATGACACCTATTATGTGGTGGCGCATTTCCATTATGTGATGTCGCTGGGCGCAGTGTTCGCCATCTTTGCCGCCTTCTATTACTGGCTGGGCAAGATGTCGGGACGCCAGTATCCGGAATGGATGGGCAAGGCACATTTCTGGATGTTCTTCATTGGTGCCAACCTGACCTTCTTCCCGCAGCATTTCCTTGGGTTGGCTGGTATGCCGCGCCGTATCCCGGATTACCCGGATGTCTATGCTGGCTGGAACTACGTGTCCTCGATCGGCTCTTACATCAGCGCTGCGTCTGCCGTGTTCTTCCTCGTGTTGGTATGGCGTACGCTTGCCGCCGGTAAGCCTTGCCCGAACAATCCATGGGGCGAAGGAGCCAAAACCATGGAATGGACGGTAACTAGCCCGCCTGCGTTCCACACGTTTGAAAAAACCCCGGTCATCAAGTGATAATGAAAGATGATTGGATTAAAGATGAGCAGATAAGGAAATAGCTATGCAGTCTGCATCTATTAATCCCTCATCCATCCATCCTTCATCGAGCGTAAGCGATTACATTACCCTACTCAAGCCGGGCGTGATGTCGCTGGTGGTGTTCACCGGGGCGGTGGGCATGCTGGTGGCGCCGGGTCAGATCAATTGGTTCCAGCAGCTGCTTACGCTCATGTGCATTGCCATGGCCTCAGGTGCAGGGGCGGCCATGAATATGTGGTACGACTGTGATATCGATGCCATCATGAAACGCACCGCAACGCGCCCCGTTCCTGCTGGGCGTATCGCTCCGGATGATGCGCTGGCCTTTGGCGTGTTCCTGTCCGCTGCCTCTGTGATGCTGATGGGGTTAGCGCTGAACTGGCTGGCTGCAGGCATACTGGGATTTGCCATATTCTTCTATGCTGTCGTTTATACCATGTGGCTCAAGCGCCGCACACCGCAGAACATTGTGATTGGCGGTGCCGCCGGCGCCTTCCCGCCCATGATCGGTTGGGCTGCTACTGCAGGAAGTATCACGCTGGAGCCGGTGTTGCTGTTTGCCATCATTTTCCTGTGGACGCCACCGCATTTCTGGGCGCTGGCCTTATACAAGAACGAAGACTATGCCCGCGCCGGGGTGCCGATGCTGCCGGTGGTGGCAGGCAAGGAAACCACCCGCCTGCAAATGCTCGTCTATACCGTGCTGTTGGTGGCATGCACACTGGCACTGGGGGGCTTGGGCCTGGCCGGCTGGCTGTATACGGTCGGGGCAGCATTGCTGGGCGCTGGTTTTTTGTATTATGTCTGCCGCGTGCTTATCCATAAGGATGACCGTTGGGCAAAAAAGACATTTGGTTTCTCAATTCTTTACCTTTTCATGCTATTCACCCTGATATGGGTGGATGCCCTGATCGGGCAAGCCGGTATATTGTAATTTTTAACAGGAGGTTATTATGGAACCCACACAAAAGACGCTGACCCCGGAAAATCTGCAGGGACTGCACAGCATTGCACAGGAAACCATCTATCTGATGGGCGCCAGCTTCGTTCTGGGTAGCCTGTTCACACTGTTCCTGCTTCTGGTGCTGGATTTCATGCGCCGTAACAAAGTGGAAAAAGGCGACTGACATTGCCGATCAGCGGAAGGCACAAACAGCAAAAAAATAAGAACATTGCATTGCTGGTGGTGCTCGTGCTGCTGGTTGCGTTGCTCTACGCCATTGCCGTTATGCGGATGGGGGCCTGACCTTTCACCATGACCACACATGCTGGCGCCAACGTAAGAATGGCCATCAACCTGGCTGCGGTGGTGGCAGGTATGGCACTGCTCGCCTACGCATCGGTGCCCCTGTACCGGTTGTTCTGTCAGGTTACCGGGTATGGCGGCACCACAGCAGAATCGGCCGCTAATACTGGTCCGGTATTCAACCGTAAGATCAAGATCACCTTTAATGCCGATATTGCACCGGATCTGGATTGGGAATTCAAGCCCGGCCAGCCGAAAATACAGGTCAAAGTGGGCGAGCAGTCCCTGACCTATTACACCGCGCGCAACAATACCGATAAGCCGCTGGTGGGCCATGCCACCTATAATGTGGTACCGCACAAGGCTGGCCCGTATTTTGCCAAGATCGAATGTTTCTGCTTTACCGAGCAGACGTTAAAGCCCGGTGAGCAGGTCAATATGCCGATTTCTTTTTACATCGACCCTGCCATCATGGAAGATCCGCAGATGGACGATGTGCAAACAATAACATTGTCTTATACGTTTTTTCCTGTAAAAAATGACGACATATGAACCCATGGATTTAACATAAGGAATCAAGGAAGATTATCATGGCACATCAAGACCATCCCTATCACCTCGTAGATCCCAGCCCATGGCCTATCGTAAGTTCGCTCGCGTTGTTTATGCTGACCTTTGGTGGTGCCATGTATATGCATGAAAAGCCCGGCGGAGGCATAGTGGCGTTGGTGGGATTTTTCCTGCTGTTATATTGCATGTACAGCTGGTGGCGCGATGTAGTGAAAGAAGCGCGTGAAGATAAGGCGCACACGCGTGAGGTGAGCCGTGGCCTGCGCGCTGGTATGGCGCTGTTCATCGTTTCCGAGGTGATGTTCTTTGCTGCATTCTTCTGGGCGTTCTTTGGTGCCAGCACCCTGCCTAAACTTCCGCTGGAAGAAGTATGGGCGATTTTGCATGGCATCTGGCCGCCGGCGGGCATCCATCCGTTCGATCCGTGGCATCTGCCATTCTTTAACACGCTGGTGTTGCTGCTGTCCGGCACCACGGTGACATGGGCGCATTATGCAATTTTAAAAGGTGACCAGAAAAGCACCGTCACCGCGCTGTGGTACACGGTAGGCCTTGGCGTGCTTTTCACTGCCTGTCAGGCGTATGAATATACGCACGCCGCCTTCGGTTTCAAGGATGGCATTTATGCCTCCACCTTCTACATGGCGACCGGTTTCCATGGTTTCCACGTTCTTGTGGGCACCATTTTCCTTGCCGTATGCCTGATGCGGGCGAAAAAAGGCCACTTCAAACCCAGCCAGCATCTGGGTTTTGAATTTGCCGCATGGTACTGGCATTTTGTAGACGTGGTATGGTTGTTCCTGTTTGCCTTCGTCTATGTCGATATGGCCAACAAGCTGATGCCGGTATTTGAGAGTGTCTTTACCGGTACTAACATGCTGGTCATGCTGCTGCTGTCGATTGCGGGTGCGGGGTTTATTGGCTGGAAACTGATGATGTCGGGTAGCCTGCCCAGGGTAGTACACCATTAGATTGTTTCGGTGTCCGGCGTGCCAGCAAGCGCCGCTGTTCGAGAGGATCACCTCTGTCGTGCCGATATGTACGCATTGCGGGTTCAACCTGAAGAATCATGAGCAGGGTGATGGCCCGGCATTCTTTGGCATACTGTTGGTAGGCACGCTTTCGGGTGTGTTTGCTGCGATCGTTGAGGTAAAATATGCGCCGCCGTTGTGGCTGCATGCCGCGATCTGGATCCCTTTCATTATTATTGGTGCGCTGCTATCCATCCGCCTGTTCAAGGCGATGCTGGTTGCGGCCCAGTACCGTTTACGCAGCGAGGATTTCGGGCAGCGGAACGATAACAGAGATTAGTTCCAACACGCGGCGTATTTCTGCTTCATTACGCGATATCGGGGCATATTCGGTGATAGTAAAGCCTACCGTGATCCCCTGTTTGTACAAGTATGCCAAGAACTCTTTCATAGCAGTATGGCGGATAGCGCCCACCGGGTAGGTAACGGTAATGCCATCAGCCGGGTCCAGCGCATCAAGATCGAAATGGATATGGAGTGCGGTGATGCCATTATTTTTTTGCCATGCATCGAATACGGTATAGTTACCCGCATTTATCTGTTCTGCAGTCACCACGGGCAGCTTTTTCTGCCGGATGTAATCTGCTTCCGGGGCATCGATACTTTTGATGCCCGCATAGCATAGCTGGCGGTGCTCCAATGGTGTGCCAAGAGCCGCCAACATGGCGGCGTCGCCTTCGCCCAGCAGGGTGCGGATCGGCATGCCGTGGAAATATTTTGAATCCGAACCTTGCGGCACATGGATGTCAGCATGCGCATCGATCCAGATGAACCCAAACCCCTTACCGTGCATGGCATTGAGCTTGTCGATGATCGCCACGTCGGTGCTGCAGTCCCCGCCGAGCATGAACACGGTTCCGGTATCGCAGCCTTTCAGCCAGGTTGCAGCGGTCTGAAGGTTCTTCAGGAGCGCTGGGTAATTCTTTATGTCGTTGCGGGTTTCCGAAAGTGCCGTGTCGGTGGGAATGGAATGAAACCGCATGCTTTCGTGCAGCGTATCGAAAAGGAATCCACAGCCCCGGCTTACAGCTTCGGGATTCGGGCCACCCTGCGATTGCGGGAAATGGATGCGCGTGTCGAACGTCATAGCGCCAACCTATAAAAGAACATTAATAACTGCAAAAGAATAATTGCAGCGCAGGCAATTAATTGAGGCGCACGATCGCATGGTTCAGGCTGAGCGCATAAGATACCCAAAGCGCATAGGGGATCAAAAGCCAGCTTGCGGGTTTGTCTGCCTTATCGAAAGCGGTGATATTCCATAAAATAACGGCCAGCAGCAAGGTGATGACTATCGCACCCGATACGGGAGACTGCAGACCGAAAAAAGCCGGGGTCCACAGAAAGTTCAACAACAGCTGGAGCCAGTAGGCTCGCAGCACCGGGGCGCGCAGTTTAAAGCTGACGTAATCCGAAGGGATGGCGCGCCACACGCGCCAGCCGGAAAACGCGATCATGATGTACAGGGTGGTCCACACCGGGCCAAATACCCAGTCCGGCGGTGTCCATTGCGGTTTGTTGATGGTTGTATACCAGCCTTGCACCGCCGGCATGGTGATAAGTGACGAAATACCCGAGATGGCGAATACCAGTAGCAAAAACCCGGCGAGTGCGCGGTATTTCTGCACGCCTTATGCTTTCTTTTTGCCGCGCAGGGGGCGGATCTTGTTCTCTTTTTCGTTGATGGCATCCAGTGCGGCGATGGCGGTCAGGTTCATGATCTCTGAAACCGAGGCGTTCAGCTGGGCGATCTGGGTCGGGCGCTGCAGGCCCATCAGCACCGGGCCGATGGTCACGCCATCACCCAGTTCCTGCATCATGTTCGATGCGATGTGGGCGCTGTGCAGCCCCGGCATGATGAGCACGTTGGCCGAGTCCGACAGGCGGCAGAACGGGTACAGGCGCAGCATTTCTTTGTTCAGTGCCACGTTGGCTGACATTTCGCCGTCATATTCGAAATCGATGTCCATCTCATCCATGATGCGCACGGCTTCGCGGATGCGTTCGCCTTTTTCGCGCATCGGGTTGCCGAAGGTCGAATAAGAAAGCAGTGCCACGCGCGGCTCATGGCCCATACGTCGGGCAGCATGGGCGGTTTTAACCGCAATATGCGCCAGTTCCGGTGGGCTTGCCAGTTCCTGCACCGTGGTGTCGGCGAAGAACAGGGTGCGTCCCTTGGCCACCACCAGCGTGATGCCGAACAGCAGCTCACCCGGTTTGGTATCAATGACACGGCGCACATTATCCAGCGATACCGTGTAATTACGTGTTACGCCGGTGATCATGGCATCGCCGTGTCCCAGCGCCAGCATGCACGAGGCGAAGATGTTACGGTCATTCTTCACCATGCGCGCCACGTCGCGATACAGGAATCCCTGGCGTTGCAGGCGTGGATACAGGTAATCGATATAGTCGCTTACATGGTCGGATACGGCGGCATTGGCGATCTCGATATTTTCCCAGTCATGAATGGCCATTTTCTTCATCAGCGCCGTAACCTTATCAGCGCGGCCTACCAGCACCGGCTGGCCGAATCCGTTATCGCGCCATTGCACGGCGGCGCGTATGATCTTTTCTTCCTCGCCCTCGGCAAAAATGATGCGTTGCGGGTTAGCTTTCACCTTGTTGAAGATGTACTGCATCGAGTTGGCGGTCGGATCACGGCGTGCGGCCAGCTCCACCTTGTACGCTTCGATATCTCTGATCGGGCGGCGGGCAACACCGCTGGCCACCGCTGCCTTGGCAACGGCCACCGGGATGGTGGTAATGAGGCGCGGGTCGAACGGCGCGGGAATGATATATTCCGGGCCATATTCCATACGGCGGCCTGAGTAGGCGGTGGCCACTTCATCCGGCACATCCTCGCGGGCGAGGGCGGCCAGCGCTTCAGCGGCGGCGATCTTCATTTCCTCATTGATCTGCGAGGCACGTACATCGAGCGCGCCGCGGAAAATATATGGAAAGCCCATGACGTTGTTCACCTGGTTCGGGTAGTCCGAACGGCCGGTGGCGATGATGGCATCCGGACGCACTTCCAGAACCTCTTCCGGGGTAATCTCTGGATCGGGATTGGCCATGGCGAAGATGATCGGCCGTTTGGCCATCGATCTGACCATATCCTTGGTGATCGCGTTTTTTGAGGACAGGCCGATGAACATGTCGGCGCCTTCCATGGCCTCTGCCAGCGTACGCTTTTTGGTCTTGGCGGCATGGGCCGATTTCCACTGGTTCATGCCTTCGGTGCGGCCTTCATAGATCACGCCCTGCCGGTCAATGAGCAGTGCGTTATCCTGCTGTATGCCCATGCGCTTGATGAGTTCCAGGCAGGCGATACCTGCCGAGCCTGCGCCTAGCATAACCACTTTGATGTCCTTGAGTTTGCGCCCCGTGAGGTGCGCTGCGTTGATGAGACCTGCTGCGGTGATGATGGCGGTGCCGTGCTGGTCGTCATGGAATACGGGAATATCCATCAGTTCGCGCAGTTTCTGCTCAATGATGAAGCAATCCGGCGCGCCGATATCTTCAAGGTTGATGCCGCCCCAGCTCGGGCCGAGCAGCTTCACGCAGTTGATGAACTCGTCCGGGTCTTTGGTGTCGACCTCGATATCCACCGCGTCAATGTCAGCGAAGCGTTTGAACAGGATGGCCTTGCCCTCCATCACCGGCTTGGATGCTAGCGCGCCAAGGTCGCCAAGGCCGAGCACGGCGGTGCCGTTGGAAATGACCGCAACAAAATTGCCGCGCGAGGTGTAGTCATAGGCAGTGTTCGGGTCTTTGTGTATCTCAAGGCACGGAATGGCCACGCCCGGGGAATATCCCAGCGAAAGGTCGCGCTGTGTCATCAGCGGCTTGGTGGGGGTGATGGAAAGTTTTCCGGGTTTACCTTCTGAATGGTAGGCGAGGGCTTCGGCATCAGTGATTGGTTTTTTTTCAGTGGCCATAGGGCAGGTCATTCATTGCTGCACCGCAGCATAAGTGGTTGAAATACGAGGGAACTGCATCGCACAGAACGCGAAAAAAGGCAAGGGTAAAAGGTTATGAAGGCTATTCTGCGATACCGCGTGGCTTATCAAATGGCAGGAGCACGATCAGCCGTATCTTTGAGATGTTTAAAAAATGAGTCTTCCTTTGTACTGTTATCATATGCCCATCCGCCATGCGCTTCAGCGGCCTTGGCTAGTAGCTCTGTTAACGTACCGGACTGTCTAATAGCTTTTTTATCGGCATTCTCAAGCCGGGTTTGGCCAGTGCGCAGTTTTTGTAAAGTGGCGAGTAGTTGAATATATTCATCCCTTCTCAGGGTTGCCTTCACTACGTCATCGCCTGCATATTTGGGATCCGAATAGAATTTTAATCGACCATCAGGGATGTCTTTATAGCTTGCGAGCTCCTGTTCGAAGTCGCCCTTGCCGACAGGGGTATCCGGTTCTGCCACCAGTGCCAACAGCTCGGCGGCAATCTCAGAAGGCTGACGTTTTTTAAACTTATCGGTCGTCACTTTTGATGCTCAAGGTTGCGTTGTTAATTTCACCTCCTATTATAGAGCATCAAAACTTAATATGGATTAAGGTCCTGTGACATTGTATGTCTGTACAAGCAACTAAAATAGAAGAACGAATTGCCAATGCTACCCCAGCGATGGCGCAATATCTGCGCCTGAAACAGGACCATCCGGACACGTTGCTGTTCTATCGCATGGGCGATTTTTACGAGCTGTTCTTTGATGATGCGCTGCGGGCGGCTGCCATTTTAGACATTGCCCTTACCAAGCGCGGCAAGCATGCCGGCGAGGATATTCCCATGTGCGGCGTGCCTGCGCACAGTGCCGATAGCTATCTTGAAAAGCTCATCCGCAGCGGCGAGAAGGTTGCTGTCTGTGAGCAGCTGGAAGACCCGGCGCAGGCAAAAAAGCGCGGGGCAAAGGCCGTGGTTCGGCGCGATGTGGTGCGTATCGTTACCCCCGGAACATTGACCGAAGACACGCTGCTCGATGCGCGCACCTCGAACTACCTTGCGGCGCTATGCGGTGGCGCTAACCAGCTGGCGCTTTCGTGGGTCGATCTTTCCACCGGTGAATTTTGCGTATGCCCGGTCGGTGTTTCGGCAGTGGCCTCCGAACTGGCGCGGCTGGCACCCAGAGAGATACTGGTGCCCGATACGCTGATAAGAAACGGCGAGTTTGCCGCCATCGCATCCGATTATAAACAGCAGCTCACCATCCAGCCTGATAACCTGTTCGACGGCAAGCGAGGCGAGCGCAGCCTGAAAGAAGCCTATGCCGTGACATCGCTGGAAGCATTTGGTGCGTTCGATAGTGCCATGCTTGCTTCCTGCGGGGCATTGCTGGAGTACATCAAACTCACGCAGAAGGATGTACGGCTGAGTCTCGATAATCCGCGCGTGCGCAAATCCGGCGAACATATGCAGATCGATGCGGCGTCGCTTCGCAACCTCGAGATCATGCAGACGCTTTCCGGCCAGCGCAAAGGCAGCCTGTTTGCCACAGTCGACCGCACGGTCACTGCCCCGGCGGCGCGCCTGTTCGCTGGCTGGCTGGCGGCACCGCTTACCGATGTGCACGAGATCAATCAGCGACAGACCCATGTGGGATATCTTGTCGAGCGCAATGAGCTGCGCGACAGGATACGCGACTTCCTGAAAAGCTGCCCTGATTCCGAACGCGCGCTGACACGGCTTGCCATGGCGCGTGGCGGCCCGCGCGACTTGCTTTGCATCGCCGCATCGCTCAGGGCGGCGCATCATGTGCGCGTGCTACTGGAGGGCGAGCAGGAAAATCTGCCTGACGGGCTGTGCGGGTTGCGCGATTCCTGCGGCGGCCATGAAGAGCTGATCGAATCGCTGGTGCTGTCCATCCGTGCTGAATGCGGCCTGTTCGCACGCGATGGGAATTTTGTCGCCGATGGCTATAGCCCGGCGCTTGACGAACTGCGCAGGCTCAAATCCAAAGGCAGGCAGATGATCGCCGACCTGCAGGAAAAATACAAACAGCAGACCGGCATCAGCAGCCTGAAGATCAAATTCAATAACGTGCTGGGTTATTACATCGAGATCACACAACTGCATGAGAAAAAAGTTACTCAGGATTTCATCCATCGCCAGACGCTGGTGGGCAACCTGCGCTACACCACGGTGGAGCTATCGGAGCTGGAGCGTAAGATTTCGGAAGCTGAGGGCGGTGCACTCAAACTTGAGCTGGAAATATTCGCCGAGCTGATCGAAATGGTTCTGCAGATGACCACGCGTATCAAAGAAACGGCGCGCGCGTTGGCGACGGTGGATGTGTTCGCTGCACTGGCGGAACTGGCGGTTGAGAAGCGTTATGTGCGACCAGTGGTGGATGACAGTATGGAGTTTTCCATTTACGGTGGGCGACATCCGGTAGTGGAAGCAAGTTTAGAAAAATCGGGCGGGAAATTCATCGGCAATGATTGCAACCTCGCAGAACACCAGCGCGTGTGGCTGCTCACCGGCCCGAACATGGCCGGTAAATCAACCTTCCTGCGTCAGAACGCACTCATCGCCATACTCGCGCAGGCCGGGTCTTTTGTGCCAGCGGATTCGGCGCATATGGGTGTAGTAGACAGCTTATTCTCGCGCGTGGGTGCGGCGGATGATCTGGCGCGTGGCCGATCCACCTTCATGGTGGAAATGGTGGAAACCGCAACCATCCTGAATCAGGCGGGCAAGCGCTCGCTGGTGATACTCGACGAGATCGGTCGTGGTACCGCAACCTTCGATGGTCTTTCCATCGCGTGGGCGGTGATGGAGCATCTGCACAATATAACCTTTTGTCGTACGCTGTTCGCCACCCACTACCACGAGCTTACCGCGCTCACAGAAAGCCTCGTTGCGCTGTCGTGCTACAGCATGAAGGTGAAGGAATGGAAAGGCGATCTGGTGTTCCTGCATCAGGTCGAAAAGGGTGCCGCCGACCGTTCCTATGGTATCCATGTCGCGCAGCTGGCGGGCCTTCCCAAAGCGGTCATCAGCCGGGCAGCCGATATTCTGCATCAATTGGAATCACAGCGCTCGAGCGGACAGGTAGCTGCCAGCTTGCCGCTCTTTTCTTTTGCGCCCCAACCTGCTAAACAGACAGAACCTAATAAGGTGCTGGCGGAGCTGGATACGATTACGCCGGATAGCCTGAGCCCTAAAGAGGCATTGGATATTCTTTATAAATTGAAGCAACTTAGTGAGCAGCCTATATAGCACATGACAAATTTGTGCTTTGGTGTATTATACAAAAAACTATGACAAAATCCGTACTTCTCATCATCAGCGGTTCGATAGCGGCCTACAAGTCGCTCGACCTTATTCGCCGCCTCAAGGAGCGTGGCATCGAGCTGCGCTGCATCCTTACCAAGGGGGGCGCCGAGTTCATTACGCCGCTATCGGTGGCATCCCTTTCCGGCAGCGCAGTGTATGGCGAACTGTTCTCACTCAAGGACGAAGTGGAAATGGGGCACATACGTTTATCGCGCGAGGCTGACCTTGTGGTGGTAGCTCCGGCATCGGCAGACCTGATCGCCAAAATGGCGCATGGTTTTGCGGGTGATCTTGCCAGCGCCACGTTGCTGGCCAGCAAAAAGCCGCTGCTGGTTGCCCCTGCCATGAACACGCAGATGTGGCAAGCCCCGGCAACCCAGCGCAACATCAAGCAGATTACCAAAGACGGTGCTACCATCATCCAACCCGGCAGCGGTATGCTGGCGTGCGGAGAGGAAGGGCAGGGGCGCATGGCTGAGGTCGATGATATCGTGACCGCCGTGCTGCATGCGTTGGCAAAGTCTGAACCTTCACCAGCCACGCAGGAATATTCAGGCGAGGCCAGCAGGCCAAGCGAGCCTTCAGCCCGCCTCATGCGAAATTCAGGAGAATTTCGCGGAGGCAATCCATTGCAAGGTAAGCATGCCCTCGTCACAGCAGGCCCGACGCGCGAAGCGATCGATCCGGTGCGTTACATCACCAATTATTCATCCGGCAAGCAAGGCTATGCAGTGGCCGAGGAATTGGCGCGTCAGGGCGCAACCGTCACGCTGGTGTCCGGCCCCACCGGGCTGGATGCGCCCGCCGGGGTGAAGCTGGTGGAAGTGGTCACCGCCGATGAAATGCTCGATGCCTGCGAAGAGGCGCTGCCCGCCGATGTGGCGATATGCACGGCAGCAGTGGCCGACTGGAAAGCGCAGGAAGCAACATCCAAGATCAAGAAAACGCCCGGCAGCGTGCCATCATTGCAGCTGCGTGAGAACCCGGATATCCTTGCCACGCTGGCGCAACACCCGAACCGTCCCAAGCTGGTGATAGGGTTCGCCGCCGAGACCGACGCGCTAATCGATAATGCCAAAGCCAAGCTGGAAAAAAAGGGTTGCGACTGGATCGTGGCCAATGATGTTTCCGGCGGCGCGGTGTTCGACCGGCAGGAAAACCAGGTGACGTTGGTCACGCAACGTGACGAAGAGTACTGGCCGCTGATGCAGAAGCATCAGGTGGCCCAAAAACTGGTGGAGAAGATCATCTTCACCTTATGCAACCCACAGCAGCGAGTAAAAGCCATATCATGACCAAAAGCATCTCCATCCGCATTACCCAGCTAGAGCATGGCAACGACCTGCCGCTGCCGCATTACGCAACCTCGCAAAGCGCCGGCTGCGATCTGGTGGCCGCCAACCATCAGGATATCGTGCTGGCTCCGCTGGAACGCCAGCTGATCCCGACCGGTTTTGCCATGGCGCTGCCGGAAGGTTACGAAGCACAAATTCGTCCGCGTTCGGGGCTTGCGTTCAAGCACGGGCTTTCGGTGGTGAATACACCCGGTACCATCGACGCGGATTACCGTGGCGAAGTGAAAGTGCTGCTGATCAACCTGAATGATGAGCCATTCACCGTCACGCGTGGCATGCGTATCGCGCAGATGGTGATCGCGCCGGTCACGCATGCACGCTGGGAAGCAGCAGAGTCGCTGGATGAAACCGAGCGTAGTGCAGGCGGGTTCGGTTCCACCGGTACCCATATAAAAGAATCAGCGTAGGCAGAGCCATCATGCTGACTTCTTCAAGGAAGTTGTTCTACGCGGTGGAGGCGGTATTGTTCATTGCCTACAACGCGGGCAACGGACCGATCAGCAGCCGCGATGTGGCAGAAAAGCAGGGATTGCCGCCGCGCTACCTTGAGCAGTTGATGCAACGGCTGGTACGTGCGGGCATATTGCGCGGGGTGCGCGGGCCCAATGGCGGCTACGTGCTGGCAAAAGAAAAACGCCGTATCAGCGTTGGCGATATATGCGAAGTGTTATCCGACGACAAGGAACCGGAAAATGAAGGCGGCACGCCGCTGGGACAGCAGGTGGTGGAGCCGGTGTGGGAAGAGGCGCAGAAGCAGCTGATGGCGCACCTGAAAAATGTAAGTCTGGCGGAATTGTGCGAGGACGCACTGAAAAAGAACATCCGCAAGGCGAACGAAAAGAAGATGGACTTTGCGATATGATTTTGTTTAACGCTCAAGCGCCGCTGGGGCTGCGCACCGCAATGGTGCTAGTCGTCGCTGCGCTCCTCCAACATTCTATTTTATAAGGAGTACACTATGTCACCAGCCCCCGCAAAACTGGATGCGCCGCTACGTGGCCATATCTACGAAAATATCCTGTCGACCATCGGCAATACACCGCTGATCCGCCTGAACCGCATGGCAAAAGATGCGGGCTGCGTGGCTGATATCATAGTCAAAGCCGAGTTCTTCAACCCGCTGTCGTCGGTGAAGGATCGCATTGCGCTTTCCATGGTGGAAGCCGCCGAAGCTTCTGGCAAAATAAAGCCGGGCAGCGTGCTGGTGGAGCCGACCTCCGGCAATACCGGTATCGCGCTGGCGTTCGTATGTGCGGCCAAAGGCTACAAACTCATTCTGACCATGCCTGAAAGCATGTCGATCGAGCGCCGCAAGATGCTGAAGCTGCTCGGTGCCGAGCTGGTTTTGACCGAGGCCAGCAAAGGCATGCGCGGGGCGATCGAAAAAGCCGAGCAGATCGTATCCGAAAATCCTCATGCACTGATATTGCAGCAGTTCCAGAATCCCGCCAACCCGGAGATCCATCGCCGTACCACCGCCGAAGAGATATGGAAAGATACGGCAGGCGCAGTGGATGTATTCATTACCGGTGTCGGTACCGGCGGCACCATCACCGGAACCGGTGATACGCTGAAAAAGAAGAAAGCATCAGTTAAAGTGATCGCCGTAGAACCGGAAGACAGCCCCGTACTGTCCGGTGGTACGCCCGGCCCACACAAGATACAAGGTATCGGGGCCGGTTTCATTCCGGATATACTTTCGCGTGATGTGATTGATGAAGTGGTAACCATCGGCAACCAGACCGCGTTTGAAACTGCGCGCAATGCCGCCAAACTCGAAGGCCTGCCGATCGGCATCTCGTCGGGTGCCACGCTGGCCGCTGCATTGGAAGTGGGCGCCCGCCCGGAAATGAAAGGCAAGATGATCGTGGTGATCCTCGCATCCTGCGCCGAGCGTTATATCTCTACCGACCTGTTCGCTGACTTAGGATAAATGCTTTCCAACGACCAGCAGCGCCGTTATGCCCGGCATATTGTGTTGCCGCAGCTGGGCGAGGCGGGGCAGGAAACATTATTGCGCTCGTCGGTGCTGGTGATCGGCGCGGGCGGCTTGGGAAGCAGTGCTATTGCCTATCTGGCAGCGAGTGGCGTTGGCCGCATTGGCGTGGTAGAGCCTGACCGGGTGGAGCTGTCCAATTTGCAACGGCAGGTGCTCTACGAGCAGGATGATATCGGTCGTCCGAAAGTACAGGCGGTGGCTGATCGAATCAGTGAAGTAAATTCGGAATGCAAACTTGAAACGTATGAAGAACGCTTCACAACAGAAAATGCCGCCAAGCGGGTGGCGCAATATGATCTGGTGGTGGATGGCAGTGATAATTTTGCTACCCGTTTTGCGGTAAGCGATGCGTGCAGGCACGCAAAAAAGCCGCTAGTGTCGGCGGCCATGTCGGGCTTTGCCGCGCAGCTTACCACCTTCAAGCCGTATCTGGGCGAGGAGCATCCGTGCTACCGCTGCCTGGTTCCCGGAGTTCCGTCATTGGAAACCGATTGCCGACAGGAAGGTATCATCGGCCCGCTGGCAGGAATGATCGGCAGTATGCAGGCGCTGGAGGCTGTCAAAGAACTTATCGGCATCGGTGAGTCTCTTTCAGGCTGGCTGCTGCTGATCGACGGGTTGCGCCCCGACATGCGCTTTGTGCAGCTGGTGCGTAATCCCGGCTGTGAGAGTTGTAGCAGCGTGTAATCCTTTCTTGCAATCGGTGGGAGAACCTACTAAATACTTTAGGTATGTCAGAAAGATACACTCCTATCATATCGTTGGTATTCTTACTGGCCAGTGCCCTTTTACCCGCTGTAGGCGCTGCCAAGACCGGCTCGGACACCGGCCTGTCCATCCCCCGTTTTGTGACACTGAAATCCTCCGAGGTGAACATCCGCACCGGCCCGGGTACACGCTATCCTATCCAGTGGGTATACCGCCGGCAGGGCCTGCCTGTGGAGATTGTGGAGGAGTTTGACCTGTGGCGCAAAGTGCGCGATATGGAAGGCACCGAAGGCTGGATACACAAAAGCATGCTGTCAGGCGGGCGCAGTGCCATCATCCAGGGCGCAGGTCCGCAAATCATCCGCGCTAATCCGGATAACGATGCCCGCGCCATGTTCAAGGCCGAACCCAAGGTGCAGGCAGATGTGATTGAATGCGAGGTGTACTGGTGCCGCCTGCAGATCGCCGGGCGCAAAGGCTGGTTGGAAAAAAAATATCTGTGGGGGGTTTATTCCTCCGAGGTATTTGACTAGTGGTTTGCCGGGATTGCATGCTATAAGGCATTCATGAATTTGCGTACGTTAGTTTCTGCTGGCATGCTGGTGGCGGCCGGGATGCTTGCATCCCGCGTGCTGGGTTTCCTGCGAGAGGCGATGATCGCGGCTAATTACGGTACCGGCGCTGATGCCAACATGATCATCGGCCTGCTGCTCATCCCGGATTACATTACCAGTATCCTCATCGGCGGCGCGCTTAGCGCCGTTCTGCTTCCGGCTTTTGCCGCGCGTGATGCAGCGCAGCGGTTGGCATTGTTCTGGCAGGTGATGGCTGGGTCGGTGGCAATATTCATGGTGTTGGTGCTGTTGGTGTATTCGCAGGCCGATGCCATCATCCATGTCTTGCATGGCGATATTGATGAAGTATCGAGCGCAGCGTTGTTCTGGGCATTGTTTTCGATGCCGCTGGCCGGCGCCAGTGGTGTGATCACCGCATGGTTGCAATACCATAGCCGTTTTGCCATCCCGGCATTTGCCAATGCGCTGTTTAATTTGGTGATCGTGCTGACATTGTGGCTGGCGCCCAGTGGGTTCACCGTACTCGGGCTGGGCATATTCGTTGCCGGGCTAACACGGCTGGCCCTGTTCATTACCGGTTTTACCCGCAGTCCTGCTGCACAGCGCCCCTCGCGCCAGCCATGGCAGGTCGACAAACGCCTGCTGTCACATTATGCCGCCGCAGTGGGTAACAGCTTCTTCAGCCTGTTGCCACAATATATACCATACCTGATCATTACACTGTTGTCCGGCGAGATGGCGCTGTTCAACTATGCGTTCAAGCTGGTGCTTTTACCAGGGATGATACTAAACACCATCATCAATGTGGTCATGCTGCCGCGCTTTGTACATTTGCGCAAGGAAGGAAGGGATGTGCAGGAATATGGCCGTAGCCTGCGTATGGGTACGTCACTTGCCCTGTGCATCACGCTGGCGATGAGCCTGGCGAGTTGGCACATCGTGATGCTGTGTTTCGGTTACGGAGAAATGACCGAAGCCGATATAAACGAGGTGACGCATATCTTCGCGATTGGCATCTGGGCATTGCCCGGTATGCTGGCTGGCTATTTATGGCAACAGATATTCTTTGCCTGTGAGCGTCCCGCTGTGCCGTTCAAGGTTGGGGTGGTGCAGGCCATTGCCAGTGTGCCGCTGATCTGGCTGGGCCAGACCTTGTATGCAGAAGCAGGTGTCATGATGGCATATATCATGCTGCAGGTTATACCGGTGCTGGCATTTTCAGTCATGGCTGCCCGCCAGCAGCTGATTTCTCCAAAAGAACAGTATAAGGGTAGCTTTGGCATGCTAGTAGTGCCGGTCGCATTGTTTATTCCGCTGGCCGCGCTGTTCAGCGGATTTCACCTGTCGCCGCTGCCAGGCCTGTTGCTGGCGATACTCATCGGCAGCCTGATACTGCTGGCTGCCTGCGCATCGGATCGCGATATCCGGCAATGGACAACCGCCATGGCTATGAAATACCGCAGATGAAAACCATCCTGATAACTAACCAGCCAGATGTTGCTGCCGATGCACAGTCCGCCGGGGTGTCAAGGATCATGGTAGATCTTGAGTCCATCGGAAAACAGCAGCGTCAGGCCAGCCGAAATACATTCATCAGTAGCCACACAAAGGAAGATATTGCAACGGTGCGTGCGGTACTGGATAAAGCAGAGCTGATCGTGCGCATCAATCCGTGGCATGAAGGATCGCATGCTGAGATCGACCATGCGATTAAGTATGGCGCCGATATGATCATGTTGCCGATGATCACCGGCATGCAACAGGTGCATGCGTGCGCAAAAGCCATTGCTGGCCGCGCCATATTCTTGCCGCTGGTGGAGACGTCCTATTCTATGCACCATATCGGCGATATCGCCGCCATGCAGGAGGTGCAGGAGCTATATATTGGCCTTAATGATCTGCATCTTTCGCTGGGGCAGGATTTCCTGTTCGAACCGCTGGCAGATGGTTCTGTAGAAAAGATGGCGGTCATTATAAAACAGCAAGGCAAGGCCTTCGGGTTTGGCGGTATCGCGATCATGGGAAGCGGGGAATTGCCAGCTGAAAAGATACTGGGTGAGCATGAGCGGTTGGGATCTACGCGGGTTATATTATCGTCACGTTTTTGCAAGGATATAAATATTGAAGACCCGCAGGGAAGGAAAAAGCGCATACAGGCGGCGCTGGAACGCATGCAGCAGCAATACACAACGCTGGCGCGGCGCAATGCAGATCAGCGGCAGCAAGACAGCGAAGAGACTTGCGCCAGAATACGGCACATTGCACAAAAACTGCAGGCACAGAGAAAGAAAATATTATAAGGACGCGTATTACTCTTCGTTATCGACGCTGACACGTTTATCATCCTGCAACAGCGAGATGAAACTGCGCATGGTGCCATCATGCAGCAAGCGGATAATATAAATATTGTCACTTACCAGCAGTTCGCCGTTGGGTAAGAGCTGCAGTCCCTGAGGCTCATTAAGCCTGCACTCCAGCGCCTTACATCCATTCACAAAAGCCCCTGGATTGCCACTGCCGGCAATAGTTGTCACCATGCCAGCGGCATCAATTTTCTTTATTTTTCCGTTTCCACCGTCAGCAACGTAAAGCGTGCCGTCATCTGCGATCTTTATATCGGAGATATTATGGAAGCGTGCATCCATCCGCGGCCCATCTTTATCTTGTTTTGCGTTATCACGCCGTCCTTTCCTTGCGTACCCTGCGAACCAGTCAACCTGACCGGAGGAGGTAATGCGAATGATACGCGTACCCGCTTCAACCACATACATCGTACCGTCCCTTCCGGTTGTCATAATGGTCGGGAAAAAATTGTGTCCCCCCATAAGGGAAACAACCCGTTTGCCATCGCGCTCGTAGATCATGCGGTTGTATAAACTTTTCTCCACTTCGGACCTGCTGTATACAGTCCAATCATCAGGAAATACCTGGCTTGCGCCAACGCCGGTTGCGAATGCGCAAAGTAGCGACGTGGCCAGCAGTGATCGGCTATGACTTAGGTGCGGTATGTTTTCTTTGACATACTGGCGTATCTGGCTGTACGGCGATATGCGGGCGTAGAATATGGTTCCGATGATATGCAGCGTGAGTATCATAGCGGCGATGGACCCGGTCAACATGGCAGAATAACCGAACAGGCCGATAATGGCAGATACTGCAACCAGCAGTACTGGAGCAATGAATATGGCGGTTCGTGTTATGATAAAGCGTATATGACGAATATAGTAGAGCAGCAGGAATACGATTAGCCCCATTCCTGCCCCAATCAGGTATTTATTGGGATTCAAGATGCTCAAATAACGTCCGGGGCCATGGGTCAGCATGGCAAACACGGAACCATCGTAATATCCCAGATTCTTCTGTATCAAGCGGTATTGCAGGTAGGCCAGCGCAGCGGGAGCTATCAGGTTAAGCGCACCATACAGCACACGGTGCGATAATTTATCCGGCAGTATCAGGAAAATGATGGTATATGCCAACGCTACGATCATACCCACAGTAAGACAGCCGGAACTGACTGAAAGTAGCGTCAGTGAGATACTATATAGCACCACGTAGGGCAGCACCTTCCACACAGGGGCAGTATGAATGATATGCTGTGACCACCGTATATACGACAGCATCATCAGCGCGGTACCCAGCAGCATGTACGAAAGCCGCCCGTTCATGGGAAAAGACAGGGTAAGGAAAATGGGAATGAACAGCAGCAGCCACACACTCCAGCGCTTTTCTATGTTCTGCGAGACAGTGGCCTGCACCAGTGCGCTTATAATCGCACATAGTGTCATATTCAGTGTAACGAACAGGCCAAAAACCTTGTCGCGTTCCCAGCCGAGATGATCGGACAGGAAAATGGCCGGACTGGCGATCAGGTAGCGTAGTCCGTGCGGGTGGTGCAGGTGTGTCAGCGGATTATACCCGGCCATGTTGTTAACTTGCTGCCACACATAGTAGGTCTTATAATCGCCGATAATAAAAATACTGTACAGCACGATGAGTATGGCTGCCTGAAATAGCAGAAAAACCTCGAACCGTTTGGATAACAACATAATAATCTGATTGTGTTTATGAATCTCTATTTCATAATGCCAAAACAGGTGCAAGTCCAGCAAAGCCTTGCGTGGCCTTGGCAGGCATGTCATATGGAAAATCAGGAAATGGAGTGGTTGCTTAGGTGATGAATGAATCCAGACAAGTGCAGGTTGGCTACGACCATCTTAACATGCAGGTGGGAATAGCCGGGTATGCGCAGCATTACCTGCGGATGCTGGTTGCCAGAACACTGGTGCATGTACCTATAGCATCCAGGGCGTTGGCATTTCTCATAAAAAACCTGACGAAGCTGGCCAACACGGAACGCGCTTACCGGATAACGCAGGAATATTGTCAGCCCCAGAGAAAAGCAGGAAGGAATGATGCCCATGCACAATCGGTGGATTCCGGCTATGGTTATGAAAGCCAGATCAAGGAGTTGGGAGCAGCTGAAAAATACCGTCAGGAAATTCTAAAAGGTAACTGGAACACCCAGCGCACCGAATCGGGCGATTTGTATGACGAGGTGTTGCGGGTGGCATCCGGTGTGATAAAAAGCCAGAAAATGACGTATGCATTGAATTTCGGCGTGTCATACGCGTATGTTGACGCCGAACTGGCGAAGGAATTCCCTGAAACCACCTTTATCGGTGTGGATCGCTCCCCGCTGACCAGGCTGTATAATGACCTGTTGTTTGACCTGCCGAACCTGCAGGTTGAGGCGGCGGATATATTCGAACTTATGAAACGCCAGCGCTGGGATGGCTCGCTGCTCATGCATATCCGCACGATGACATGCCTGCCGGAACATTTTGCCCTGCAGTTCTACCGCCAGGCCGCCGAGTCTGGTTTCGATCATATCCTGCTGGCGGAGCAATGCGGTATCAGCTGGGAAACCGGAAAGCCGTATGAATTCAGCGATGAGCCAAAACCCAGCGTGATCTACCGTAATTTCATGCATATCCACAATTACCCTGCCATGCTGAAGGTAGCGGGTTATGCAGTATCCTACTCCAATCTCCTGAAAACCCGTCACCCCGATCCCAATTACCGGATCGTCGTGATGATGGCCTCACGTAACACATGAAAAAAAATCTCCTGTTTGTTACCTATGGCGGCGGCCATGCCCACATGGTCTACCCGGTGGTACACGCACTGCGTAAAAGAACCGATGCGCTCACCGTTCATGTGCTGGGGTTGCCGGCGGCCAAACATACGCTGAAAGCAAACGGCATCGAACCGCTGGGATTTAACGATTATCTCGATAAGGAAAAAGATGCCGATGCGCTGGAGTGGGGCAGGCGGTTGGCGCGCGAGCATCATTCGCCCACTATTGGCATCGATCTGGAAGACTCGGTGGCCTATCTCGGCCTATGCTTTAAAGACCTGGTCACCCGGCTGGGGCTGGAGGAAGCGGAAAAATTATTTGCGCAGCAATCGCGGCGCGCTTTTTATCCGCTTACCATCATGGAGCGTATCTTTGCTGATCTTGCGCCGGATATGGTCATCACCTCCAATTCGCCGCGCAGCGAAGCGGCCGCCATTGCCACTGCCAACGCGCAGGGCATCACCAGCATGATCATGACCGACCTCTTTACCGGGCTGGGCGATTATCCGCTGGTGGCGCAGCACATCACCTTCCTGAACGAAGTGGCTAAAGACATGTTCATTGCCGATGGGCTGGTCGATGAACGCATCAGTCAATGCTACATCACCGGCAACCCGGCGTTCGATAAGATACTCGATTTGCCCAAAGACAAAGACGCAGAATGGCTACAGCAGCATTTCCCGCAGGCAGGGGGTGCGCCGCTGGTACTGCATGCCGATATGCCAGCCTACTGGGATCCGATCAAGAAATGTTCGCACATCAAATCCCAGCAGGAGATATTAGGCGAGATGGAAGCGTGCTACAACGCGACCGTTGCCAATGATGCCGTATACCTCGTTCGCCCGCATCCTTCGCAGGACAGGGCGTTCTATGCCCGCTGGGTGGATGCGCATCCGGGCGCATACTTGACAGCCGAATGTAATCTACACGAATTGCTTGCGAATATCGATCTACTGGTCGCCCGTACCACCACAGTGGGGCTGGAGGCGGCCATCATGGAAAAGAAAATATTGCAACTGGATGCCGATTTCCATGCCGATATGCCGCTGGCCAGCATGGGCATTGCGTGGGGAGTCAATAGCTATGGCGAACTGGTTGCTGCCATTGCCAGTGCCCTGAAGGATGATAAAAAACTTGAGAAAATTAATAAAAAGGTTAAACAGTTGTTGCCTAGGGAACAGGCGGCGGCCAAGATCGCCGACATCATTCTGGAGTTATTATGAGCAGCCTTGCCAAATACGAAACGGACAGCCCGAACGAGGCCTATTATGGCCTTCCTCAGGACGTGGCCTTCTGCAGGACCTGCGTGATATCCAACCAGCGGCCTAATTCCACCATTGAGCAGAAACACACGCGCGAAACCAAAAAAGAAGTGATCGCATTTACTGATGGCATCTGCGATGCCTGCCGCACCAAGAACTGGAAACAGTCGGTGAACTGGGAGGAGCGCGAAAAAGAGCTGATGGATCTGCTCGATAAGCACCGTTCCAAGGACGGCTCGTATGACTGTCTGGTACCTGGCTCCGGCGGCAAGGACAGCTTCATGCAGACGCATCTCTTAAAATACAAATACGGCATGAATCCGCTCACCGTCACATGGGCACCGCATATTTACACCGACTGGGGCTGGCGCAATTTCAATAAATGGATCCATTCGGGTTTCGATAACCATCTCGTTACCCCCAACGGCCGCACGCATCGCCTGCTGACGCGCCTTGCCACCGAGCGCCTGCTGCACCCGTTCCAGCCGTTCATCATCGGCCAGCGTCACCTGGCGGCCAAGATGGCGGCGCTGTTCGATATTAAGCTGATCTTCTACGGCGAGTCCGGAGCGGAATATGGTAACTCGGCTGCCCACAACAAAAGTTCCAAGCGCGATTTCAAAGAGTTCGAATATTTCACCATGTCGGACGATAACGATGTGTTCTTAAGCGGCACCTCATTTGCCGAGCTGAAGCAGGATTTCGGATTTAAACCAGCAGATTTCGAGCCTTACATGCCGATCGACCCGCAGCTGTGCGATGAAAAAGGAATCGAAGTGCACTGGCTGGGCCACTATGTGAAATGGCACCCGCAAAGTGCGTATTATTATGCAGTGGAGCACGGCGACTTCGAGGCGGCGCCGGAGCGCACGCTGGGTACCTATTCCAAATATAATTCCATCGATGATAAGGTCGATGATTTCCACTACTACACCACCTTCATCAAGTTCGGTATCGGCCGTGCCACCTATGATGCCTCGCAGGAGATCCGTTCCGGCGACATCGATTACGATGAGGGCGTGGCACTGGTGAAGAAGTTCGACGGCGAATATCCGCACCGCTTTGAAAAAGAGGTGTTCGAATATATGTCGATCCGCGAGAAGGAGTTCGGCAAGGATATTGTGGCGAAATTCGAGCAGCCCATCATGACCCGTGCATATTTCGATAAGTTGTGCGACGAATTCCGCTCGCCGCACCTGTGGAAATACGATAGCGGCCAGTGGAAGCTCCGCCACGCCGTGTGGCACGATAAGTGATCAGGCTTTTTTCAACACAAAGAACAGCTGGCCGTTGAGCAGGGAGTCGGATATTTTTCCGGTGGCGTAATTCACCGAGCGGCGCTCAATGACTTCCAGCCCGGCCTGCCGGAACAGCTTTTGCATTTCCGCCGGGGTGAACAGGTGGCCAGATGCCGGGAAGCACTGCCCTTCGATTTCCCAATCGTAATATGCATCGCCGCGTGTTTCATCAAATGCCAGCGCGTCGACCACGCGGCGCTTCATCACGTTCCAGCGGCCATACGCCAGCTGGTTGTGGCGGTTGTTGACGTCCAGTATCATGATGGCGTCGGGTTTCATTTTCCGCGCGATCGCCTGTAATGTTGCCAGCCGCACGCCAGAATCCGCCATGTGGCCGAATACGTTCCACAGCGCGGTCACCGCATCGAACGGTGCTTCGTTCAGCGTGCCGATCTGGTCGCCGCATAGCGTGTACACATCAAAGCCGGTGCTTTTGCGGCATATTTCGGCCATGTTCAGGCTTGGTTCCACCGACACCACATCCTTTATGCCATGGTGCGTGGTGATTTTTTTCAGGCGGCGGCCGTCACCGGAACCCACATCCAGCAGGCGCATGCCGGGGCGTAGCCGTTCGATCACCAGCGCATCAACGGCATTTAAATAGTTGCGGTATTTTTCCGAATATTTCTCGTATAGCGGCGCGATGGCATCATAAGCGGCCAGTGTGTTCGCCTGCGCGGTTGCGGTGCTCACCATGCCGTCCATCCCCCGTCAATCACCATGTGCTGGCCGGTGATATAAGCTGATTCCGGTGACAGCAGGAACGACACCATGCCTGCTACATCCGCTTCGGTGGCCATGCGGCCGAGCGGTGTGCGTCTATGGTAGCGCTCTTTGAATATTTCATTTTGTCCGCGCTCGATGCCGCCGGGCGATACCATGTTCACACGCACTTTTGGTGCCAGCACGGTGGCCAACCAGCGCGTGGCCGAGAGTAGCCCGCCTTTGCTGGCCGAATAGGCGGCGGGATTGGTCATCGTGGTGCCTTCGTACAGGCTGTGGTCGGGGCCGACCATGCCATAAATGGAGCCGATATTCACTACCGACGCGTCACCGGATTTTTCCAGCAGCGGATGCAATGCCTGCACTAAAAAGAATGGCGCCAGCAAATTCACCCGCATCACCTTCACCCACGCTTCGTAGCCTTCTTCATTGAAGGGCACGCCCCAGCCGGGGGTTTCATCATAGAACGCGGCGTTGTTCACAAGGTAATCCAGCCGTCCGAACTCTTTTTGTATGTCGCTTGCAATGGTACCGAAGCTCGCAGGCTCCATCAGGTCGGAATAAATGAAGGCGCAGCCATTGCCAAGCTCACCGGCCAGCTTTCGTCCTGTTTCTTCGTTCTTGTCGAGGATGGCGATCTTCACGCCGCGTGCCGCCAGCTTCTTTGCAAAGGCGCTTCCTAAATGTCCGGCCCCGCCGGTTATCGCAGCAACATGACTCATGCGGTTCTTACTTTCTTCGGTTCGATATAGGGGTGTTTGATCATCAGTTCGGCAAGATGCAGGTCGAAATAATTATCGATGTCCAGTGCGCGTTCGGCAGGAATGATGACGTAGCCGACCCGGCCTTCCATAAGCTTCTTACACCCACGTATGTAATCCGGGCTACCGACATATACGCAGGTGGTGACATCGTACATGTCTGGCACATCCTGACGGCGCACGGCGTCCGACCCGCCGATGGCGATGTGGATGTGGCCGTTCGCATCTATAGTCACCATGTTCAGGTGCGGGTTGCGGTGGGAAGGCGTAATTCCGAACACCATATCACAGTCACTTTTTTTATAACGCGCTATGGCATTATCGATATCTACGGGCGCGCGCAGCGGCGAGGTGGCCGGCAGTGAAATGAACGGCTGGGCGTTGTTTCTAAACAGCTCCGGCAGGTTCTCGATCGCGTGGCGCCATGCCAGCACTTCGGCGGTGGTGTCGCCAGCGAGTTCGGATGGACGGTGCAACACTTCAGCCCCATAGGCCTGAGTGGCTTTTGCTATCTGCTCATCATCGGTGGATACGACCACTCTGGATACCGATTGACTGGCCAGCGCTGATTCGATACTGTGCGCAATAAGCGGCTTTTCTGCCACCGGGAATATGTTTTTGTGCGGTACGCCTTTGCTGCCGCCACGCGCGAATATGAATGCGGTGAACCCACTCATGCGGCTTTGGCCCTTTTAAAATCCACGCTCTGGCGCGATCCGGTTTTGCTGGCCTTCTTCGCCAGATCCACGAGTTTCAATACACTGGCCGCATGGTCGATATCGGCCCACTGGTTAAAGTCGCTGGTTTCGGCATAGCGCGGTTTGTAATCCATAAGCGCTTTAGAAAAGAACAAGTCGAACTGGCGCAGGTATATCTCGTTGCCCGATTGCAGGCTGCCATATTCCAGCTCGGCACCTTCGGGAAATTCCGGAGTGATGAACCATGCCTGTTCGTTCATCAGGTCGACTTCCAGCGTGCCTTTCTCGCATACCAGCTGCATGGCCATGTTCGCGACGCGCTGCAGGAAATCGAGCTGCACCACCACATTCTTGTCGCCATATTCCAGCACTACGTGTGCACTGTCTTCCACGTCGATGTCCAGCGGGCTGAGCTTGGCGCAGCTGGCCAGCAGGCTCTTGGGCCAGCCGAAAAGCCATGTAGCATAGTCCAGTTCGTGGCTGAGCTCCAGCAGTGCGCCGCCGCCGAGTTTCTTCTGGGCGGATACGCCTTCGCGGTAATCCGAATCGGGCCGCCAGTCGGGTAGGTACTGGCCTACCTGAATATGCGCGGTGTAGATAGTTCCCATCATCTCGTCGTGGATGAGCTTGCGGATCGCATGCAGCGTGGGCAGGAAGCGCAGCACATAGCCTACCATGATGAAGCCGGTGGAGCGTTTGCAGGCATCAAGGAAACTGTCGATGTCTTCGGCCGTATCGGCCAGCGGCTTTTCCATGAATACCGGCACATTCTTTTGAATGAATGGCAGTGCGTTCTTTATATGTTCGCTGGCAGGCGAGGATACGATCACGGCATCCGGCGCGAAATCGATCGCCTCCTGCTGGCTGGCCAGCAACATATCGGCTCCATCGGGTAGCTTGCCATCGGGGCTGGTATATTGACGCCACACGGCGATCTTCGCATCCGGCAACAGATCACGCGCGTTGCCCAAGTGGCGCTTGCCAATACTGCCGAGGCTGATACACAGGATTCTGGTCACGCTACATCCTCCCACAGGATAGGTTCGTCATACTGTTTGGCCTTGCGCAGTTTTTTACCACAGATCTTATCGAACTCAAATGGCTCGACCGCACCTTCCACCCACGGGCGTTTCACACCCAGCATGTCTTCGGTGATGGTGGTGCCTTGTGGCAGTTCCTTCACATTGCATACCACGCTTTTGCGTATCAGCGGACGGTTGGCGCGTTCGGCCGCCACCGGCTTTTTCACGCCGTCACCCAAGCTGGCTGAGGCATCGCGTACCGCTGCCACCAGCGCTTTCAGCTCGGCGATATCCACCGATGCCTTGTGGTCGGGTCCGGGCAGGTTCTTATCCAGCGTGTAGTGCTTCTCGATCATGGCAGCGCCGAGGCCGGCAGATACCACCGCTGCCACATGCCCCTCGGTATGGTCAGAATAACCGATCGGCAACTGGAATTTGTCGCGCATGGTCTCGATGGCTTTCAGGTTGGCCTGCGCTATAGGTGCCGGATATTCCGACAGGCAATGCATCAGCGCCAGTTCCCGGTTATACGGCTTTATCCAGTCGAGCGCGCGGGCTACTTCATCCATATCGCTGGCGCCGGTAGATATCAATAAACTATCGAAACGCTTGGCCATATATTGCAGCAGCGGCTTGTTGCTGATCTCAGGCGAGGGGACCTTCACCGCACTCACGCCCAGCTTGTCAGCAAGAAAATCCACGCTGCTCATTTCAAAGGCGGTGCATAAAAATCCTACGCCTTTTTCCTTGCAGTAATGGAAAGCTTTGACCAGCCACTCATCCGGCAGCTCCAGCTTCTTGGCCATTTCCAGCTGGTTGTCGCCTTGGCCGGCCTTTTGCTGGTAATCTGTGGAGGCGGCGAAGCTAGATATTTCTTCCTCGGAAATAAAGCGCTGCAGCTTGATGATGTCCAGCCCCGCTTCGATACCGGCATCGATCAGCTTAAACAGCAACTCTTCATTGCGGTTATGGTTCACGCCGATCTCACCGATGACGATGCAGCGCTCGCCCGGCTTAAAATCGAATTGTTTGGATACGAAATCCATACCTATCTCCAGAATATTATTTTATTGGCATTCGGCGGCGTGCCGGTCTTTTGCTGCCAGAGGGCGGCCACTTCCCGATATGCCGCATTATCCATTACACGCTTGCCAATATAGAAGGGATGCAGCCCGGTTGCATTGCTTTTTTTGAATAAAAGCAGCGGGTCATCCAGCGCTGTTGTGCGCCCGCCGGTCATGTTGATGAAGGTCACGCCCGATTGCATCAGAGCCTTGGACATCTCATACATGCTCAGGTTTCCGGCCCCCTGCCGTGCGAACTCTACTAAACTGGCCCCCAGGTGATACAAGGCAGACCTACCATGCACCACCGACATGGAGGCGGCTACCAGCACATCATCCTTATAGGTGCCAAACAGGCGAAGCCCGCCCTCTAGTTTCAGCAACTCATTCCAATATTCATCGTCATACCAGAAAAAATCCGGCGCCTGATTGCGTCCCATCGTTTCATCATAGAGCAGGCGGAAATCAGAAAGCTTTTCCGGCAGTGGCAACTCGCGCGCAGCAAGGCCGGATTTTTCGGCTTTGCGCAGCATATTTCTGGTTTTGCTGCCGAGTCTTTGCAGTAGTTCTTCCTCGGTGTCCGGCAGGCGGGAGACGGCTAGCTGGCGGTTCTCTTCCACGGTACATGCCGGGTGTGCCATAACATGGTTTTCATTGAACGGGCTGAAGCGAATGAACTCAGCGATCACGCACTGGGATTTTGTATAGGCATCGAACGCCTGCCATGCTGTGGTAAGAAATGCCGCATCCTGCGTGGTGGCCAGCGGACCGGTATAGCCGTAGATACTGCTTATATCGTGATGACCGGTATGCTCGCCTGCCACTTCAACGGGAGTAAGCAGGAATGGGTAGATCAGGTGTTGGCCGCCCTGTTCGAAATACCACAACAGCGGCGTAGAATCTTTGATGCGCAAGGCATAGGCCAAATGGTATTCGGGCAAAAAGGTGCAGTCCACCGCGTCGAAATGGTCAAGCAGCGCATGCCAGCGTGTGCCTTCGGTGGCAGGAATAATATTCATGTATACGCTCGTAGAATTAAAGGCGAGGTCATTTGACCGAGCGAGCCTTCAGCGCGCCCCATGCGAAAATCAGCAGGTTCTCGCGGGGGCAATACGCGGTGCACCCCCATCCTAACCCTCCCCCCTCAAGGGGGATAGGACAGGTGGGGCAAGCGGGTCGACAAATCGTTTTGCAAGGAGTTCGGATTTGTCATACGATTTTTTGAGCACGTTCAGGATATCTTCTACCGTGTTCGGCTGTACATATGGGTTATGACCGGAAAGCGACGCCTTGAAATCCGGGCGCGTGACCTTGTGGATGGCGGCCTTGATCTCGATATCGTCGAGCGAAACATTTTCCACATTATCACCATGCGCACGGCCTTGCTGGCGCGGGCCGACATTGATGACCGGCAGTTTAAAGCTGGGTGCTTCCCACAGCCCGCTGGAGGAATTGCCGATCATGTATTTGGCGTGCGCCATGGCGGCATAATAATTCTTGGCGCCCAGGCTGTCGAACAGCTGTACATGCTCGCTACTGTCGGCAAAGGTGCGCAGTTTTTTCAGGAATAGGTCGCTGCCACTATCGGGGTTGGGTGCGGTGATGATGAGATGTTCCTTGATTCCCTTCAGCACCGACAGGAATACATCGATCTGTCGTTCCGCCGGCAGCGGATCGAACGATGTAGGGTGGAAGGTGGACAGCACGAACGGTGTGCCGGGTGCAAGGTTCAGTTTGCTATATATATCCACATCGCTGCCTTCGTATTGCAGCAGGTGGCTGAGTGCCGGCTCACCGACGGTCATCACGCGCCAGCTTTCTTCGCCCATGTGCACCAGGCGTTTGCGATGCTGGTCAAGCGCCACCAGATGCAGGTGCGCAAGGCACGATATGGCGTAACGGGTCTGGTTGTCGGAGGAGCCTTGTGTGATATCGCCGCCGGAATGATGCACGATCGGGATATGCAGCAAGCTGGCGGCGGTGGCTACGGCCAGCATTTCCCAACGGTCGCCGATCAGGAAAATATAATCCGGCCGGTCTTTGCTGAAAATGCGCACGCATTCGGCAGCGGCTTTGGCATAGGCAGCGGCGAGCTCTTCCGGGCTGTCGTCCTCTTCGGTGAGGAAGTCTGCCACGTCATGCACGTGAACGCCGTCTTCTTTAATCTGGTCGATGCTGTGGCCGTAGCGTTTCAGCAGGTGGCTGCCACCGACAATGACGCGGGTTTCTATGTTGGGGTCTTGTTGGGCGGCCAGCGCAACCGGCCGCAGGCTGGTGTAATCGGAGCGGCTGAGGGTGACAAAATCCACGGTGGGCATACCTAAGCTTTCTTAAACTGGCAGTGAAACTCTTCGATATGCTGGTTGGCCACCACATCGCTGCGTGAAATCGTATCGATCGCCAGTGGTGTGAAGAAACGGCCGAACAATGCTTCGATCTCATCGCGGCTGAAAAAATGCGACACGCCCATGTTGGTGCAGGGGCCGCTGGTGATCTCGTCGAAGGTGGAATTTTCCAGTTGTTTTCCATCGCCAAAGCCGCTGGTGTTCGAACCCCACAGCTTGGTGTAGAACAGGCCGCCCGGCTTGAGCACGCGCGATATCTCGGCCAGTGCGCTGGCGATGACCTCGTTGGTGTTGGCGTAGAGCGCAAAAATGTCGATCACCACGTCGAAGCTGGCATCGTCCCATGGCAGCTTTTGGAAATTACCCACCTGCAGGTCGGCTTGTTGTGCGTTGCTGCCGCTGTTTTCTTCTGCAAGGCGTTTGCCCGCCAGCTCGATGGCGGTCGGCGATACGTCGATGGCGGAAACGGCAAAACCTTCGCGCTGCAGGAACCAGATATTGGCGCCCGGCCCACAGCCCACTTCGAGCACGCGCACCTTGGATTTGTCGGCGTTCTTGAAGTTGCGGCCCATGAAGCGCACCAGATCTTCCGGCGGCCAGCGGCCCCAACTGCGGCTTTTGAACTTTTCGTCCCAGTGGCTGGTATAGTCGGTGGCAGCGCTCATGCTCATGCGGCCACCCGGCCCGTTGCAACCAGTTCCGGTAGTTTGAATGAATCCAGCCAGATCTCACGGCGGAAGAACGGTTTCACATCACGGAAGATCAGGCGCGGGTTGCGCTTTTGCACTTCCGCCTGAAATTCGGCGATCTTCTCATCGTAGCCCAGCTTGGCCACTTTGAAAGTTACCGGCGCACGCAGGATATGGTGATCGAGCAGCTCGGCTTCTTGCGCCACGATGTTGAGCGCTTTGCATTCTTCCCAGATCGGGCCGAACATATCCGGCGCGTTTTTCCACGCATCGGATTCGGTGTTCGCCGGGCACTCGCAGGTGATAAAGCTGGCGCCATCTTCGCGGGTCTGGCCGCTATAGATGCCAGCCGAAGCGGTGCGGTAGGTCACGCCATCTGGATCGAAATTCTGCAGGTAGGTGAAATCTTTGATGTGTTCTTTTTTGGTGATCATGGTGGCAAAGATCATCGGGGTGCCCGAGATGTGGGTGCCCGCGTCGAAATCGAAGCCCAGCAGCGGGGCGAGGGCTTTGGTGTTGTCGTTCGTCCAGATCACTTTGTCGGCTTCGATGCGGTGATCCTGCGTGACCACGGTGATGCCTTTGGCAGAATTTTCAAGTGCCTTGATCGGTTGGCCCAGCAATACGGTAGCGCCTTTGGCCTGTAGCCATTTGGCCGCACGATCACACCAGCCGCGCATGGCTTCGCCGGAATCCGGATAGATCGACACCAGATCATCGACCTTGCCGATGGCTTTGCGGCGCGCCGCCAGTACGCTGTCCAGCCACGGGTCGGATGATTTGAGTTCCACCATCTCGGGATCGTCGAGGAATTTCAGGCGTCCCAGCGAGGTTTTGGAAATGGCATCCGGTTGGGCCTTATCGGCTTCGATGTTGTAGACATGTTTGAAGATGTCGGCATAGATGCCGCCCGCGGTTTTGCCGTAACGGTCTTCGAGCAGTTCGGCCAGTGTTTGGGGTGTGCGCTTGCTGCCGCCTTGTTTGGCCAATGCGAGCAGTTCGGCTTTGATCTTTTGCTTGGTGGCGCTGTCATCCAGCGAGGCGAGGTCGGGCAGGGAATAGCCGTCGGTGAGTTTTTTGTTGAAGGCACTGACCGAAACGAAATCGATGGTGCGCACCTGTCCGTCCATAATCTCGGTCACGATGTCGGCCAGATCCTGCGGAATGGAGTCGAACATGTGCACGCCCTTATCGACCGCGAAGCCTTTGATATCGACCGAGTAGGATATGCCGCCAAAGAACGGCGCCATGTCGATGATGGTGACCTTGTGTCCGGCTTCGAGTAGCTGCAGGCTGTCGCAAAATCCGCGGAACCCTGCGCCGATGACTACGTAATGTTTGCTCATTTTCCCTCAAACGATTGATGGTTAATAAGTTTATAGTAGATTTTGAAAAATATTGAAGCATTTCTTATTACTATCCGTCATTGCGAGGAGCGTTAGTGACGAAGCAATCCAGCTTGCTTACATACTGGATTGCTTCGCTGGCGCTCGCGATGACGTGCTAATTCACCCCTTTGCCTGCTACCACACTAATGGTTTGGAATATGATAACGATATCCGACAAAAACCCGTGTGTTTCAACATATTGCAGATCCCACGCCAGCCGGTCTTCCATACTCATGTTGCTGCGGCCATTGACCTGCGCCAGCCCGGTGATGCCGGGGCGCACGCTATGGCGGCGGTGCCATTGCTCAGGCGTGTAATCTTTTTCCTGCATCGGCGTGTCCGGGCGCGGGCCAACAAGGCTCATGTCGCCCGCCAGCACATTCCATAATTGCGGCAACTCGTCGAGGCTGGTTTTGCGCAGGAATTTCCCGACCGGGGTGATGCGCGCATCGCCCGCCTGTGTCTGGTAGCCTTGCGTATCCGCGCCTTGCACCATCGAGCGGAATTTATACAATGTGAATATTTTGCAATGCCGGCCCACGCGCGGGTGCTTATAAAAACCGCCGCCCGGGCTGGTGAGCAGCACCAGCAGCCACAGCACCAAAAACAGCGGCCACAGCAGCATCAGTATGCTTATGGCCACCACCACATCGAACACCCGCTTCATGATTGCGCCACAAATGCGCCGAGGATGGCCAGCCCATCTTCGCCGCTTTTTTCCGGGTGGAACTGCAGGCCGTATACGTTGTCTTTGTGCACAGCGGCGCAGATGGAGATGCCGTTATAGTCGACATCGGCCAGAATATGCTCTGCATGCACCGGCTTGCCCATGAACGAATGCACGAAATACGCCGATACGGTGCGATCTGTTTTTTCTACCGGCGCCAGCAACGTGCCTTGCCACGGGCCGTGCGCTTTCCTGAGATCGCTCCAGCCCATGTGCGGTATTTTGTGGCCGCTGCCATCCGGGCCATGATCGGGGATGCGCACCACGGTACCTGGAATGATGCCGAGGCCTTTATGCGTGCCGAATTCTTCGCCGCTATCGAATAATATCTGCATGCCAACGCAGATGCCTAAGAATAGCTTGCCACTTCTTATATAATCGCTGATGGCGGCATCCAGTCCCTGATCAGCCAGCGCTTTGCTGCAATCGCTGAATGCACCAACGCCGGGCAGGATGAGTTTGCCCGCCTGTGCAATGGTGGGGGCGTGGTTGGTAACTTCCACATCGGCGTTGCAATGTTCCAGCGCACGCACGACATTGAGCAGGTTGCTGGCACCGTAATCCACCACCGTTACTTTGCTCATGCCGCCCTCACATTGATGCCGGCTGCCTGCACGGCGCTGCGTATGTCGCCAATGGTGGTGCGGTTGTAGTGCAGCATGTCTGCCATCGAAACGGCATCGGCCATACCGTGCTGTATCACGTCGATGGCGTGTTCCATGCTGCCCATGCCGCCGCTGGCAACCACTGGTACCGATACGCTGCTGGCTACCTGTTGCACGAGTTCGTTATCGAAGCCTTTGCGGGTGCCTTCCTTATCCACGGAGGTCAGCAATATCTCCCCTGCGCCCAGTGACATGGCCTGCTTGGCCCATTCCACCACGTCCCTGCCGGTATGTTCGCGGCCATTATCGGTGTAGGCTTCCCATTTGCCATTGGCGCTGCGCTTGGCTTCGATCGACAGCACCACGCATTGCGAGCCGAAACGTTCGGCCATTTCGGTGATGAGTTCTGGGCGTGCGACCACGGCGGTGTTGACCGCCAGTTTATCGGCGCCGGAACGCAACAGGTGGATGCCATCTTCGATCGAACGGATGCCACCACCGACGGTGATGGGAATGAACACGGTTTTAACCGCGCGCTCGATAATGTCCGACAAGTTGTTACGGCCATACAGGCTCGCCACGATATCCATCAGTAGCAGTTCATCGGCACCCTGCTGGTAGTAGCGCACAGCATACTCATTAGGATCGCCGATCTTGCGTAATCCTTCCAGATGGATGCCCTTGATCAGGTTCGGGCCTTTGATATCGAGCCGGGGAATGAGCCGGATGCGGCGCATAGTGCTATCCTGCGGTTTTTTCTTGCGTTTACGATTCAGATATACAGTAATTGCGGCAACCGTCAACCAGACCATATCGCCTTATGAACCCACCCGTGCGCCCTTATCAGGCATCCAAACCCCGCCTGCACATGCTGGATGCATTGCGTGGCGTATGCGCCATCATGATCATGGTGTACCATTATTTATCGTGGAATCAGATCGAGCTGCACCAGATCGGCACCTTCGGCGTGTATATCTTCTTCATTTTAAGCGGTTTTTCCATGTGGTATGTATATGCCGATACGGAACTTTCCAAACAATCCCTGCGCGCATTTTACGTGTCGCGCTTTGCCCGTATCTTTCCGCTCTACCTGCTGGTGAACTGGAAATTTGTCAGCAACATCACCAGCGTCAGCCATGCGAAGATTTTTATTTATAATATCAGTTTCCTGTTCGGGTTTTCTGATCCCGGTGCGTTGTCGGGTGTTACCGGCGGCTGGTCTATTGGCATCGAATGGGTGTTCTACATCGCATTTCCGCTCTTGTGGGCGTGCCTGAGCGGCTGGCGCACCATGCTGGTGCTGACGCTGATGGCGCTGGGCATCAACCAGCTGTATGTCGCCAGTATTTTTCCGGAAGGGGATTTTGGCTCGCTGTGGGTGATCTACACCCAGTTCCCGGTATTTATCGTATATTTCCTGTCTGGCATATTATGCGCCGATTTATTCCAGCGTTTTTACAAGCACCAGCCGGCGGGACTGAGTTCTGAGCAGCAATGGCTGGCACGACTGGGCATCGTGCTGTGTATTTTCATTGTGTTCTTTTTTCCCAGCAAGGACATCAAGGATTACTTGTGGGGCTGGCATTTCCCGCTGATAATCTTCCTGTCCGCATTGGCGGTGCTGCTGTGCGCCATTGTGCAGGATATTTCCCCGCGCGGCGTGAAGTGGTGCAAATTCCTGGGTGATATCTCGTTCAGCACGTACCTTACCCATTATCTGGTATTCAAACACGGGACACGCATATTCGAGGAATATCTCCCCGGCACCTCCCTGTGGCTGATGCTGCCGGTATTCTGCTGTATCACGATCGTAGTTGCGTACCTGCTGTTTCGTTTCTACGAAGCGCCGGCGCGCAAGTTTCTCAACCGTGTGTTGGGTGGACACCGGGTTCATTGACCTGTTCTTCGCAAAGCCGCAGCGATGCCATCGCCATGCTCAGAGGGAACCAGAACACCATGGCGGGCCAGTTGGCAAAAAAGCTCTGGGTAGGAGCCAGCGGGAAGAACAACAGCACCAGCGTGCCGAAGGCAAACGCTGCGATCAGCGTCTGACGCCCGGTTGATTTCGTGAATACACGGATCGTTCTGATGAACAGCATGGCAATAAACGCGATGAACATTGATAGCCCGATCAGTCCGGTTTCGGCGAACCACTCCAGATAGGGGTGGTGTGGATGCAGGTTGTGATGATTGGCCAGCCCTTGAGTGACATATTCTTCCGCGATCAGCCGGAAATTCTTCAGGCCCACGCCGCTTACTATATGTTCCTTGCCCATGTCCCATGCCATCCAGAATAGTTGGCCGTAGCTGGTATTGCGGAAATCCACTGCCAAATCGACGGTGTAGACCAGCCGGGAATATATCCAGTCCTGTGTGGCTATCATGACGTAGATCAGCCCGATCGTACCTGCAATAAGTGCCAGGCATAAGCTGCGCAAACGGTGTTCACGCAGGGCGATCATGCTCAACGACACCAAAATACCGACGCTGGCTGTGCTAAACGGGGTGCGTTCGCCCGACACCGCAATGGTCATCAGTATGAAGCAGAACAGCAGTGCATAGGTGGTAAGTGCCAGCCGTTTGCGTACTTCCTCAAAGGAGAAGAACAGGCATAATCCGATCACAGGGAGTGTCATGCGCGACAGGTAGATGCCGACCTTTACGTTATTGAATGGCCCAGTCAGGCGGCCTGAATCTTTCATGTAATGGTTGGAAAGTGATAACCCATGCACATATTGCCACATGGTATCGATCACGATCATTATAAGAATAAGTGCCATCCACAATGCCATGACCTTAAAAGGCTTAATCTCGGTGAAAACCCAGTGGCGTATGGCGGCGAAGAAAATGACAAAGCGTATCCATGGAAAAGCGATCGAGGCGGAATTTTCAATATTGAAGGCCAGGGGTGTGACAACAAACGATATCCATGCCCACGTAGCAAACAGGACAATGACCAGTGGATCACGCAGCCAGCCCCATTCCTTCTTGCTGGCGCAATTCAGCAGGAATAGTACGCCGATGCCCGACGTCAGGAATTCCGCGGCGGTACGATGACCGATCAGCATGGGCGGGATCATCAGGGTGGCAAAAAACGCTATCTGCCACAGGCGTTGGTGGGCGTCCCGGGTGAACAGGAAATCCTTAAGTTCGGTTCGCCAATCGAGAGCCTGTGCCATCATAACAAATGCTTTTTAGCCGGAGATAGTTAACATTCAATAAAAAATTCAGCTAAATCAGGTGGGAATTGCTTGGCAAGGGGTTCAAGCATGCCTATGATGCCTGCCATGAATAGCAAGTCGAGCACTCTATACCCGCAGGTTAAGGCCTCGGACGTTATATTGTCGGAGCAGGGCACCATACTGGATGCTGTTGCCACTATCGACCGTACCGATGCACGCATCGCCCTTATTGTCGATAGCGCAGGCAAGCTGGTCGGTTCAGTGACCGATGGCGATATACGCCGTGGATTGCTCAGGGGGAAATCGCTGCAATCGCCATTGGCCGACATCATGCATACCGCGCCACATGCCCTGCCGCTCGACACCCCGCGCGACAGCATACTGGGCATGATGGAAGCAGCAGGGATCCGGCAGATCCCGCTCTTGGATAAGAACGGCATTATTGCCAGCATTGTTACGTATGAGGAGTTGTTGGGGCAGCGTCATGCATTACGGCCCAATCCGGTTGTGGTTATGGCGGGCGGTAAGGGCCGCAGGCTGCTGCCACTTACCTCCGACATTCCCAAGCCGATGGTACAGATCGGCAACAAGCCGATATTGGAGTGGATCATCAAGCGCCTTCAGCATCAGGGTTTTCATGATTTCCATCTGGCTGTGAATTATCTCGGACATGTCATCGAACAATATTTCGGTGATGGCAGCCGGTTCGAATGCAGTATTTCCTACACGCGTGAAAAGGAATT
>JBFWQQ010000001.1:0-81889 GCA_050249355.1 Alphaproteobacteria bacterium | reverse complement strand
GAACCCGAATCGGCATATTCTTCCACCCGCACCAGATTGGCCAGCGGGATAAGCTGGCCGGTAGTGGCCGAGCGTACATAGATGTTCTGCATGTCGGTAGGGGTGCTTTGCTCGCTACGTTCGCCTTCCAGCAGCACGTCGTATTCCTCACCGGCTTCGATATAGGTGGTCACGCGGCGTGAACCGAGAATGGTTTCCAGAGTGCGGCCGATGGTGTTCACGCTGACGCCAAGGTCACCGGCGCGGTTCTTGTCGATGATAAGCCGCAGCTGCGGCTTGGTTTCCTTGTAATCACTGTCGATATCGGTCAGCCCGGGATTATTCTCGTTGATTTTCCCGATCAGTATATCGCGCCACTGCGCCAGCTCTTCATAAGTGCCGCCGCCCAGCACAAACTGTACCGGCTTGCCCAGCTGCCCGCCAAAGCTCTGCCGCATCACCGGAAAGGCGCGCACCCCGGGCAGGTCGGTTAGCTTGCCCGCTACCTCGCCCATGATGTCAAAGGCGGAGCGCCGCTCGCTCCAGTCATTGAGCACCACGATCACCATGCCGTCGTTGAAACTGGCACTGCTGCCAAACGAGCGCGGTGCACGCACTAACAGGCGGCTGACCTCACCGCTTTCCACGTAGGGCATCAACCGCTGTTCTATTTCTTCCATGTATTCGCGGGTGAATTCGTACGATGCGCCTTCCGGACCGGTAACCATAAGGAAGAACGCGCCACGGTCTTCCTTGGGGGCATACTCCGACGGAATGAGGTAAACCAGTAACCCGGTCAGCAACAACAGAGCAGCAAATATAAAACCAACCTGTTTGCGTCTGTGCAGCACCTTATCCAGCACGCGTATATATTTCTGGCTGTATTTTTCGAATAGGGCATCCACTTTGGCAGTAAGGGGGCTGTGCTCAGTTTTTCTCAGCAATTTGGAAGCCAGCATGGGGCACAATGTAAGCGCCACGAACGTTGAAAAGATAACCGCTGCTACCATGGTGATGGCAAACTCGGAAAACAGCCGGCCCAGATCGCCCTCGACGAATGTGACCGGCACGAACACTGCAACCAGCACCACCGTGGTGGCGATCACAGCGAAACTGACCTGACGTGTGCCGTTGAATGCCGCCGAAAGCGGTGGCTCGCCTTCTTCGATGCGCCGGTAGATATTCTCCAGCACCACAATGGCATCATCCACCACCAGCCCAATGGCCAGCACCAGCGCCAGCAACGTGAGAAGGTTAATGGAAAAGCCCAGCCAGTAGAGCACCATGAAGGTGGCGATAAGCGATACCGGCACGGTCACTGCCGGCACCAGCATGGCGCGCACGCTACCCAAGAACAGGTAGATCACCGTCACCACCAGGAATATGGCGATGCCGAGCGTTTTATATACTTCATCAATAGCGTTGCGAATGAACACCGACGTATCATAGGAATTGATGATCTGCATGCCTTCGGGCAGGTTGGGCCTCAGCCTGTCCGCCAGGTCCACCGCCCCTTGTGCAACGGCGATGGTATTGGCTTTAGACTGCTTGATGATGCCGATACCCACCATCGGCACAGAATTGCCACGAAAGAATGTGCGGTTTTCTATGGCCGCTTTCTCGATGCGCGCCACATCACCCAGCCGCACCAGATAATTATCCTGCCTTGCCACCACCAGCTGCTGAAAATCTTCCGGCTTGGTATAGATACGCTTGATGCGGGCGGTGAACTGCATCTCTTCGGATTCGATGCTACCGGCGGGCAGTTCGACGTTCTCTGCCCGCAGCGCATTTTCTATATCTACCGTGGTCAGCCCGCGCGCCGCCATTTTCTTGCGGTCGAGCCAGATGCGCATGGAATATTCCAGCCCCCCACCCACGCGCACCCGCGCCACTCCCGGCAGCACGGAAAAACGATCCTGCAGGTAGCGCCGCGCATAGTCGGTCAGTTCCAGTGTATCCATGGTATCGCTGGTCAGGTTCAGCCAGATGATCACATCGTCGCTGGAGTCGGCTTTCTGGATATCCGGCGGCTCGGCTTCTTCCGGCAGGTCGTCAAGCACACCGGACACACGGTCACGCACATCGTTGGCGGCGGCCTCGATGTCACGGTCGATCTCGAACTCGATATTGATGCGCGAACGGCCATCGGTCGAGCTGGAGGAAATGAACTTCACCCCCTCGACGCCGGAGATACGGTCTTCGATCACTTCGGTGATGCGCGTTTCGACAATATTGGCCGCCGCACCGGGATATACCGTATCCACCGATACCACCGGCGGATCGATGTCGGGATATTCGCGCAAAGGAAGCCGCCCGAATGCCACGATGCCGAAAGCAATCAGAAGCAGCGACATGACCGAAGCAAAAACCGGGCGGGTGACCGATATGTCCGAAAGGATCATGCTACGAAGCTTTCCCAGGCTGCTGTTGCTCCAGCAATTCCTTCAGCGGCATGTCTTCGTTCTCGGTTGCGCGGATGGTAATTTCGGCGCCGCTGCGAATCTTCACCGTGCCATGCGCCACCACCTGCTCGCCTTCGGTAAGGCCGGAGCGCACCTCGATAACGCCCGGCTGGCGCTCACCCAGCTTGATCTCGCGCTCATTGGCTATCAGTTTGCCATCTCTATTTTCAGTTACGAAAACAAAATTTTTCTCGCCGCGTTTTACCAGCGCTTCTTCCGGTATCAACAGCGCTTCGCGTTCATTCTTCAAAAGCTCGATGGACATGAGCAAGCCGGGTTTGAGTGCCCGGTCCGGATTCGGCAGGATGGCCCGCACCGTCACCGTGCGCGTGACCGGGTCTACCTGCGTGTCCACCGTGGCTACCCTACCTTTGAACGCACGATCGCCGTAGGCATCAACCGTACCGATAATCGGCAGGCCGGATTGCAGCGTCGCCAGGTAAATTGAGGGCACATCAAAATCGACCTTGATCTGGTTCAAGTCATCAATAGTGGTAATAGCATCGCCCGGGCGCACCAACGCACCGACACTCACCTGCCGCAAGCCAAGCACACCATCGAATGGCGCACGGATGGCCAGTTCGTTCAGGCGCGCATCAATCGCTTCGGCAGCGGCGCGTGCCTGCCGCAAGTCGGCTAGGCGCTGCTGTACGGTGGCTTTGGAAAGGGCACTGGTTTCTTCCAGATTCTTTGCACGATCATACGCCGACTGCGCTTCTATGCGCGCTGCCTCTGCTGCACGGAACTGCGCATCTTCTTCCAGTTTATCGAGCGTGACCAGCAGGTCACCTTTTTGCACTTCCTGCCCGTCTTCAAAATGAATGCCGGAAACTTTTTCGCTGGTGTCCGCTGTTATCACCACGGTTTCATTGGCTTTGGTCGTACCGAGCGCCTCTACCTTGTCGGCAAAAGCCCGCTGCTGTACAGTTGATACAATAACTGCCGTCGGCCCCTGCTGGCCGCGCTGTGCCTGCGCAGCACATGCGGCAAGCACTGTGATTATCCAGAGCGCGTACTTCATGAAGACTCCTGTAATTATGGCCAGTTAAGGTATTACAGGAAGTAGTTGCGAATCACAATCAATAGAAGCAGGGATGATAGCTATATCTGAATGGTCTGGGCTGTGTTGGTGGCCATCTCCCGCTCGCTGAGCAGGCTGGCGCTATGGCGTCCTGCGGCCCGTTCTTCCGGCAGGGATTTTTTATTCTCGTCGGTGGCAGCGGATTCCGATGCATCAGCCAGCAGCGCTTGTTTCTTTTCTGCCGCGAACTTCTGGCACAGCTCAGGGTCATGCGCCCGCGAGCTGCGCTTGGCGAACAGTTTGCTCATTGCCTCAAGAACTATGGAAGATATGGCACAGGAATACGTTTCCACGCTGGCAAGCCGTGCATAACGATGGCCGGTGGTCTTATGTTCTTTAGGTTGTATGCTGCCGGTCAGTTTTTTTTCCGACCAGTCCATCAGCTGCTCGTTGCGCTTGGGGCCCATGATGAATGTGCCCGAAGCCCAGCTGCTGGTGATCGCAATGGTGCGCCCAACCAGAAAGCTTGGCCATGACTGGCGGGGCGAACAGGCTATATGCTGCTCCACCTCTTTATCGCGCGCTTCGACTTGTTCGGGTGTTAGCTTATTGCCACCCCATTTATCGGCCATGTGGTTGGCCTTTTTCACCCAGGTGGCTTTAGTGTCTTCCAGCCATTTCATCGGCAACAGAAGCAAGGTACCACCGGATAACAAGGTCAGCATCAACAACGAGTTCGCACCGTTCTGTTTGGCGGTCTTGCCATTTTTTGCTTCAAGCTTAAGGAGCCTTGTCCATGCTTCGCTGGCACGGTCAAACCCCTCGGCGCTGAACCACATACCCGCGGTCTTCATGCCCGGCACCTTGGCCAGCAGGTTTTTGCCGTGCATGAACTGGTCGGTGACCCACAGTGACAATCCTTCATTCACGCCGAACCCGATGCCGGTATATACTGTGCGGTCGAATATCTTCTCGCCGGCCGTTTCCTTACGGTCGGGATTGATATCCATGATCTCCGGGTTATCCGGTTTGACTGGGTTAAGGTTGCGCATGCGCTATCCGTGTTTCCCTAAACAATATTCTGCTATCCATCATAGCACGAATAATCACCTGCTAGGTGACAGTTTCGTGAATTTGAATAGCTTATGCCGCTATCAGGGGCAGATTATGACAAACCAGTGTAACTATATGATTTTTAGTTCTTTTCCAACCTGTCCGAACTGTTCAAGGGCAAAATCGACCTGCTCATTGGTTAACGTGGCACACATCTGGACGCGCAGGCGGGCCGTTCCTTCGGGCACTACGGGGTAACCAAAACCGGTGATAAAAATGCCTTTTTTGAGCAGCGCTTCGCTCATTTTAATGGCAAACGCGGTTTCGCCCACGATGATCGGCACGATCGCCGATTCGCCTTCAAGCGGCTTGAACCCGTGCGCATGCAACCCGTCGCGCATACGCTTGGTCACTTCGTGCAAGCGGGCAACGCGCTGTGGTTCCTTTTGTAGGATATCCACTGCTTTCATGGCGCTGCCAGCGATGGTAGCTGGCAATGCGTTCGAAAATAGCTGCGGGCGCGACACCTGCTCGAGATACTGTATCAGGGTTTTGGAACCGGCGACATAGCCACCGGCGGCGCCGCCCAGCGCTTTACCCAGCGTGCTGGTGATGATGTGGACATCTTTTTCTATGCCGAAATGCTCGGCGGTACCACGGCCGTTCTTACCCATCACGCCAACACCGTGCGAATCGTCGAGCACCACCGAGGCGTTGTATTTTTTCGCCAGTTGCAGGATCTCCGGCAGGTTGGCGATATCGCCTTCCATGCTGAACACCCCATCGGTGATGATGAACAGGCGCCGCGCACCTTGCGCTTCTTTCAGACGCGCTTCCAGTTCGGCCATGTCGGAATGCTTGTAGATGAAACGTTTGGCTTTGGAGGCGCGGCAGCCATCAATCAGCGAGGCATGATTGAGCGCATCGCTCACCAGTGCATCTTCTGCGCCAGCGATAGCAGGAATCAGGCCGGTATTGGCCGCCCAGCACGACACATAGGTCAGCGCCGCTTCCTGACGGTGCAGCTCTGCCAGCTTCTTTTCGATCTCTTGGTGGATAGAAAATGTCCCGCAGATAAAACGTACCGACGCCGTACCGGCGCCGTAGGTTTTAAGCGCATCCTGACCGGCTTTGATAACATCCGGGTGATCGGCCAGCCCAAGGTAATTGTTGGAAGACAGCACCAGCACCTCGCCTTTTACCTCATCCATACCGACCGTGGTATCCATCGGCGTGTTGATATGGCGGAAGCTTTTCATGGTGCCGGCTGATTTCATAGCGGCAAGGTCTACGGCCAATGATTCGTCCAGCGTATGTGCCATGTTTGCGTCTTTCCTTGCTGCCTGCGTCATATGTTCCAATCCAATATCACTTTGCCCGATTTTCCCGAACGCATCACATCGAAGCCTTCCTGGAAGTCCTGATATCCCATGCGGTGGGTGATCACCGGCTCGATATTCATGCCGCTTTGTATCATCGCTTGCAGCTTGTACCATGTTTCGAACATTTTACGGCCATAGATGCCTTGTATGGTCATGCCCTTGAACACCACGGCGTCCCAATCCACGCCGGTATTGCCGGGCTGGATGCCGAGCATGGCGATCTTGCCGCCATGTACCATGGTGTCGATCATCATGTTGAGGCCCGCCGGCGTGCCGGACATTTCCAGACCGACATCGAAGCCTTCGCTCATTTTCAGGCTTTTCATCACATCGCGGATATTTTCTTTTTGCACGTTCACCGCCGCTGAAGCGCCCATTTGCCTGGCAAGACCGAGACGGTAATCGTTGATATCGGTGATCACCACATGGCGCGCGCCGGCATGCTTGGCCATGCCAACCGCGGCGATGCCGATCGGGCCGGCGCCGGTGATGAGCACGTCCTCGCCGACAAGGTCGAACGCCAGCGCGGTATGCGCTGCATTGCCCAGCGGATCGAAGATCGCGTAATATTCCAGAGGGATATCGCTGCTGCACTGCCATAGATTGACAGCGGGAACGGCAACCAGCTCGGCGAAAGCGCCGTTGCGGTTGATGCCCACGCCTTTGGTATGCGCGCACAAATGCCGGCGGCCAGCAAGGCAGTTGCGGCAACGGCCGCATACTACGTGACCTTCGGCGCTTACTTTGTCGCCGACCTTGAAATCGCGCACGTTACTGCCGATCGCCACGATCTCGCCGACGAATTCGTGGCCGGTGACAGTGCCGGGTTTTACGTTCTTCTGCGACCAGCTGTCCCAGTTATAGATATGCACATCGGTGCCGCAGATGCCGGTTTTAAGCACCTTGATGAGCACATCATCGATGCCGTATTCCGGCTCAGGCACATCCTGCAGCCAGATGCCTTCTTCGGCTTTTGCTTTAACCAGCGCCTTCATAACACCACGTCCCCACGGTAAAAAAGAGCCTATAATCTACTATTTTTAGGATTTTGCAAGGGTGGGATTTGAGTTTGCCAAGCCATGGATGGAGCCACTTGAAATTCTACACGGCTTGAATTCAACATGCTGTTATATCTACCAAAGACGGGTCTCGCATGGCACAAGAAATCCGGCGAAGCCTGGGTGTTGATACTATGTTATCTGGGTTCCTAAAGCGGGTGGCGGATCATCCGGCCCTACCACTGTCAGCTTTTTGCTTTTGCGTATTGCATAATGTTCTGCCCGCGAGCGCAACAGTGTATTCCCGGCAATGCGCTCATACAGTGCACGTTCCAATTTATCCATATCCACCGATGTGATTAATTCCGGATGGCCGTTCTCGCTAAAGAACGCTTCCATTTTCTCCTTGAAGGATAGGCGTGACCGGTCATTGCGCCATCCTGCGGCCTTGTAGTGTTCAAAACGTTCTTTTGGCCGCAGCAGCATGCCGGGATCTACAATGCCTTGCTTTAAAAGCCGCACGAATTCTGCCTCGGGCGTATTGACCTGCTGTAGCTTCACCCCGGCAGTCGGGCTGAGGGCGCGGAATGGCTCCAGCAGGCGCTCGGCGATTCTCGTGAACTCAAGAATACGTTTTCGTGCCTGCTCCTCATGTGCCGTTTCGTCAAATTCCTGGTCATGCTGCTTGAGGTATTTGGTGCGCCCATAGGATTCGCGGTATACCTCCATCAGGTATGGAAGCAATAACTCCTGATCGTGGATACCCATGCGCGCCAACGCACCAGCATTATTCGGCTGTGCAAGCTTCTCTGCAACTTCAAGGTTAAAGCGCAGGCGGGTAATAGGATTATCCGGGCTCATCAGCCACATGGTGCCATTCTTTTGCGCAAGATACAGGCCGGTTATGTCATCATGGAACCCACCTTCTCCGGGATAACCCAAGTGGCGGTTCAAATATTGGGTGGCATCAAATATGTTCTTTGCCTGCTTTTTGGCATTCAGCCGTGCTTCCTTGCTGCCGCCCCGGTTATCTACCAATGCCACCAGTTTGTTGCCAAGAATCTCAAACGGGTGTTCGATCAGAATGGGGTTAGGCCCTGTCTGCACAGGCTTCTGGAAGCCGGAGAATGTTTGACCAAAGCGTACTTGCCGGGTGGGTAGCAAAGGCACCATGTTACTGAAGTTTACATCCATGCTCAGGCCATATTTCTGCCCGTCGGCTGGTGAAAGATACGCCATATCGAACTTGATCCTTCGGACCTCCCCCGAGCGCGTTTTTTCCTTGGATGTTGTTATATCTGTGAAACCAGCGCCTTCCAGTTGCTGGCGGATGATCGGTTCATGATCGCCGGGTATTTCACCGGCATTGTGGGGATTTGTAGTGAAACGAAAATCCACATCGCCGATCTTTCTTGCAAATACAGGGTAAAAATACAGCCCGTTTCGCGCACTGCCGTGCAACGTAAAGAAGCCAGGGGCTTTTTCAACACTTCTCCTCGACCCTTCATCCAGATAGAGAAGCGTTTGACCATCTTTTTCTTCCTGCCTTGCCTGATATTCCTCCTGTAGGGTTTTGGTTGATAGTTTGTGCATAGCACCCACCAGGCGAACCGTAGCTGCCAGATGCTCTTCGTAATTGGGGTTTTGTGGGAATGCCTTATCATTCTTTACAACAATTTCTTCCTTGCCGGTTTCAGGTGGCGGGGCTACGTGTGTCTGTCTTTGTATGATGTCGCAAATTCGGTCAGACAGTTTAGGTGCCGCGCCAGAAACCAGATTTTCATCCCTGCGTATGGATTGCTGCCAGTATTGGCTGCCGGCATCACGTTCCAGCATTTTTCTTGCGGCTTCGGCATCTGCCATTTGTATATCCTTGCCGGATTTCTCCAGATGCCTGATCATCCGGTTAATTAACAACATAAATCCCGTACCGGATAGCACATAAAAACTATCCAGCTTGTTGATATTATCTTGGCCTATCCCGTTTTTTAATTCTTCCACGGCAGGCCCGTCATCAGTAATGACAACCACCACTGAATTGCTGGCATCCGGACGCTCTGTCAGGTTGTTCCTGATCACTTGCGGCCACGAACGGTCACCGGAATTAAATCGCGCCGCCTGAAATTCCTCGTCGGTTTTAACAATGGCATTGATCACACTGCGATTATTCAGTTCTTTGTTGTATGCCTGTAAAATGGCCATTGCCAGTGGGGTGGCGGTGTCCTGCAATAGCGCAGGATTAAACACATCAATATCCTCCGCCTGTGTAATGGCCGGGTTACCCCCGCTGTGTTGCAAGATCTTAAAACTTTTGCGTTGTATCTCACGTACATAGGTATATGCGCTGGGTACATCCTGTACCTCTCCGCTTGCGGGTTCATCAAATCCGGGGTGCGCATCCCTGTACGCTGCCTGCTGCTTGCCCGTCATGTTATGCCACATTGCGGGCATGACTTTTTCCACTATCACCTTTCGAAATGCCGCAAGATAATCATCGGCTTCTTGGGTATGTATAAGCTCAAACCAATCCGGGTGATCTTTATAAAGCTGCGTGTAGGAGGAAACGCGGCCGCCATTTTCCGTAGCATCCACGGAAGGGTGCAATACATCACGCGACTTCTCCCGAAAGCCCTGTGTGGTCTCAATATATTTGGCTTGTATGCCAAGCTTACCCAACACGGCAGAAAAATCCCGCAATAGCTTCATCATATCGCGTGAATAAAGATTGTTATCCAGCATCAGATAAACGACGGAAGGAAGCGCCAGTTTTGCAGGAGCATTCATGGGCCTTCTCCAGCTATGCGCTTCATGAGGGCATCTATATTTTTCTGGTCGCTGGCCGCATGCAATGTCGGCATGGGCAGGTTGTGCTGTGCCATAAGAGTTTTCAGCTCATCAAAATCCCATAGCTTCAGGTTGCGCACAACTCTTCGCCAGCAATGCTTGCCTTCTGAGTATTCTTTCAATATGCGAAGAGCAGAGTTTTCCATGACATTATGAGGTGTAACATGTGTTTGCACCACCCTAAAGATTAACGAATATTAATCAAGCCCAAAACGGGCCATAATTTTGTATGCGGCATTGGAAAATGGTGGAGGAGGTAGGATTTGAACCTACGAACGCATACGCGGGCAGATTTACAGTCTGCTGCCATTGACCACTCGGCCACTCCTCCACATGCGGGAAAACCCCGCCCGCTCTGGGCAGACCGTCTGCCTAATCCATACCCCCTGTAAAGTCAAGATTTTGCTGCAACTCCCTGTTTGCGCGCTGGACAGCGCCCGAACGCGTTGCTATGCTGCGCGCAACTGCACGGGAAAGGCGAAATGAATACCCTAAGCGCAACCACCCTTATTTTTATTCAGATGGTTATTACGCTTTCTGCGTTGCTTCTGGAACGGCCGGAATTCGTCAACCTGATGCTGCTGGAAGGCTCACCGCTGAACCTGATCTTGCATTTCTCCGAAATCACCCCGATTTATTATGCCACGCACACCGGGCGAATGTTGCTGTTTGCCGTGCATACCTTCAAATACTTTTTCCTGATCCGGGCATTCACCAGCGAGCCGCGCAGCATCCAGCGCACACTGGCGGTGGTGATGGAGATCGCGTATCTGGGCCTGAGCTATTATTATATCATGTCAGTATAACGGCTCACGGTAACGGTCGCGGTAGCGCCACAAGGCGATGAGTGCTGCCGCATTGCATAGCATCACATAATACGCGACCGGCATATAGCTGCCTGTAGTCGCGATCAGCCATTCGCACACAAATGGCGCGGTGCCACCGAATAGCGCCGCCGTCAGGTTATACGATATCGCCATGCCGGTGTAGCGCACCGGCGTCGGGAACATCTCCACCAAGAGCGCCGCCACCGGCCCGAGGTAAAATCCCAACACAAAGGCGAACAGCGCCTGGCCGAAACCGATGGTAAGCGGGTCACCACCCGGCGTGAACAGGGTGAATATCGGCACAATCAGCAGCAACACTGCCATCGCTGCGGTCATCATCACTCGTTTGCGGCCATAACGGTCCGACAGCCAAGCAGCGGGATAATAGGCCAGCCCCATCAGGAATATGTTGATGATGTTAAAAGTGATAGCCTGCTCCATCGGCAGGCCGAGCTGCTTGTGGGTGAAGCTGATGAAATATACTGCGGCAAGGTAAAAGGGCATGGTCACCGCCATGTAGATGACGAACGCCTGCAATATCTCGCATGGATGCTCACGAAACGCGCGGCGAAGCGGTGCCTTGGCCAGTTGGCCGGTAGCGCGGCTTTGTTCGTATACCGGGCTTTCGGTGCAATGGCTGCGAATGTAAAAACCGATCAGCCCGATGGCGATGCCGGTGAGGAACGGAATGCGCCAGCCCCATGCCTCAAATGCCTCGGTTCCCAGCACCTGCATGAATCCCTGCACCACCAAAAGGCCAAGCAGAAAACCCAGATTCAGGCTGATGAGCGACGCGCTGCCTGCCACACCGCGCTTATTCTGCGGTGCATGTTCGACAATATAGACCATCGAACCGGCAAACTCACCACCCAGTGACAGGCCCTGCAGCAGGCGGATAATCGTAAGTAATATAGGCGCTAAAATACCGATCTCGGCATAGGTGGGCAGCAGGCCGATGCAGCCGGTGGGGATCGCCATCATCAGCACGGCGATGACCATGGCGCGCTTGCGGCCATATTTGTCGCCGATCCAGCCGAATAATATGGCCCCCAGCGGCCGCACAATGAAACCGGCGGCAAATACGCCGTAAGTGGCAAGCAGCGCAACCGTAGCGTCGCCTTCCGGGAAGAACAGGCGCGACAGTAGCCATGCCATCTGGCCGTAGAGCGCGTAATCATACCACTCAAGGCCATTGCCAATCATACCGGAAACAAGGACTTTTTTCATTTGCCCGCCTCTTGTAACATGCCTTCGAGCATTTCTTTTATATCGGGAGCAAGCCAGGTGCAATTCTCATTATGAATGGCGCCATACAGTGCATAAAGCGCCATACGATTGGCTGCGTTGCGATGAACAGTTGAGATACGCAAGTAACATTCTACTGCGCCGAGATCGCGCACGTCATCGGGCCTATGTATGCCCGCCTGTCGCAACCAGCCTGCCATCGCCGGGCCGATATTAATCATATCTTCAAGTTGTTCAGTTTTGCGGGCGCGTTTCATTTTTTCCCAGCCACACCTTTTCGCCCTTTTTGCGCTCTGAATCGGATTTCAGCTGGCCGCAGGCGGCGTAAATATCCTGCCCGCGGGTAGCACGGATAGGCGAGGAATAACCGGCATCATTAAGTATTTTGGCGAAGGCGTGCTGGCGGTTGCGCGACGAGGTTTCGTACTTGGCGCCCGGCCATGGGTTCCATGGGATCAGGTTCACCTTGGCATGGATGCCTTTGAGCAACCGGCACAGTTCGCGCGCGTCTTCATCCGTATCATTCATGCCTTTAAGCATGACATATTCAAAGGTGATGCGGCGCGCATTGCTGGCTGCCGGGTATTCACGGCAGGCACGCAGCAATTCGGCAAGCGGGTATTTCTTGTTCAGTGGCACCAGCTCATCACGTAGGTCATCGCGCACGGCATGCAGGGAAATGGCCAGGTTCACTTCCAGTTCCTTGCCGCAGCGTTCGATCATCGGCACCACACCCGATGTGGATAAGGTAATGCGCCGTTTGGACAGCGCGATACCGTGCGAATCCATAATGATCTTGAGTGCTTTGGCCACCTGATCGTAATTATACAGCGGCTCGCCCATGCCCATCATCACAATGTTGGTGAACAGGCAATCCTCGCGGCGCTTGTCCCACTCGTTCAGCTGGTCACGCGCGATCATCACCTGCCCGACGATCTCGGCGGCAGTCAGGTTGCGCACCAGCTTCATGGTGCCGGTGTGGCAAAAGCTGCAGGAAAGCGTGCAGCCTACCTGCGAGGAAACGCAGAGTGCCCCGCGGTCTTCTTCGGGAATGAACACGGTCTCCACCTGGTTGCCGTCTTCAAATTTCAGCAGCCATTTGCGCGTGTTGTCGAACGAGGTGAGGTTCTTGGAAATTTCCGGACGCTCCAGCGAGAACAATTCGGCCAATTTGGCCTGCTGCGGCTTAGCGATACTGCTCATCACCGAAAAATCGTGAGCACCTTTTTTATACAGCCAACCCCATATCTGCGCGGCACGGTATTTTTCAAAGCCGTGTTCAACCAGCCTTTCTTGCAACTCCAGCAGGCTGAGACCGATAATATTTATTCTTTGGTTCATGATGGCTGCCTGTATAGCCTACCCGCCCCCTTAAAGAAATCGTTTCTTTTGCTTTGCTTGCTAGCGACATCCACAGGATGTATGCTGCTGCCTATGCGGTTTTTGATGATTTTGACAATTCTGGGCCTAAGTGCCTGTTCTTCCGGGCCAAGTGGCTCTGGTTCTTACACGCAATGTGTGCCGTATGCGCGCGAGCTTTCGGGCATCCAGATACGTGGCAACGCCCATGAATGGTGGAATAAAGCGCCGCAATCAGGCTATCTACGCGGCCAGCGCCCATGGCCAGGGGCTGTGCTGGTGCTATCACAAACCGCAAAATTACGTCATGGACATGTGGCGGTGGTACGGCAGGTGGTCGAGCCGCGCACCATTGTAGTAACCCATGCCAACTGGGGGAAGGATGCCTTTGGCCGCGGCCTTATCTATGACGCCATGACGGTAATTGACGTGTCTGCCCGCAACGACTGGACAAATGTACGCTTCCAGACCGCCGGATCACGTAATTTTGGTGCGGTATATCCTGCAAAAGGTTTCATCTATCAAAAAACCTGATAGATTACGCTACCGTGCACAGTGAGACTGGAAAAGAACGTGATGGAACGAATTAACGAAGATGGCATTATCAGTATGCAGCATCTGGCCGCCGGGCGTGCGGTCGACCAGCTGCGCCGCCAATTAGGTATTGTGTTTGATACGCAGGATACCTCCATGGGAGCCTGCCCGCTTGAAGGGATAACACCGCAGCTTTTTGCCGGTTTGCCGCAGGAAAATCTGCGCTTGCTTATCACCGGCGCGCGTGCCAACCACCTGAAATTAAGCGAGACCAAAGAGGGCGTGGTATGTGTGGATGTTTCCGGCTGGACGCTGGAGCAGATGCGCAGCCTCGCCGATCCGCTGGCCAAACAGGCCGACCTGCCCGATATCAAACTACTGTCTGCGCAAAGCATATATGGCACGCTTATTACGCTGGCCAAACATGCAACGTTGCTGCCCGCCATGTTACTTATTCAGGACAGCGATTTTCCGTCACAGTGGCTGGATGTGAATATGGAAGATATTGCCGGATACTGGGCCGCGCCGCCGCTGGATATAGTGGAAGTTACCCATGCGAACCTGCCGGTGCAGGGCGCCGAAGACACCCGCATCTATTGCTTCCGCACCCGTTTTGGAACGTCAACGCATCTGGCACTGCTGGTCGGTGAACCGGAAAAACAACATGCGCCGCTGATCCGTGTGCATTCGTCGTGCATCACCGGTGACATATTGGGCAGCCTGCGCTGCGACTGCGGCGACCAGTTGCAGGTGGCCCTTGGGCAAATTCAAGAAGCGGGCCACGGCGTGCTGCTCTACTTACATCAGGAAGGACGCGGTATCGGCATCGCCAACAAAATACGCGCCTACGCGCTGCAGGAAAAGGGCTTCGACACCTACGATGCGAACTTAATGCTCGGATATGACGAAGACGAACGTGATTTTACGCTGGCCGCGGAAATGCTCAGCAAGCTGGGTATCGGACAGGTGCGCCTGATGACCAATAATCCGGCAAAGATCGAGAAGCTTAGGCATTACGGCATCGCGATCACAGAGCGCGTACCATTAAAAACAGGCGCCGGAAAATATAACCAGGCCTATCTGGACGCCAAGGCAAAAAAATCCGGCCACCTGTTTTAGCAGTAAAAAACATGGGTGAGCTCAGCGCTGGCGACGCCTGGGCGTGATCAAAAACTAATTCGCGCCTTCGATGATGGTGATCAGGTCGTGCTCAAGGCCTTTGGAATCTTCTGCAGCCTGCCCGGCAGCATCCGGCCATACGCAGCTGTCCTTCTTCCAGTACGCCGTCTTGCCATCAAGATCGACCTCTTTCCATTTCGGGTGACCGGTTTTTTTCAGCTCTTCTATATGGTCGCGCACGGCTTTGGCCATGCCCGCCAGCATATCGCAGCGGCGTTTACTGCCGGTGCCTGCAAAATCGTACGACACCAGTACGGCTTGCACCGCAATAGTAGGCACGGCCTGTTTCACGAAATTATAATCGGTCTTGGCGATTTCGGCTGGCTTATATTCTTCCAGCATTTTGGGATTATCGAGCGACAGGAAATGTACCTGATCGAGCATGGGCGCGTATTTCTGGTTTTCCGGCAGCGTCAGGTCTTCGAGGTTCTTGAACAGTCGCACCGGCTTGCCAGCCACCGATACCACGGCGTCCAGTTCGCCGCGCAGCACCGATACCACACCCTGCGCCGGCGAGATCTTTTTCATTTCCGCCGGGTTCACATTCATCATGGAAAACAGGTTAATTGAGGTCAGCATATTTCCGCTTCCTTCTTCACCAATGGCAACTTTCTTGCCTTCCAAATCTGAAAAGTTTTTAATTTCTTTACGAGCCAGAATGTGTACTTCCTCATTGTAGAACGGAAAGATCATGCGCAGGTTACTTGCCATTTTGATCGAATCGGGGCTTTTTGAACGCGCAAGGAAACCCAGCACATCGGATTGCACAATACCCACCGCAGCATTCTCGGCACTGTTGATACGCTTGATGTTATCGATGGAACCTTCCGAGGTTTTTGCCTCCACATTCACACCCGCTTTGGCGCTCACCTCCGAAATATCTTTGCCGAAAGCGAAATAGGTTCCGGTCTTTGGCCCGGTCACGATACCCAAAATATCTGCCTTACCTGCGGCAAATGCTGCCGACGAACAGACCACCAGCGACGCAAGCGCCGCAAACGCAAATGACTTGAACATAATGGAACCCACTAATGGTTAATGTTTATTGACGACTGACAGTAAATCCCGTTGCGTCCTGTTGTCAACATCTGTAGTGGATTTTATTTGATTCAACTCTTCTCCTTCGGCTGGTATTTTGGTAATCTGGCCGACAATTTCGCTATTTTCATCCTTTATAACAAACGGTTGGTCTGCTCCCCTCGCCCTTTGTGCGTCCGGCGCAAAGAAAGTAAAATTATCTTCATTTTTTTTCAGTTGCTCGGGTTTGGCTTTGTTTTCCTTAGAAAGCCCGGTCATGGTTACCGCCATCAATGCCAGCACCAATGTAATACTTACGGCAGGTTTATTAAGGGCAAGCCAGTCGAATAATTGGCGCGCACGCCCGTCCTGTGCCTCCGGTTCTGCTACCGGCAGGCGAAAAACTTTAGGTCTGGCTGAGGTTGAGGACAAGGCCAATCGTCACATTTTAAACTGAATCACCCACCATATTTACTTAAAAAACAAAAACAGGCAACTCCTTTATCTGCATAGCTGTGTATGCATTGCCAATACATACTTTTTAATTTAAACCCTTGGGGTCATGCAAAAAGAACTTGATACTCTATCCTGGCTCATCACTCAGGCGCGCCGTTGTGGCGCCGATGCAGCCGACGGATTGTTCATCGCAAGCACGGACATTTCTGCAGGCTACCGTATGGGCCAGCCCGAAGATATTGAGCGCTCCGAAAGCGCGGCTATCGGGCTGCGTGTACTGTGCGGCCACAAACAGGCTGTCGTATCTACGACCGGCATGCACACAGATGCTCTCAGGCAACTGGCAGATCAGGCTGTGACCATGGCGCGCGCCGCCACCGACGACCCCGACAGCACACTAGCGGATGCTTCCTTGTATCCCGACACGATTCCCGATCTTAATCTGGAAGATGGCATGGTGCCTGATATTGCTTGGTTGCAGGAGCAAAGCCGGATCGCCGAAGATGCCGGACGCGACATAGATGGCATTACCAATTCCGAAGGCGCGCACACCAGCCATAACCAGACCATACTCTGCCTTGCTGCGGGTGACAACGATATCCGCTTTGCGCATTGCTACCGTAAAAGCATGTTTTCCATTTCTGCATCTTTGCTCGCGGGGACAGGCGATACAATGGAACGCGACCATGCCTACAGCTCTGCGCGGCACTGTGCCGACCTGTTCAGTCCGCAAAGCATCGGCATCCAAGCAGCCTGCCGGGCACTGCGCCGCCTGAACCCACAGAAAATCGCTACCCAAGCCATGCCGGTGGTGTTTGACCCACGCACGGCGCGCAGCCTGCTTGGCATTTTCGCACGCAGCATTTCCGGCAGCGCGATCGCCCGTGGCACCAGCTTCCTGAAAAATAAAATGAATCAACCCGTGTTTGCGCCGGGCATCACCATAACGGATGACCCGCTGATCGTGCGCGGCCTTGCTTCGCGCCCGTTTGACGGCGAAGGCGTGAAGACACAGGCGTGCCATCTGGTTGAAGATGGAATGCTAAAAAGCTGGCTGCTGGACGTGCGCACGGCCAACAAGCTGGGACTTATCACCACCGGGCATGCGGCGCGCGCATTGGGCTCACCGCCCTCGCCTGCGGCATCGAACCTTTACATGCATAACGGCACGCTGTCGCCGGAGGAACTGATACAGGATATAAAACACGGTGTATACATTACCGAAACATTCGGCATGGGCATCAACACCGTTACCGGTGACTACAGCCAGGGAGCATCCGGACTGGCCATCATTAACGGGGAAATCGCCCACCCGGTTTCCGAAATCACCATTGCAGGCAATCTTGCCGATATGTTCGCACACGCCACACCGGCCAATGACCTCGAATTCCTATATGCCGCCAATTCGCCCACCCTGCGCATAGACGCCATGACCATTGCAGGTGTATAACCATGGGAATGCTGTATAACTACACATCGAAAACTATACTGAAGCGGCTGCTGCGCGAACATATCCGCCCGTACCGTACGCGCATATTGTTTGCCGTGTTATGCATGATCGTGGTGGCCACCGCCACCGCCGCCAACGCATGGATGATGCAACCGGCGCTCGACGAAATATTCATCAAAAAAGATCGCACCATGCTCATGCTGATTCCGATCGCCGTATTCGTGATCGCGGTCATCGGAGCGGCAGCAAATTATGGCAACGCGCTTTCTATGCGATACGTAGGCCAGCGCATCATCGCCGATATGCAGAAGCGTTTGTTCGCCCACCTGATGATCAGCGATGTCGGCCTGTTCACCAACGAATCGGCTGGCCGCATGATCTCGCGCTTTACCAACGACATCAACCTGATGCGCAATGCCTTTTCCAACGTGCTTACCGCACTGGCTAAGGAGCTGCTCTCTATGGTGTTCCTGATTGGAGTGATGTTTTACCAGAATGCCGAGCTGGCGGTGATCGCGCTATTGGTATTTCCTATCGCCATTTATCCGGTCATTCGCCTGTCCAAGCGAATGCGCAAGATATCCCATGCTACCCAGAACGAGCTGGGTGGATTCACCTCTACGCTGGATGAAATATTCCAAGGTGTGCGTACCGTGAAATCCTACAATCGCGAAGGCTTCGAAATAAAACGCGCCAATTTCATCATCGAGTCGCTGTTCGGGCTGTATTATAAAGCGTCGCGCGTACAGACCGCAGCCACTCCCATTATGGAGATACTCAGCGGTGTTTCCATTGCCAGCGTCATTTGGTATGGCGGCTTCCAGGTGCTCGACGGCCAGACCACGCCGGGTGCATTCTTCTCGTTCATCACCGCATTCCTCATGGCATACAAACCGGTGCGTTCGATCGCGGGCTTAAACACCACGCTGCAAGAAGGCATGGTGGCTGCGGCTCGCCTGTTTTCGGTGCTTGATACGCCGCCGCTTATCACCGACCGGGCGAATGCAAAACCATTGCGGCTGGATCATGGCAATATTCGTTTCGATTCCGTAACGTTCACATACCGTTCTGGCAGCGTTGGTGTGGAGAACATCACACTGGAAGTTCCGGCAGGGAAGACCGCAGCCCTTGTGGGCCTTTCCGGCGGCGGAAAGTCCACCCTGATGAATCTGCTGTTGCGCTTTTACGATATCGACAGCGGTTCCATCACCATCGACGGTCAGGATATACGGCTGGTTACCATGCATTCGCTGCGCCATGTTATGGCGTATGTGCCGCAGGAGACCATGCTGTTCGATGACACCATCCGCGCCAATATCGCCTATGGCCGCGATGACGCGACCGATGAAGAGATCATGGCCGCAGCCAATTACGCCGCAGCCGACGAATTCATATGCGCTATGCCCGAGGGCTACGACACCATGGTCGGCGCCCACGGCATACGCCTGTCCGGCGGCCAGCGCCAGCGCATCGCCATCGCGCGCGCCATGTTGAAGAATGCCCCTATATTATTGCTCGACGAAGCCACCTCATCGCTGGATAACGAGTCTGAACGCGCAATACAACAGGCGCTGCACAGCCTGATGCAAGGCCGCACCACGCTGGTGATCGCGCATCGCCTTTCAACCATCGTTAATGCCGACATTATTTATGTCATGGAGGCAGGACGCGTCGTGGAATCCGGTACCCATACCAGCCTCATGGCACGGCAGGGCAAATACTTCCAGCTCTATGCCAATAATCTAGAAATCGAAACCACCCGATAACCCATGGCCCTTGGCAAAAAAATCCTCAAACATCGGGCCACGCAATACGGCCTCAGCTGGCTGCTGGCGGGGTATATCGTGCTGGTCAGGATCACCAGCCGGGTCGAGAAACATGTTCACCCCGAAGCGCTGCGCTATCTGCAGGGAAATGAGAACGGTATCTTTGCCTTCTGGCATGGCCGAATGATGTTGCTGCCTGCTTTCTGTCCGCCTCAGCGCCAGATGCATGTCCTTATCTCGCTGCATCGTGACGGTAAACTCATCTCGCAGGTTATCGGTCATTTCGGACAGAAAACCGTGAGCGGCTCTACCAGCCGCGGCGGCAAGGAAGCCGTCACCGGCATTCTAAAACTTCTACAGGCGGGCGACAATATCAGCATCACCCCTGATGGGCCGCGTGGCCCGGCGTGTGTAGCTGCTAAGGGTGTATCGGCCATTGCAAAATTTTCCGGACGGCCCGTGCTGCCGGTTACCTTCCATTCCAGCCGCCACAAGCGCATGCGTAGCTGGGATCAATTTATGCTGGCGCTGCCATTCGGGCGTATTCGCTTTTTGATTGGCAAACCCATCCATATCACCGAAGATGCCGATGAAGAACTGGCACGAACCACCATCGAGCGGGCCATGAATGAATTGCTTAAGCAGGCAGATCATGCCTGACTTGTATCGGGTTTTGAGCCATGCGGTCGCGCCGCTGGTTCCGCTATGGCTGGAGCTTCGCCGCTGGCGCGGCAAAGAAGATGCCGCGCGCGGGCAGGAGCGGCTGGGACATCCTTCTGCCCAGCGCCCATTGGGCAGGTTATGCTGGATACATGCGGCCAGTGTGGGCGAGGCAAATTCAGTGCTGCTGCTGATAGAGTTGATGCTTAAGCAATACCCGCATATGAAGTATCTGCTGACCACCGGTACCGTAACCTCCGCACGGCTGATGGCAGCCCGCCTGCCCGCCGGTGTTATCCATCAGTATGCCCCGGTCGATACGCCCGATGCCACCGAACGTTTCATGCGCCACTGGCGGCCCGACCTCGCCATGTGGGTGGAATCCGAATTCTGGCCGAACCTGATCGGTGCGGCGAACCGCTGGCAATGTTTCATGGGCGTGATCAATGGTCGCATATCGGAACGATCATTCCGTGGATGGAATAAACGGCCGCGCATGGCGCGGCGCATGATGCAGGCATTCGATTTTGTTTTTGCACAGACAGAGCAGGATGCACAGCGGCTCTCGGCACTAGGCGCACATCCAGTGCAATGCGTCGGAAACCTGAAATACGATGCACGCCCACTCGCCTGTGACGAAGAAAAACTTGCATGGCTGAAAGAAAAAACCAAAGGACGTACGCTTCTTCTGGCGGCGAGCACCCATCCGGACGAAGAAAAACAGATACTCGAGGCCCACACATTGCTTAGCGCAACGCGCCCGAACCTTCTTACTCTCATCGTACCGCGCCACCCGCAACGCGGCGCGGCGTTGTCGCAGGAACTTGGCAAGAATCACCGTGTTGCCCTGCGCTCGCGTGGGGATTCCATCGCCGCCGACACGTCACTGTATATTGCCGATACTATGGGTGAGCTGGGGTTATTCTACCGGCTGTGCACCGTAGCGTTCATGGGTGGCTCGCTGGTGCCGCATGGCGGGCAGAACCCGCTGGAACCGGCGCGGCTTTCCACCGCTATCCTTACCGGCCCGTACACCTATAATTTCACCGATGTGTTCGATAAACTGGAAGCAGCCGGGGGCTGTATCCGCGTGAAGAATGCGGCTGACCTGGCGGCACAGCTTTCGGTACTGCTCGGCAACGAACAGAAAACGCACCTGTTGCAAAGACAGGCACGCAACTGTGTGGAATCCCTTGGCGGCGCGGTCGAGCGGCTCATTACCTTCCTGTCGCCGGTACTGGCATACAAAGGCAGGAACGTATGAACACGCCGGAATTCTGGGCCGCGCGCGGGCCTATTGCATGGCTATTATATCCGTTCAGTCTGTTCTACCCGCTGATGATTCGCTTGCGTTTTTTATTTACCCCGCCGGTACGCATGGATGTGCCGGTAATCTGCGTTGGCGGGCTGACTGCGGGCGGCGCGGGGAAAACGCCCACCGCACTGCATATCGGAACGCTATGCAAATCACGCGGCATCAATGCATGGTTTGTCAGCCGTGGCTACAAAGGCACGCTTTTGGGGCCGTTGCAGGTAAGCCCCTCCGGACACACATCACAAGAGGTGGGCGATGAACCGCTGCTGCTGGCGAACGTGCTGCCCACCATTATTGCCAAGAACCGCCTGGATGGCATCCGCTTTGCCCTACGACACGGCGCTGAACTGATTATCACAGATGACGGATTTCAAAACCCGTCATTGCATAAGGATCTGTCGCTGCTTGTAATCGATGGCAAGACCGGGCTGGGTAATGGACTGCCGATTCCTGCCGGCCCCTTACGCGAATGGCCCGAACAAGCCTATGACCGCGCTGATGCCATTATCCACATCAACCCGCAGTCTCTGGCACTGGCATTGCCCCAACGGCTGCCCGTACTGACGGCGCGAACGGTGCCCGATAAGAACGCTGAATTGCTGAAAGGCAAGAGCGTTCTCGCATTCTGCGGACTGGCGATACCCGAGAAGTTCCTCGATACACTGCGGCAGCTGGGCGCCAATGTCATCGAGACCCGAATATTTGCCGACCATTATCCATACCATGAGCGAGAGATCGAGCAGCTGGCAGAGCATGCGCAACGGTCTGGCGCCATACTGGCAACCACCAGCAAGGATGCGGCACGCCTGCCAGACCGGCTCAAGGCACTGGTGACGGTGGTGCCCATTTCCCTGCAATTCGATGCCCCTGAAATGCTGGACGCGTTGCTAAACCCTGTTATGACAAAACATAATGAAAAAGAACCTGCAATACCGGATTGAGGCATTGGGCCTGAAGTTATTCTTCGGCCTGCTGCGCCTGCTGTCTTTGGATGCTGCCTCTGCCCTTGGCGGCTGGCTGGGGCGTCGCATAGGCCCGCGCCTAAAGGCTCACCGTACAGCACAGCAAAACCTTGCGCGCTTCCTGCCCGAACGCAGCCCTGACGAGCGCAACGTTATTTTACAGAACATGTGGGACAATCTGGGACGTGTAGCTGCCGAGCTGGCGCATCACCATAACCCCGTCCTGACCCGGCGCATCGAGATCATAGGCGGCGAATATATGCCAAAACCGGGAGCCCCAGTATTTTTCTTTTCCGGCCATGTTGGAAACTGGGAATTACTGGCATACGTAGCATACGCCCATGGCGTGCCCATTACATCGGTATATCGCAAATCCAACAATCCCTATGTCGACGATATGATCGCTGACATACGTTCCACCTGGGCGCGTAATATGTTTCCCAAGGGCCCGGCCGGCGCAGTGAAGATGGCACGCGCGATCAAGAACGGCGAAGCGATCGCCATGCTGGTCGACCAGAAAATGAATGACGGCATACCAGTGCCCTTTTTTGGTATACACGCCATGACCGCTCCAGCATTGGCCCAGCTGGCCTTGCGTTATGACCTGCCCATAATCCCTGCCCGTGTAGTGCGCACATCAGGCGCACATTTCAGATCCTTTACCTATCCTCCGCTGGACATTGAAAGAACCGGTAATATCGAACGCGACGCCGAGAAGATCATGTGCACGGTTAATGCAATCCTGGAATCGTGGATACGTGAACACCCTGAGCAATGGTTCTGGGTGCACCAACGCTGGCCACGCCCCTAAACCTTTACGGGCTGCTTATATCATCCATGCCTTCATGCGATGGAAAAATAATCCGTATGTTCGCATAATGCACACCATGTGATGTGTTTAATCAAAATGTACAGGAGTGCATATATGTTTACTATAACCAGATTCGCAGGCGTAACAAGCCTGTCTGCCGTAATGCTGGCATCCACAAGTGTGCTGGCCGCCGACACCACGAATACCACGACAAACAAGCGCCTGAAGGATGATATGTACGTCACGTTGCACGGCACCGTGAAGGAGGTGACCGACAAGGATGAATTTACCATGAATTACAACGGTGGCATTATTAAGGTGGATACCAATGACAAATGGCCGAACCTGTTCACGGAAGGCGCAGAGTTAGTGCTCAGGCCAGGAGATGCAGTGCGGGTGGCTGGCGAGATAGACGATAATTACTTTGCGGGTAAAGAGATCGAGGCTACCAGCCTGACCCACGATGGCACCAATTATTCGCGCGTGTATTGGACAAAAGACCACCGCTATGTTCCCCATGCCAGCTACGATTATGATAATAATTCACTTAAAAACGACATGCGTATAAGCCTTAGCGGCACCATCACACAGGTAGTCAACAACGATGAGTTCCTGCTGAATTATGGTGCAGGCAATATCCAGGTCGAAACCTCGGATATGAACTTTGATGCCGACAAACTGAACGTAGGTGATGTGGTGACCGTACACGGTACGATCGATGAGGATTGGTTCGAGAAGAAAGAACTCGAGGCCGACCGCATCTACCGCACCACCTCGTACTACCGCGCTGGCTAATCGCCAACACGGTTGTACTTGACAGCCAGCAGGCCGGGGGGTTGCCCCGGCCTGTGTCATTTTGCAGTTACCATTATTTCACCATCGGCAAAGGTTACCGAAAGAACCTTTTGCCTTTGCGCTTCCTGCGCTGATGTTACCAGCTGCTTGTTTTCCGCACGCACCAGTGCAAAGCCACGTTGCAGCACTTTTTTGTAATTCACACTTTCCAGCAGTGCCGTGATGTGCTGAAGTTTCTCTTCGCTGCGCGCGATGGTACGCGGCATCGCAGTATTCATCCGCACCTGCAATTCCGCCGCCGCCTGCCCGTAACGCACTATCTCCTGTCGTAATACCTGCGGGCGCAATGATGCTGCGCACACCGCCAGCTGCTGGTGTTTTTTGTGCAGGTTCACTAGTAATGCTGCCGCCAGCCGCTCACTCCGGTCATCCAGCCGCTGCGTCGCATGCGACAAAAGCTGTTCCGGTTTGGGCAAGCCACGCGCCAGCCCGGCCAGCTGTTCCTTGCGCCGCGTCAATAGCTGTTGAAGAGCTGATCTCCTGCGCGTTTCGATTTGGGTAAGCGTGATGCGCAGCTCATCTCGCACTGGCACCGCCATCTCGGCGGCCGCTGTAGGGGTGGGAGCACGGCGATCGGAAACAAAATCGATGAGCGTGGTGTCGGTTTCATGGCCTACTGCAGATATCAGAGGAATGGCAGATTCGGCGGCGGCGCGCACCACGATCTCTTCGTTGAACGCCCACAGATCTTCCAGCGACCCGCCACCGCGCGCCACGATGATCACATCGGGCCGGTGGGTGATGCTGGTGTTGAATCCGCGAATAGCTGCCGCCACCTGTTCCTTTGCACCTTCGCCTTGCACGGCCACCGGCCATACCAGCACATGCACCGGAAACCGGTCAGATATGCGGTGCAATATGTCGCGTATGACCGCGCCGGTGGGTGAAGTAATGACGCCGACCGTACGTGGCAGGTATGGCAGCGGCTTCTTACGTTCCTGTGCAAATAATCCTTCGGCTTCGAACATTTTGCGGCGCTTTTCCAGCAGCGCCATCAGCGCACCCTCGCCCGCCGGTTCGATATTTTCCACAATGATCTGGTATTTACCATTGAATGAACTGATCTTACCGGTGGCGATCACTTCCAGCCCTTCTTCGGGCTTGTGGGCCAGCCGCGCCATGGTGCCTTTCCAGCACACCGCGTTGATCACGGATTTGTCGTCTTTGAGAGAAAAATACGCATGGCCCGAGCTATGTGCGCCGCGCCAGCCGGATATCTCGCCGCGTAACCGGATATGTCCGAAATGACCTTCCAGCACCCGTTTGACTGCCTGCGACACCTCGCTGACCGTATATTCCGGCTGGTTATGGTTGAAGTCGGGGGCGGTTTCTGGCATGAGGGGAGTCTAGCATGTTGATTGTAATTAGAAAGAAAAAGCAATGGCCCATGTTTTAGTAATCGGTTCCGGCGGACGCGAACACGCGATCTGCTGGCGGATGAAACAATCGCCGTCGGTGAAAAAAGTTTTCTGCGCGCCGGGCAATGGCGGCATCGCGGAAGATGCCGAGTGCGTGGCGATCAAAACCGCGGATGAGATTATTCCATTCTGCAAGCGGCAGGACATTGCGCTGGTCGTGGTCGGGCCGGAGCAGCCGCTGGTCGAAGGGTTGGTGGATACGCTCGAAGCCGCCGGCATAACCTGCTTTGGCCCGAGCGCCAAAGCGGCCCGGCTGGAAGGCTCCAAAGGCTTTATGAAAGATCTGTGCGCGAAATATGATATACCCACCGCCGCTTACGGGTATTTCCATAACAGAACCGATGCGCTCAAATTCCTTGAAGGAAAGAATTTCCCGATCGTGGTAAAGGCCGATGGACTGGCCGCCGGTAAAGGTGTGATCATTGCGACAACAAAGCAAGAAGCACAGCAAGCGGTAGAAGATATGTTCGCCGGTTCTTTCGGTGACAGCGGCCATTCGGTGGTCATCGAAGAATTCTTAGATGGCGAGGAGGTCAGCTTTTTTGCATTATGCGATGGTACGAACGCCGTAGAGTTCGGATACGCGCAGGATCACAAACGTGCTTATGATGGCGATAAAGGCCCAAACACCGGCGGCATGGGCACCTATGCGCCGCCGCCTCTGGTGGACGCAGCGCTGCGCTCTGCCGTGATGCACACTATCATCCGGCCGACCATGGATGCCATGCAAAAAGAAGGCTGCCCGTTCAAAGGCGTGCTGTTCGCCGGGCTGATGCTAACCAAGGGCGGCCCCAAACTGCTGGAATACAACACGCGCTTTGGCGATCCCGAAACGCAGGTGCTGATGGCGCGCCTGACCAGCGACCTCTTTCCGGTGTTGCACGCTTGCAGCGCCGGCGGGCTAGAGAACGTAAACATAACTTTCTGTCATGATGCAGCCGTATGCGTGGTGATGGCCGCCAAAGGCTACCCCGGCGTATACGAGAAAGGCACCATCATCAATGGGCTGGATAAAACTGCTACTCTGCCTGACGTAAAAATATTCCATGCCGGCACCAGCATCAGGGATGGCAAAACCGTTGCCACAGGCGGGCGTGTGCTTGGCGTGACGGCGCTGGGCAAAACGATCAAAGAAGCGCAAGTCAATGCCTACCGGGCAGTCGATCTCATCGAATGGCCGGAAGGTTATTGCCGCCGCGATATCGGCTGGCGCGCGGTAGCCTGAATATAATTTTCCAGATGCCCATCATATTCACCTAGATTGAAGCGGACGATCTCCGTCAGCCGTTCCTTGCTCCATAGCGGCCCGGATACGATCATGCGCAAGGGCGCATAATACCGGCCCAGCTCTTCGGGCATGCGGCTGATGTCACCGGTCACCGATGCGTAAGGATACCCTTTGGGTACATTGCGGCTCAGCATGCCCATGCTGGGTATCTTCCGGATTTTTGTAGGTAATCGGGCCATCAGCGGATCGGACAGCCCGATGGGGTCAAGGACCTTCACCCGGGTATCTGTTTCGTAGCCCAGAACACCAATCGAGCCAATTATGGCTACCGACTGCTTGATTTTACGCACGCCGAACTGCGGCAGCTTTTCTGTACCGGCCACCCAGTCGACAAATTCTATTTTCTGTTCCCAGTTGTCCTTGTCCACACCGACAAAACAAGATTTGCATACCGTTGCCATTTTCACATCTGATGGATAAACAGCAAACGCTAAAAAACCGACCAGCAGCATGACAGCACCACCCATCGGCATTCTTTTTTGCCTTATGTTTGCCTGATGCACCATATGGCACAGCAGATATAATGATGCAAATACTGGCAGAGAAAACAACCGACCGCTAAGGTATGTACCGCCGACGAGAATTATATATATGGCATAACATAAAACCGACACAGCAATACCGAAATATATCCCGGCTCCGGGCTGATTCCTGAAATAATGCCTGCCATGTATAACGGCAGCCGCAGCGGCCACGAGCAGAAGCAGTGCGGAAAATACATCCACCGCAAACAGGTTGAGCAAGTAGTGCATTCCCAGGCGCAGGTACTCCTGGTTATCAATACCTGTCTGGATTCTTGCATACGCAGTGTTTGGCAGCAATGAACCGTAATAGAACAGGCTGAAAAGCTCCCACAATATGATGGGGAACAAACCCGGTATCACCTGTCGCAGAACCTTTAATCCGCCTTTGCTTGCCAGCAATATCAGCCACAACGGCGCATAGAATACGATGGTATCGAGGCGTGTCAACAGACTCAGTGCCGTGATTAAACTCAGATAGAACCAGCGGTCTTTTTTGACAAAAAAGAACACCCACATGAACGCCGCAAACAGCAGGTGCAGCAGCGGGTTCTCAAATCCCGAAGCAGAGTAGCCCGCCAGCGTCTTGGAAAAAACGAACGGCAGAACAAAAAACCCGGCCCATAACAGGTCGTGTGCACGAAAGAAACGCCACGACAGCCAGAACGTCGCGGCCACGCACAGCCAGCTAAGAACCAGCGATACCATGAATATATTACCCAGAACCGCCTGAAAGGGTATATGCAGCAGAAGCCATAATGGATGGGTGTAGACCTGCACACGCTCGTCGAGGTTCCAGCGCAACCCATGGCCATCTATGAAATTCTCAACCACGCGGAACGTGATGTATGCATCTTCATAAACAGCGCTGCTTATCAGGATGGACAGGAATGCCCCTATCAGGCTGAGGATAAGCAGAAGCTTCTTGTGACGATCGGTGATCTCAATGCTCTTGGTTACCATCATCTTGAACCATATGTCGGTTGATAAAAGGGATTTGGCTAAGTGTAAACAGTATCGACAGCGTAAACATACCAAAAACTTTGAAATCCACCCAGAAATCTGTGGGAAAATTACGCCATATTACCTCATTCAGCCCGGCAAGGAACACAAAATAAAAGCCCCAGCGGCGCGAGAGGATCATCCAGCCTTCTTCGGTCAGCTGCATGGCCTCGGAAAGCGCATATTTGAGCATGGGCCGTCCTAGCACCACCCCCACCAGCAGGATGGCGGCAAACAGCAGGTTCACGAAAGTGGGCTTCATTTTAATGAATAACTCATCAGCCAGGATCAGCGTAAGCCCGCCGAAAACCGCCACCGCTATGCCCGACACCAAAGGCATGACTGCCACCCGCTTTTCCAGCCAGTAAATGATTCCCAGAGCCAGCAGTGTGGCCGGGATCAAGGCGGCGGTGGCGGGCAAAACATTGTCCGTAGCGCGGTAAACAATAAAAAATACCAATAGCGGGCCCATATCGAGCCCAAAACGTACATACCCCTTCATACTTACTTAACGTCCTTGAGTTAAAAGACTTTGTTGCCACATCCGGCAATTATGCTAGATTGACTCTGCCTTAATGAAAAGAAAAAAGGGACCAACGCCTTGGAAACCTCTGTACTGATCGTTGAAGACGAAGCCGCTATCGTCACCTTGCTGCGCTACAACCTTGAAAGAGAAGGATTTCGCGTGTTCTCTACCGGTGACGGTGAAGAAGCTGTGGCCATGGTTAAGGATTACAAGCCGGACATCATCGTGCTCGACTGGATGTTGCCGTCCATGTCAGGCGTCGAGATTTGCAAACAGCTGCGCTGGAACCCGGAAACAAAATCCATTCCCATTATCATGCTATCGGCGCGTGGCGAAGAGGGCGATCGTATACGCGGGCTTGATTCCGGCGCCGATGATTACATCGTAAAACCTTTCTCTCCTGCCGAACTCATTGCGCGCATCCGCGCGATATTCCGGCGCTTCCGTCCGGCACTTTCTGAAAAGACGCTGTCCTATGCTGGCATTGTGATGGATGTGTCGGGCCACAAAGTAACGCGCGACGATGTGGAGATACACCTCAGCCCGACCGAGTTTTCGCTGCTACGCTACCTGCTTGAGCATCCGGGTCGCGTATTCTCGCGCGAGCAGTTGCTGGATGCGGTATGGGGCCATGATATTTATGTGGAACTGCGCACCGTCGACGTGCATGTACGCCGCTTGCGCAAAGGGCTGGATTACGATGGCAAGCGGCCCGACCTGATCCGCACGGTACGTTCGGCGGGCTACGCGCTTGAAGAATTGCCCGAAGGTGAGAATACCGCCGAAGAGGCTTAGGGAGAGTCCTGAGGCCTGCCCTTAGGTCACTCCGATAACAATTGCTCTTTTGTCAGGCAGTAATCACTGCTTTCCCAGCGCCTTTCCAGTTTGCGCAGCATATCGCCCAGTTGCCTTCCCTCGTTGACACCCCGCGCTTTCAGGTCGGCTCCGGTTACTGGAAATTCTGGTATATTCCAGTTCAGCGCCAGTTTCAACATGACCGGATAATTATGTTTGCCGTTTAATGCCCAATCAAACAACAGCTTTTGTATAAAGTTATCCTTGCCCATTCTGCGCAGCGCCTTTTTCTGCCCTGCCAAATCCAACACCGGATCAATGCCTTCTTCGTGTAACCGGTGCAATTCGTCGCGCAGTGCAACAGACAGCTTCCAGCGCTCCGCCAACGCTTCTATCCGGCCCTGTTGCACCAGCGTTGCCAGTCGCGTGGCCTGCGCGGTGGCGATATGCGTTTCCCGCTCTACCGCCAGTAGAGCGGTAATACGGCTCAACTCACCTGTCAGCATCAGTATGTTATACAACCGCGCCTCATGCATCAGCGTCAGGGCAGGCAGAGGGTTGGCGGCAGACATCAGCTTCAGCATTTCGGCCTGTATGCGCGCTCCCGAAAGCATGGTCAGTCCTTCCCTGCATTCAGCACAGGCCGCTAATGCCTCACGGTCAGGGGCCGTTCTGCCATAATACCCAAAGAAGCGGAAAAAGCGCAGGATGCGTAAGTAATCTTCCTCTATACGTTTGCGTGCATCGCCGATAAAGCGTACGCGTCCCGCTTCAGCGTCTTCTTTGCCGCCGCTATAATCGAATAGTTCACCCTGCGGCGAAAGATATAGCGCATTCATAGTAAAGTCGCGGCGGCTGGCATCTTCCTGCCAACTTCCGGTAAACTCCACTGTGGCATGCCGCCCGTCGCACGCCGTGTCCTTGCGCAAGGTGGTAATCTCTATCGGCTGTCCGTGCGACACGGCAGTCACCGTACCGTGCTTCAGTCCGGTAGGTATGGCCTTGATCCCGGCATCTGCCAGCAGCTGCATGACCTGCTCAGGTTGCAACGGTGTGGCCGCATCAATATCCTGTACCTCGCGTCCCAGCAGGCTGTCACGCACGCATCCGCCGACAAAACGCAATGCATCCGCATGCGGACTAAATGCTTGTACCACAGCGCGTACATGCGCAAAATTAAACCAGTCAGGCGCCAGTGTCGTCATGGCCGGATTTTTCCGTCAATCATCTTTCCATTTTCCAGATGCGGCGGTTCGTATGTTCCTTTGCTTTCACGCATACCGAGGCCAAGCACAACGAATATGCACAGGCCTGTGCCCAGACTGGCCAGCACCGCCCAATACCATGGGCCATCGCGGAACCGTGGCACATCCTTGCCCAGCTTGCGTGCCTTACGCCGGTTGTTCAGGTACCACAGCCAATAGATAAGCAGCGGTATCAGTACCGGCCAGAAACGAAAAATGAATAGTCCCATACCAATAACTCCGTTTATAGCGGTAGGCGTATCACCACCCTTAGCCCGCCCGCAGGCGAGGTTTCAAGCGAAATATTACCGCCATGTGCCAACACGACGTCACGCGCAATGGTCAGCCCCAGCCCCACGCCGCCGGTTTTCATATTACGCGATGCATCGAGCCGTGTGAACGGCTTGAATACTTCATCCTGTTTATCTACCGGAATTCCCATACCTTCATCGTCGATCACGATCTCGCAATAATTCACGGTTTTGTGCAGATGTACGTTGCAACGCTTGCCATAACGCAGCGCATTATCGATCAGGTTGTGCAGCGCGCGCGTAAAAGCGATCGGGCGGATCTCTTTTTTTACTTCGTCGGCATTGCCCAGCGTGACCGGCGCATTATGGCGCTGGTAATCCTCCACTATTCCCGCCAGCCACCCATGCAGGTCGATCGCGGCGGTTTCCTCGCCGCTGCCGCCTCGGACAAAATCCAGATATTCTTCGATCATGTGCTCCATCTGCTGCACGTCCTCGCTCAGGTCCTTTGCCGCCTCGCTGTCTTCGAGCATGGCCAATTGCAGTTTCATACGGGTCAGCGGCGTGCGCAGGTCATGCGATATGCCGGCCAGCATTTCGGTACGTGCGCGCACCTGCCGCGAGATACGCTCGCGCATCACCACGAACGCCTTGGCGGCCTGTCGCACTTCACGCGCGCCATGCGGACGGAAACCCGGCGAATCCAGCCCACGGCCAAAATCTTCCGCCGCCTTGGCCAACCTGCCGATCGGGCGGATCTGGTTACGCAGGAATATTACCGCAATGACAAGGAATATCACCGAGGTCGCCATTACCCACACCAGATAAATAACCGTAGTACGGCTTTCCAGGCGCTTGACGGTGGAAAGCAGCCGTAGCGTGTTATGTTCCTGTTGTATGGAAACCTCGATCAGCTCGTCCCGCGCTATGCGGCGCACGGTAAAGGGCTTGCTGATATTATGCCGGAGTGTCTGCTGGAACTGCGGGAAATCACCAGTTGCCAGTGACGGGTTGAACGCTTCGGGTGGATCGAAAAATACGGTGATAGCGGTGGCGCGTTCGAAACTGCGGATCATGTTGCCGGTCTGCTCCAGCGGTACGGTTTCCAGCTGGTCGAGCAGGAAGGCCATCTCTCCGGCCAGCGACTGGTTCATGTAACGCGTCACGCTTTGCCAGTGGCGGTCGAAGAATACGAACACCATCACCAGCTGGATCAGCACGGTCGGCAGGATGAGGATCAGCAGCGCGCGACCGAACAGGCTTTTAGGCAGGAAACGCTTGCTGATCATAGTGGTTTGTCCTGACGGGCAGCATACAGCACATAGCCTTTGCCGCGCACGGTTTGCAGATGCACCGGCTTGCCTTCGTGCTCTTCGATCTTTTTGCGCAGCCGGGTGATGTGTACGTCCACGCTGCGTTCGCTGACCGTACCCGGTAAGGTCGCTGCCAGCTCATCACGGCTTACCGGCAACCCGGCCTTCTGCCCCAGCAGCCGCATCATCCCCACTTCACCGGACGTCAGGGCAATGCTCTGATGGCTGCGCTGTAACTGGCCATTATGCATATCGAATATATTCTCGCCGAATACCAGCCGTCCCGGTGCGGCGGGTTCTTCGGTATTGCGCCGCAGGATCGATTGTATCCTGAGCACCAGCTCTTTGGGCTCGAACGGTTTGGCAAGATAATCATCCGCGCCCACTTCCAGGCCTTTGATGCGGTCATCGGCTTCACCCATGGCCGACAGCATCAGCACCGGCGGACGCACGGACGGCTGCAAGGCAGCAAGAAACTCCAGCCCGGTTTCTCCCGGCATCATGACATCAAGCACCAAGGCATCGAATTGCAATGTTTCCAGCGCCCGCCGCGCCTCCTTCGTACCGGACACAGTAGTGACCACGAAGCCCTGTTCGCGCAGGAATTTTTCGAGTAACCGGCGCAGTCGGTCATCATCATCTACCACCAGTACGTGCGGGGTCGCATTGCTCATGTGCTGCGCCTGCGCTTGAGAAGCACATAGACGGCACCGCTGCCGCCGTGCTTCGGTTTCGCCGTGTCAAATGCCAGTATATACGGGCGCAGGCTGGCATCGGCAAGCCAGCCCGGCAGCGCCGCCCGCAACACTCCGCGCTGTGCCACGGCATCGGATGCCTGATTGCCTTTGCCGGTGACGATCAGCAGGCAACGGTGCTGCTCTAGGTAATGGTGATGGATGAAATCCTCAACCGCGCGGCACGCACGATCGTGCGTCATTCCGTGCAGGTCGAGCCGCGCATCAATAGGATAGTCGCCCTTGCGGAAACGTTCGCGCGTACTTTTATCCACTCCGTCATACTGCCCCTTACCCAGCGGTTGTTGCGGTTTTCTGCTGTACGGCATGTCGGCGCGTGCCGGCCGCTCGTGCGATACCGGACGCTGGGGCGCCTTCACCGGTTTGGTTTTTTTTTCGCGGGCGCGCAGCGGCGTGACCAATCCGGCCGCTGCCTGCCAGGCCGCTTGTTCTTCCGGGGTCAGGTTGCGTGGGGGAGGTTTCTTCGGCATGGCTATTCCAGCTGGCTTGCTACTGCCTTTGGCACCAGCAATGTCGCACGGCCCTGGGATTTCATGCGCCCCGCATAATACTCCGCGTCGTCGCCATAACCGAAAAATACATCGCCGCGCACCGGCCCTTTGATAGCCCCACCTGTGTCCTGCGCAATCATCAGGCGGTTCAGCGGTTCGGCCTCGCGGCCGGGGCCTGCAGGCAATTCGGTTTGCACAAACAATGGCAGGCCATACGGTATATAACGCTTGTCTACAGCCAGCGACCGTCCCGGCGTCAGCGCTACGCCTGCGCCGCCGACAGGGCCGTCGCCTTCCATTTCACGGAAAAAGATATACGACGGGTTGCGCCACATCATTGCGCGCGCTTTGGTTGGGTTTTTATACAGCCACTGGCGAATACCAAAAAAATCCAGCTGGTCTTCCGGCACCAGCCCCTCTTCGCGCATGATCTTCCCGACCGACTGGTAGCCATGTCCATTACGCCCGGCAAAGCCCACCCGCATATCGGGGCCTTGCATGAAACGAATGCGGCCGCTGCCCTGCACCTGCATGAAGAACAGCATGGCCGGATCTTCCACCCATGCCAGAACCGGTGCCTTTTTTTCTAGCCCCTGTGTTTCGATTTGCTCGCGCGTCAGATATGGCGTCCCTTCGATCAGGTCATCGGGACGGCCATATACCGGATAGCGGAAGTCGCCTCCCTGCGCGCGCGCGCCATATAATAGCGGCTCGTAATATCCGGTGAATAATCCTTCCGGCTCATCGTTGTTAGTTATAGTGAAGGGTGTGAAGTAATGCTCAAAGAACAACCGTGCCGCCGCCGTGTCATTCGCAATCTTTTGTGCGGCAACGCAGGGTTTCTCCCATGCTTCCCTACCGATAGTGATCTGGCTTTCTTCGGTTGTTGCCTGCGGTTTGTCATACAGTTTCTGGCACGATACCACAAATGCCGCGCGTGCAGCCGCATGGTCATCTGTCATCCAGCCGTCCAGCGCCGAATATTCGGTGCGTGTCGCGGTGAAACGTTCCTCCTGCTGCACTGGCTCACAGGCGGCAAGCAACAGTATTGCGGCAATACACCGTAAGGGCAGAAGCGAATGCGTCACGTTTCTATAATCTTCCAGTTGGGGTTTTTCGAGGTGACGTCACGCTCGAATGTCCATTCGTTCTCGACATGTTCGGTATCCGATGCATCGCCGTCGATGATTTCACCGGCAGCGTCGCGCACTACGGTGACCTGCTCCGTTACGAACTTTACAGTGATGCGCGCCAAGTCGCCCACCAGCATGGCGTCGGCTATGTCTTTGGACAGCACGGCCACCAGTGTGGTTTCCGTTTTATTTTCCTGCTCTTCGCGTTTGGAGATTTCGCCGGCAAATTCTTCGTAGATATTATCGGCAAGCAGCATTTTCAGCGTTTCTTTGTCGTTACTGGAGAAGGCATCGAACACCATCTCGAACGCCATTTTCGCTCCGTCGAGAAACTGGCCGGCATCGAACTCGCTGTCTTTGGCGCGAATATCCTTGAGTGTCCCGGCAACACGTGCATCCTTTATCTTTTCGATGAAAGGGTCTTCCTTTGATTTAGGCTTTGCCTTGATGGGCTTATCGTGCAGCTGGACAATTTTATCCTTATTCTCAACCGCATTGGGGCGCGGCCTGATAAAGTGTTGCGGGTTATCGTGGCCAGTTTTCTGGCCAAGCACATTGCGCAGCCGGAGTAAAATAAATCCCGCGATCAGCGCGATGATCAGTATATCTGCGTAAGCAACTCCTTCGGACATATTAATTATTCCTTATTGTCATTTAGCGGTTGTGTTTCTATGTTCATAGCATTTCTATAACTTCCAGGCGAAGGAATCAAATAATGAACGAACTAAAATCAGAGCATCCGGGTCCGCCCAGAAGCGCAACACCCAGTTTTGCAGTAAAGGGGCAGTATATCAAAGACCTGTCTTTTGAGAACCCCCACGCTCCGCACAGCCTCCTGCAGTCTGATACGAAACCGGCCATCGAAGTGAATGTCGACCTGCGCGCACAGAAGCTGCAGGACAACATATTTGAAATGACCATGCATATTGCTGCTAAAGCCAGCGTCGAAAGCAACACCATGTTTCTGGTGGAGCTGGCCTATGGTGGTATTTTCCAGGTGACAGGAATTCCCGAAGACCAGGTGCAGCATGTATTGCTGGTCGACTGCCCGTTTGTATTGTTCCCGTTCGCGCGCCGGGTGATATCAGACGTCACGCGTGATGGCGGTTTCCCGCCATTGATGCTGGACCCTATCGATTTCCATGCGTTGTACCTGCAAAACAAGGCACGGACAAAAATAGCAACCGACTGATTCATATAGAACTTTGTCTATCTGTGGCAATACGGCATCACTGGCATAGTAATTTTCCGGGCCCCTTGTAAGTGCGGCATTAAAATATCCTATAACGCTATGATATTTATTGATTTTCTAAATGCTCTTTATGCAATATTTACGGCTAAAATAGGGTTTGCGTTTGCCTGCCTTTTCGATTATTTTTCGTTGTCAGATGGTTATTTAAACACGTCATTACTTGATAACTAAAAAATAGGATGATTTGCACATGACAATATTAAGAAAAGCCTGCATGCTGGCAACAGTTGGTGCTCTCTTGGCTCCCGCTTCGGCTATGGCTATGCACGAAGGTATCCACGATGTCGTTAAGGACGCACGTGGCAACGTAGTATTGAACAGCTTCGGTAACTGCGTAGTTACCAAGTGGCCCGCCGATATGGATGAGTGCCGCGGCGGTGATATCCGCGCTCGCCTGAGCAAGGAGAACCGTACGGTTTATTTTGACTTCAACAAATCGACCCTGAACGCTTCGGAAAAAACGAAGCTGGACAGCCTGTCTGAGATCATCGCGAGCTCTTCGCAGGTTGAAAGCGTAGATATCGTTGGTTTCGCTGATATGATCGGTACCAGCAGCTACAACCGCGCCCTGTCTCAGCGTCGTGCCCGCACGGTACGTTCGTATCTGGCTTCCAAAGGCCTGAAAACCCGCAACGTTCGTCTGGAAGCAATGGGTGAAAAAATGTCTGTTACCAGCTGTGATTCCAACCTGCCGCGCAACGAGCTTATCGCTTGTCTGGCAGCGGATCGCCGCGTAGAAATCGAACTGAACATTAAAGAGTAGTTCGGTTGTTCTAAACTTGAAAAAGCCCTCGCCCAACGGCGGGGGCTTTTTTTTATGTTCAGTTATTCCAAAGGGGGTTTTTCATGCCCGCCAGCATGCTGGCATGCGCCTCAAGCTCCTGCGGACTTACCGGAAAGCTCCTTGCTTCCAATATCTTGCGGGGCACCTGCTCGTCGCCGGGCAATACCGGCTGCACTTTATCCCTCTGCAGATCCAACAGCGCCTGCCTGCCGCCCGTTAATTCAAGGTACACGTCTGCAAGCAGCTGGGCATCGAGGAGCGCGCCATGCAGTGAACGAGCCGACAGATCGATCTCGAAACGGCGACACAGTGCATCCAGGCTGGCGGGCGAGCCAGGAAATTTCCTGCGTGCCATCTGCACGGTATCAATCGACCGGCTCATCGGCAATGGCGAAAACCCCAGCCGCTCCAGCTCGGTATTGATGAATCGCATGTCGAACTGCGCATTATGAATAACCAGCTGGGAATCCCCGATGAATTCCATGAATGCATCCACCACTTCGGAAAATAGCGGCTTGTCTTTCAGAAAATCTCCGGATAGTCCGTGCACACGGAAAGCCTCTTCGGGCATGTCGCGTTCGGGATTCAGATAGACGTGGAAATGTTTTCCCGTGGGCATGGTGCCATGCAGCTCTATGCAGCCAATTTCCACGATACGGTGGCCGCTATAGGGGTCTACCCCTGTGGTCTCGGTATCGAGCACGATCTCGCGCATCATGCGTTCTCCTCTATGATCTGTTGCACCTGCGTTCGACTATGTTCCATGCCTTTATCCGTTTCAACAATATAATCCGCCAGCTTCCGTTTCTGCGCATCGCTCATCTGGCTGTCAATAATCGCATAGAATTTATCCTCGTCCATTCCGGAACGCTGCATAACCCGCTCCTTTTGTATCTCCTCCGGCGCGCTGACCACTACTGTAATGTCACATATGGCGTCCGATCCGGTTTCAAATAGCAGCGGTATCTCCAACACCACCAGTGCCGCCCCTTCGCGTTTCTTTTGCAGCAGGAAGCGGTCCTGCTCCTCAAACACGGGAGGATGCAGCAATTCTTCCAGCCGCTTGCGCTTACCTGTATCGGAAAATACGATTTCGCCGAGTTTTTTGCGATCTACCTGCCCTTTTTTTACCGCTTCCGGGAACATATCGCGCACCTCATCAATGATCGCGGCATTCTGGTCAAGCAAATGATGTACTACCGCATCGGCGTTAAAAATTTCTGCCCCTTGCTGCGCAAAAAGGTTGGCAATGGTGGTTTTTCCCATGCCAATACTTCCGGTCAACCCGATGATCTTCATAATTGTGCTCTCATATAACTGCCAAGTGCCGCATCAACTTCAGGCCGCACACCAAACCATGCCTCAAACGCCGGAACTGCCTGGTGCAAAAGCATGCCCAGCCCGTCGACCGTATTATTTCCACGCCGCTCGGCCTGTTGTAACAATGCGGTATTCAGTGGCGTGTATACAATATCATACACTGTTGCATCTTGAGGCAATGCCGACAGGTCGATCTCCAGCGGCCCTTTCTGCTCCATGCCCAGGGTAGTGGTATTTACGAGCAGGTCTACTGACTGCAGTATTTTTTCCCGGCTTTCCCAGTTGGCCTGCTGCACAGAAAATTCTTCTGCCAGCTGCGTTGCCCTGTCCTTTGTACGGTTGCACAGCGTGATATTTGAAAAACCCATTTGTTTCAGCGCATATATCACGGCGCGCGCCGCTCCCCCCCCTCCCAGCACCACGGCCCGGGTTGTGCGGATGTCGGGGGCACATACTTTCAGGTAATTTATGAAACCCGCAACATCCGTATTGGTACCCTGCCATTTGCCTTCCTTGTAAACCACAGTATTTACAGCGCCGATGGCGGCGGCAATTGTATCTATGCTGTCCAGCAGGGGAATGATCTTTTCCTTATGCGGCACCGTAATATTGAATCCTATAAAATTACTTTCCTGCATGAATTGCATAATGCCGGAGAGTTTTTCAGGTTTTACTTCTTTTGCCGTGTAAGCTCCGTCTATATTATACAGTTTCAGCCAGTACTTGTACAGCACAGGAGACAGGCTATGCGAAACCGGCCAGCCTATGATTCCTGCCTGTTTCTTCATTTCAGTTCCCTTTTATTTTTTCCTGATGCTTCTTTTCAAACTGCATGATGGTGGCCGCTGTTTCCTCCACAGACCTGCGTGTCACATCGATCACGGGCCACTGGTGTTTCTGGAACAGCTTGCGCGATTCGGCAATTTCCCGTTGCATGTATTCCATGTCGATATAATTGCTATGCTGCTCCTGGTTCAATGACTGTAGTCGTGTTTTGCGTATCTGTTGCAGGCGCTCGGGATTGATCGTAAGTCCCACTACCAGCGGACGGGTAAGGGTCTCCAGCGTTTCTGGCAACGGACAATCCAGCACAAACGGCACGTTGGCGGTTTTATATCCCTTATAGGCAAGATACATGCAGGTCGGCGATTTCGAGGTGCGTGAAACGCCCACCAATACTATATCTGATTCTTCAAGCTCCCAGTGGGCTTGTCCGTCGTCATGCGCCAGCGCATAATTGATGGCATCCACGCGGTCAAAATATTCCTGATCCAGCGCGTGTTGTTTTCCGGGAAGCGCGTGTGTTTTTACCCCCCAGTAGGCAGACAGCTCATTGACAATACGCGAAAGGACCGGAATACATGGAACACCGAGCTTGGCGCAGGAAGATTTCAACCGGTCGTGCAGGTCGGCATCCACTAATGTATACATCACCACGCCGGGATGTTCTTGTATGGCTGCTATGACCTTGTCTATCTGCTGCTTGCTGCGCACGAGCGTCCAGTTATATTCTTCACATTCTATCTCGTCGAATTGTGCAAGCGCCGCACGCGCCACACTGCTTACTGTTTCTCCAGTCGAATCGGATACCAGGTGAATAATGAATGATTTCATGGTCTGTTCACATCATTGGGGATAAATGCCTTATAATCCTTCTGATATTCCGGTGTATTCTTTTTATCCATATTTCTTTTTATCCTTTATGCCTGCTTATCCCCATTTGAATTATTATTTCATGCCGCTGTGAAAAATGAGAATAACCATTTATCCTCGTTTTACCCTGAGGGATTTTATTATTTTTCTTTCGTGAGTTAGTTTTATTCCCCGGTATTTTTCCTCTTTGGTTTTTATCATAACTCCTGTTAGTAATAGAGGTATAAAATTTAATCCCCGCTTAGCCTGCATACAACTACTACTACTATCTTAAATATATATATAATATTATTATTAATGATTCCTCCCGATTCGATATTGCACCGCACGTTATTAGGTACCCAACAGCAAAGGCCGCCATTCTGGTTCATGCGGCAGGCAGGGCGTTCGCTACCTGAATATCGCGAACTCAGAAGCAAGTATGAAAGCTTCATGCATTTTTGCTATACGCCACAGGCAGCTAGCGAAGCAACGTTACAGCCTGTACGTCGCTTTGACATGGATGCGGCGATTATATTCTCCGATATACTGGTGATACCGCACGCATTCGGGCAAGGCGTATCGTTCGTTACAGGCGAGGGCCCAAAACTGGATGCGATCACCGGAAAAACGGACGCAAAAAAATATACGCGATTTGATGTGGAAAAATTGGCACCTGTTTACGAAGCGATACAACGGACGCGAAAAGAACTTCCCAAAGAAAAATCGTTGATCGGCTTTGCGGGCGCGCCATGGACACTATTGTGTTACATGATTGAGGGAGGCTCTAGCCGGTCTTTCCATAAGGTTCGCGCGATGATGCAGCAGCAGCCGGAATTATTTTCAGAGATGACTGATCGGCTGATCGACGCCATTGCACACCATGCGATCCAACAGGCGGAAGCTGGGGCCGATGTGTTCCAGCTTTTTGATTCCTGGTCCGGAATTTTGAGTGAGCAGGAATATGCTACATGGTCTATCGCACCGGCCAGGCGCATCATAGAAAAAATAAAACAGAAATGTCCTCAGTTACCGGTGATAGCGTTTCCCCGCCAGTCGGGAATCAAGTTTTTATCCTACGCACAGCAAAGCGGAGCTAATGCAATCAGTGTAGACGATTCGGTGCCGCTGGAATGGATACATGAAAAGTTACAACCGCATATCGTAGTGCAGGGTTGCCTGCACCCGGAGATGCTTGCAGGGGACACGCATGCCATGCTGCAAACGGCGGCGGACATAGTGGAAAATTTAAAAGACAAACCTTTTGTTTTTAATCTTGGACATGGTATTTTGCCACACACACCGATAGAGAATATACAGGCATTGTGCCACTATCTGAAAGGCATACGATTAGTGTAATGAGCAAAAAAGCAGTCATATTATTCAATCTGGGAGGCCCCGACGATCTGAAATCGGTTCGCCCGTTCCTGTTCAATTTGTTCAATGACCCTGCGATCATACGGTTGGCCCAGCCATTGCGGTGGCTGCTGGCGATGCTGATAACCACTTTGCGCACACGCAAAGCCAAAGGGATTTACCAGCAAATGGGGGGAAAGTCCCCTATACTCGATCAGACCATAGCACAGGCAACGGCACTGGAAAAGCAACTGGCCGCCGAAGAAGACGAATATAAAACATTCGTATGCATGCGCTACTGGGATCCGCGCAGCGATAGTGTAGTCAGGAATGTGAAAGCATATAGCCCGGACGAAGTGATCCTGCTGCCGCTCTATCCGCAATATTCAACTACCACTACCGAGTCGTCTATACGCGACTGGGAAAGGGCAGCGCGAAAATGTGGACTGGACGTGCCGACTTCCAAAATATGCTGCTACTATGACGATTTCGGTTTTATTGCGGCGCATGTGAACAACATCAAGGACACCTACTGGCGCGCAGCAGAAGAAAGCAAGCCACGCGTGTTGTTTTCTGCACACGGCCTGCCCGAAAGCATTATAAGACAGGGCGATCCTTACCAGCAGCAAGTGGAAAAAACGGTGGAATTGATCGTGCAGGTGTTGTCGATAGACGGCATAGATCACCGCATCTGTTACCAGAGCAAAGTAGGGCCGAAAAAATGGATCGGTCCTTCCACGGAAGAAGAGATAGAGAAAGCCGGAAAAGAAGGCGTATCGGTGCTTGTAGTGCCAGTGGCGTTCGTATCGGAGCATTCGGAGACACTGGTGGAACTGGATGTGGAATACCGCGAACTGGCCCAAGAGCATGGGGTGCCGAATTACTGGCGCGTACCGGCGCTGGGCACCGATCCGTATTATATCCAGGCGTTGGCGGAACTTTGCACCAAAAAGGAAACCCGTAAAAAAGAACATTGCGGATATTGCCGGGAACATGGCCAGTGTGAGTACCTGGAGCAGGAAAAAATTGCCGCATGATAGATAGCCTATACCACTGGGTTAAAGCGTTACACATCATTGCCGTTTTATCCTGGATGGCCGGGATGCTCTACTTGCCGCGCCTGTTTGTGTACCATTCGAGGACGGCGCCCGGCAGTGAAGCCTCGGAACTGTTCAAGGTGATGGAGCGCAAGCTGATGCGGCTAATCATCAACCCGGCGATGATAGTGGCATGGCTGGCGGGCCTATGGATGGCGTGGTACATCAACGCGTTCGACCCGGTGAATGGCCTGTGGTTCCATTACAAGTTTACGTTGCTGGTCGGCATGCAGGTCAGCCATGCCATGATGAGCCGTTACCGCAAGGCCTTTTATCGCGACGAACGGCAAAAATCAGAAAGATTCTTCAGGATATTCAATGAAATACCAGCAGTTCTGATGGTGGGTATTGTGGTATTGGCAGTAGTGAAGCCCCTATAAAGCGCTTGTGAAAAGTTAACAAAATTGTTAACATTTTCCACATGTCTAGGGATAGATACACCCCGCTTCTTTTTGATGCATCGGAGGCACAACCGGTTGCGGTTACAGCAAAAAATGAATGGTGGCAGGCCAACCAGTATCGGGTGGCAGGCACGATACGCATGTTATCGCACGGTCTGGTGATTGTTTCCGGCATGGGAGTGGGCACAAAACCAAGCCCCCTGCGGGCGGCTACCGGGGGACTTGGTGTGCTAGGGGCGGCGTTTTTGGCCACTTTCGGGGAAGCGGAATCGGGCAAAGCGGCGAATGACGCGAAAGCAGGCTTTGTTGACCGTCTGCGCCCCGCTTATGTAGGGCGCACCTATTATGGGATACTTGCGGCATCAGCGGCATGCTTGGTAGCATCTGGCGTCATGAAAAAACGTACGACTGAAACGATGGCGGGGCTGTGGACTCTGGCATGGACGGGTTATGGCGCAGTTATGCCGGAACGATTGGAAAGAGCCGGCCCTCTGGTGTTTGACAACAGCCCCACCAGCCATAAAACGGAAGGGTATGCCACCCGCGAAAGGGGAAAGCATGCGGATAAGGTAAAGCATGATTATGCGGCCAATCCGAAAAAACTAGCATCGGACATGTTGCAGCTCAGTGCGCTGCTGGTATTGTTTGATGGGTTGTCAAACAAGGATATGGCACGCGCTCTCTCGGGCATCTGTCTTGGAACATCGAATTTCATACTGCGCGAAATGCGTGACGAGAATTTCAAACCGCGCGCCAAGGCGCTGCGCCAGCGCCCCGAATCGTTCGGGCAGAGTAAGTAGCATATGCAGCATCAGGTAGAACAGACCATATTAGACCAGGTGATGTCGGAATTGGCAGATGAACTGGCCCAGCATACCAGCATACTGATACTGGTGCAGGGCAAAATACAGGGGGCGGACCATTGGGCTTACGCCACCCTGTCGCCGGTGGATTATCCGGCATTTCTTGCGGCGCAGGCGCGAGGCGGTTATGATCTTTGTGCGTATGCCCGTGAGATACTCGCATCGGGCGAAGGTGCGGCCCCCCCGCCGGAAATCCTGCAGGAAATAAAGCACAAAAGGCCAGATCTGGCATTCGATGCTGGCGAAATAATGCGTGCGGCATTGGACGAGAGCCCCCGGTAAGCGCCTGTAATGAACAAAAAACCATTGACCCGTCGGGATAACTGGCATATGATATCGCCCTAACCTGATTTTTGCCGACTCACGGCGAATCCCCTGCCCTTAAAATCGATCATCCATCCACTTCCAAACTCATAGTGCTATATGAAAATCCAAGAACTTAAGCTGAAATCAGCCGATGAATTGCTGCAACTGGCCGAAGACGCCGGGGTAGAAAACGCCAGCACCCTGCTCAAGCAGGAAATGATATTTGCCATCCTGAAGAAGCAGGCGGAGAACGGAGAACCAATTACTGGCGACGGCGTGATCGAGGTGCTACAGGATGGTTTTGGCTTCCTGCGCTCGCCACAGGCTAACTACCTGCCGGGCCCCGACGATATTTATGTGGCCCCGGCCCAGATCCGCCGCTTCGGTTTGCGCACCGGCGACACAGTGGATGGCGAAATTCGTGCGCCCAAAGACGGCGAGCGTTATTTTGCCCTGATCAAGGTCAACACCATCAACTTCGATGCGCCCGAACAAGTGCGTCATCGCATCAATTTCGACAACCTGACCCCTCTCTATCCTGAACGTCGTATCAAGCTCGAGATCGAAAACCGCCCGGACAAAAAAGATATGTCCATGCGTGTGGCCGACATCGTGGTGCCGCTGGGCTTTGGCCAGCGCGCGCTGGTCGTGGCGCCGCCCCGCACCGGTAAAACGGTATATTTGCAGAATATTGCGCACTCCATCACCGCCAACCATCCCGATGCATTCCTGATCGTACTGCTGATCGATGAGCGCCCCGAAGAGGTGACCGACATGCAGCGCACGGTTAAAGGCGAAGTGGTATCGTCTACCTTCGACGAACCGGCAACCCGCCACGTGGCGCTGGCCGAAATGGTGATAGAAAAGGCCAAGAAACTGGTGGAGCATAAAAAAGATGTAGTGATCCTGCTCGACTCCATTACCCGCCTCGCCCGCGCCTACAACACGGTTGTACCGTCGTCCGGTAAAGTGCTGACCGGTGGTGTCGACGCGAACGCATTGCAACGCCCGAAACGTTTCTTCGGTGCGGCGCGTAACATCGAACATGGCGGTTCGCTCACCATCATCGCCACCGCGCTGATCGAAACCGGCAGCCGCATGGACGAGGTGATCTTCGAAGAGTTCAAGGGCACCGGCAACTCCGAGATCGTGCTTGATCGCAAGCTGGCCGATAAACGTACCTTCCCGGCGATGGATATCACCAAGTCCGGCACCCGCAAGGAAGACCTGTTGGTGGATAAAGCCACCCTCACCAAAATGTGGGTGATGCGCAAGATTCTTGCACCGATGGGGCCGATGGACGGCATCGAATTCCTGCTGGAAAAATTGGGTGAGACCAAGAGCAATTCCGAGTTCTTCGACAAGATGAACAAAGCCTAAGGTGGCACGGGTCAACTCTGCGGTTGCAAAACCTTTTCGCAGCGCCTAAAAGGACGCTAGCGGTTCATTCCCATGAAAGGATATAGCTATGAGCGCACGTAAAAAGATTGCCCTTATTGGTTCTGGTATGATCGGGGGCACGCTTGCCCATCTGGCCGAACTGAAAAACCTGGGTGATGTGGTATTATTCGATATCGCCGAAGGCCTGCCGCAGGGCAAGGCGCTCGACATTTCACAAAGCTCGTTCGTTGATGGGGCCGATGTGCACATCAAAGGCACCAACGATTATGCCGATATCAAGGGCTCTGATGTGGTGATCGTCACCGCCGGTGTGCCACGCAAACCGGGCATGAGCCGCGATGATTTGCTCAGCATCAACACCAGCATCATCAAAACAGTCGGCGAGAATATCAAGAAACATTGCCCGAACGCGTTCGTGATCGTGATCACCAACCCGCTTGATGCGATGGTATGGGTGATGCAGAAAGTATCCGGCCTGCCGGCAAAGAAAGTGGTAGGCATGGCTGGCGTGCTTGATTCGTCGCGCTTTGCATATTTCCTATCGGAAGCGCTGGGCGTGTCGATCGCCGATATCAATGCATTCGTGCTCGGTGGGCATGGCGACACCATGGTGCCGGTGCCGGAATATACCACCGTGTCAGGTATTCCGCTTTCCGAATTTGTGCGCATGGGCTGGATCAAACAAGACAAACTCGATACGATCATCCAGCGCACGCGTGACGGTGGTGCCGAGATCGTCGGGCTGCTCAAGACCGGCTCGGCCTATTACGCGCCGGCGGCATCTGCGATTCGCATGGCCGAGGCGTATCTGTATGACAAGAAACGCATCCTGCCCTGCGCCGCGCATCTCAATGGCGAGTTCGGCGTGAAAGACCTGTATGTCGGTGTTCCGTGTGTCATCGGTGCGGCAGGTGTGGAAAAAGTGGTCGAGATCGCGCTTAGTAAAGACCAGAAAGCCGAGTTCGACAAATCGGTGGAAGCGGTAAAGGGGTTGTGCGCTGCCATTGACCTGAATGGAAGCAAGGCCGCATAAGAAAACATAGGAGAAATTCATGAATATACATGAGTACCAAGCCAAACAGATTTTAGCGAAATATGGTGTGGCCGTGCCACGCGGCCAGGTGGCCTACAAACCGCAAGAGGCGGTGCAAGCGGCACAAGGGCTGGGCGGAAAATTATGGGTGGTAAAAGCGCAGATCCATGCTGGCGGCCGTGGCAAAGGCGGCGGTGTGAAGCTGGCAAAGTCGCTCGATGAAGTGGAAACGCTGGCCAAAAACATGCTGGGCATGACGCTGGTGACCCACCAGACCGGGCCGGAAGGCAAGCTGGTAAAGCGCATTTATGTTGAAGAAGGCACGTCGATCGACAAAGAGCTTTACCTCAGCATGTTGGTAGACCGTGCGACCTCGCGCGTGACATTCGTGGCGTCTCGCGAAGGCGGCGTGGAGATCGAAGAGGTGGCGGAAAAAGAACCCGAAAAGATCATCAAGCAAAGCGTGGATCCGGCCACCGGCCTACAGGATTTCCATATACGCAAGCTGGCGTTCGGCCTGCAGATCCCCAAAACCATGCATGGCGAGTTTGCCAAATTCATTCAGGGTCTGTGGCAGGCGTTCAATGAAACCGATGCATCGCAGCTGGAGATCAACCCGCTGGTGATCACCGAGGATAGTCACTTGGTGGCGCTGGATGCTAAATTCAACTTCGATGAAAATGCATTGTTCCGCCACCCCGATATCGGCGAGCTGCGTGACCCGGACGAAGAAGACCCGCTGGAACAGAAAGCCGCCGGTTTCGGCCTGTCCTACATCAAGATGGACGGTAGCATCGGCTGTATGGTAAACGGCGCCGGCCTTGCCATGGCAACCATGGACATCATTAAACTCAAGGGCGGATCGCCAGCCAATTTCCTTGACGTAGGCGGCGGCGCGAACCGCGAAAAAGTGACCGAAGCGTTCAAGCTTATCCTCTCGGATGAGAATGTGGAAGGCATTCTGGTGAATATTTTCGGTGGCATCATGCGCTGCGACATTATCGCAGAAGGTATCATCACCGCCGCGCGCGAGGTGAACCTGAATATTCCGCTGGTGGTACGCCTGGAGGGTACCAACGTGGAGTTGGGCAAGAAGATGCTGGCATCTTCCGGTCTGGCTATCACCGCCGCCGATGACCTCGGCGATGCGGCAGAAAAAATTGTCGGCGCAGTAGAAAATGAAGCGGCCTGAATTTAAATGGCAGATAAAAGACGACAGGATATGACGCCGGACGAGCGGGAAGCAAAAGCCCGCTCGGCACGCCGCCATGGTTTAAGCTCGCGGTTTCGTAGAGACGCAGATGATCCCCTTGCATACACCAGCGGTATGGGAGAAGCTCTTCTGTTACAACGCGAGCGCGATGCACTGCGGGGGTTTGCTCCGGAGGGTGATAAGTATGTAAAAACCCTAAGTAGAGCGGCGCTACGGCACATGGATCTTATTTTGTCTGCTGATCTGCAGCAGGAGTTCAGGGGAACAGTATCCGATACTGGAAGTGCCGTGTATGCAGTAGGCGATGAAAGGGCCAGGCTATTACAAAAAGATGATGCGACATTGGCCACAGCATGGCCAATGTTCAGCTTGCTAAGCAGGCTACCAGATAAATCCAAAGCCGCAGCATTGCGGGCGGCTATTGCAAGCCCCAAATCAACCCACGAGATCGTTCTGACCAAACCCGAGCATACCAAACTGCAACAGGCTGTTCTTGACAGCGAGCATAGGAGATAAATTATGTCGATATTGATCAACAAAAACACCAAAGTTATCTGTCAGGGTATCACGGGCCGTGAAGGCACCTATCACTCCGAGCAGGCGATTGCCTACGGAACTAAAATGGTGGGCGGCGTGACTCCCGGCAAGGGCGGTACAGCGCATATCGACCTGCCAGTGTTCGACACGGTGGCCGAAGCCAAGCATATCACCAAGGCCAATGCTTCGGTGATATATGTTCCACCAAAATTTGCAGCCGACGCCATAATGGAAGCGATCGATGCCAAAATGGAACTGGTCATCTGCATCACCGAAGGTATTCCGGTGCTGGACATGGTAAATGTAAAACGCGCGCTTTCCGGCAGCAAGACCCGTCTCGTCGGCCCGAACTGCCCCGGCGTCATCACGCCGGAAGAATGTAAAATTGGCATTATGCCCGGCCATATCCATAAAAAAGGCAAGATCGGTATCGTGTCGCGCTCCGGCACCCTCACCTATGAAGCGGTAGCCCAAACCTCCGCTGTTGGTTTTGGCCAGTCCACCTGTGTGGGCATCGGCGGTGATCCTGTAAACGGCACCAACTTTATCGACGTGCTGGAACTGTTCCTCGCTGATCCTGAAACCGATGCTATCGTGATGATAGGTGAGATCGGCGGCAGCGCGGAAGAAGAAGCTGCCGCATTCTTAAAATCCAGTAAAGCCAAAAAGCCGGTCGTGGGCTTTATCGCGGGCCGTACAGCGCCTCCGGGCCGCCGCATGGGTCATGCAGGGGCTATCGTATCAGGTGGCACGGGCGGTGCCGAAGACAAGATCGAGGCGATGAAATCCGCCGGCATCATGGTGTCCGATTCTCCTGCTCTGCTGGGCGAAACTCTGGTGGAGTTACTGAAGAAAAAAGCGGCATAGCCTACACATGTGGGCAGGGCTTATAAACACCTCTCCCTCTTAAATCTCCCTTAATCTTCTGTGTATAAAGTATTGGACGCCGCAGTCGTGCTTGCTATAATCTGCGGCCCTTGCAACCTTTGATGCCTGATTTAGGTTAAAATACCGCTATGTCACAAGAATTTGACCAATCCTCGCCGTTTTTCGCCGCCAACGCTCCATTCATTGAAGAATTATACGAACGCTATCTCGAGAATCCCGGCCATGTGGATGAGAGCTGGCGCAGCTATTTTCGTGATGTAACCAACGGATCGGCAGGTAAAGCACAGCGCGAAGCCAGCTGGACACAGATCACCAGCAAGGTGATCGGTGTGAAAGAGCCGGTGGAAAACAAACCGGACACCAAGGCAGCAAAAGGCCCGGTTAACCGCGAGGAGATTGAGCAACTGGCGCACGACTCTATCCGCGCCATCATGATGGTGCGCGCATTTCGCGTGCGCGGCCATTTGATCGCTAACCTCGACCCGCTGGGCATCGAAGTGAATGATTACCACCCTGAACTGGATTACCGCACCTACGGCTTTTCTGATGGGGACATGGATAAGGAAATATTCCTCGATGGCAGTCTGGGCATCCAGCGCGCCACCCTGCGCGAGATCATTGCCATCCTGAAGCAGACCTACTGCGGCAATATCGGGGTGGAGTTCATGCATATCCAGCACCCCGACCAGAAATCGTGGATACAAAAACGTTTCGAGCAGGATCGCGGCAACGTATCGCTAAGCACAGAGGATAAAAAAGCGGCGTGGAGCACGCTGGTGGAAGTGGAATCGTTCGAGCAGTTCCTGCAGCGAAAATACACCAGCACCAAGCGCTTTTCCATTCAGGGCGGTGATGTCATGCTGCCGGGCCTTGAGGCCATCATCCACACCGCCAGCAAGTTGGGCGTAAAAGAGATCGTACTCGGCATGCCGCATCGTGGCCGCATGAACGTGCTCACCACGGTCATGGGCAAGCCTTATGCCGAGCTGCTTTCCATTTTCCACGGCAACCTCGATTTCCCGGAATGGGTCAGCTCGTCGGGCGACGTGAAATACCATCTCGGTTGCTCGATCGACCGTGAAACGCCGTATGGCAAGGTGCATATGTCGCTGCTCGCCAACCCGTCGCACCTTGAGGCGGTGAACCCGGTAGTGGCCGGTAAAGTGCGCGCCAAGCTCGACATCATGGGCGACAAGGAAGACAAAGGCTCAGCCATGGGCATCACCCTGCACGGGGACGCAGCATTTGCCGGACAAGGTGTGGTGCCGGAAGTGCTGGCGCTTTCGGAGCTTCGCGGCTACCGCACTGGCGGCACCATCCATATTGTGGTGAATAACCAGATCGGTTTTACCACCAGCCCGAAATATTCGCGCTTCACCCCCTACCCGACCGATGTGGCAAAATCCGTACAGGCGCCGATATTCCATGTGAACGGTGACGATCCGGACGCGGTAGTATATGTGTGCAAACTGGCAGCAGAGTTCCGCCAGGAGTTCAAGCGCGATGTGGTGGTGGATATTTTCTGCTACCGCAAATACGGTCATAACGAGGCCGACGAGCCGATGTTCACACAGCCGATCATGTACAAGCGCATTGCGGAGAAACCGCTGCCGGCGGAACTTTATTCGGCGCGTCTGGTGCGTGAAGGCGTGATCACCCAGGAAGAGGCCGATGCAAAATTCGAGGAGTTCAAACAATTCTTCGACAAGCAGTACGAGCTGGCCAAGAACTTCAAGCCCAACAAGGCCGACTGGCTGGAAGGCGTGTGGTCAGGCATGGAAAAAGGCAGGGACGATCCTGAAAAAGCCGTCACCGGTGTGGATGAAAAAACACTGAAGCAGGTGGGCATGGGGTTGGCGAGAAAGCCGGATAACTTCAACCTCAACCGCAAGGTCGCCCGCCAGCTGGATGCAAAGGCCAGCATGATGGAAAGTGGCAAAGATATCGATTGGGCTACCGCCGAAGCGCTTGCGTTTGGCTCGCTGCTTAAAGAAGGATTCGGTGTGCGCCTGTCCGGTCAGGATTCGGGGCGCGGCACATTCTCGCAGCGCCATTCGGTGCTGGTCGACCAAGATACCGAAGAGCGCTATTTGCCGCTGAACAATCTGGGCGGTGAACAAGCCGAATACGAAGTGATCGACAGCTCACTTTCCGAGTTTGCTATATTAGGTTTCGAGTATGGCTATTCCACCGGTCGCCCGAACCATTTGACGCTATGGGAGGCGCAATTCGGCGACTTCGCTAACGGTGCGCAGGTCATCATCGACCAGTTCATTTCCAGTGCCGAAAATAAATGGTTGCGCATGTCAGGCCTTGTCATGCTGCTGCCGCATGGGCAGGAAGGTCAGGGGCCGGAGCATAGCTCGGCGCGGCTCGAGCGCTATTTGCAGCTATGCGCGGAAAACAACCTGCAGGTTGTTACCCCAACCACACCGGCGAACTATTTTCATGCACTGCGCCGCCAGCTGCACCGAAAATTCCGTAAGCCGCTGATCGTGATGACCCCAAAATCGTTGCTGCGTCATAAGCTGTGTGTATCCAGCCTGAAGGATATGGGGCCATCCTCCACCTTCAAGCGGATCATTTCCGAGGACAAGAAACTGGTGGCAGGCGACAAGGTGAAGCGCCTGATAATTACCACCGGAAAACTCTATTATGATCTGGTGGAAGCGCGCGAGGAAAAAGGCATCGACGATATCGCCATTATCCGTATGGAGCAGTATTACCCCTTCCCGGCCGCATCACTTGAGGTTGATATGAAGATGTACCCCAATGCCGAGATCGTGTGGTGTCAGGAAGAAACGCGTAATAACGGTGCATGGAGCTTTGTGGCGTTCCGTATCGAGGAGGTTATGCAGAAGCTGGGTCGCAACGAACGGCTGAGATATGTCGGCCGGCCGGAAGCCGCCTCGCCTGCCGCAGGTTATTACAGCATATTCGAGAGAGAGCAAAAAGCGCTGGTGGAAGAAGCACTGACACTATCGAAAGCGGCCAGCGGCAAGAAAGCGAAAGCTAGCTAACTCTGCCGTTATAATAAAAGAACATTATTATACGCCAGCTGCGGCAGCTTTTGCATCTTGTTTTGCAACCATCTTTTTCAGTTCATCTATGTCGATGGCACTTTTAGGGGTGTATAAGCCCTGCTCAACAGCCCGAATAAAGGCTTTTTGTGGGTTGCTACTGTGAGTGTTATTTAGTGGAAATTCTCTTTGTGGGTCGGGTTTTCCTAAAAACTTCGCCAATCGGGAAAATCCTTCGGCATTAAATTCACTAATATCATCAAACTCTAATAGCCTATCTGGCTGATCGGCAAATACTTCTTTTACTTGGTCATAATGCCTATGCATCGCTTGGGTATATGCGGTAGGATCAAATTCCTTTTGACCAAAAGTCATTTCGCGAAAATTTTGCATGAGCGCAGTAAACTCTTCGTCGCTTTGCGTGCCTTTAAAAAAGTTGGCAAACTGTGATCCGACAAATTGTACTTCGACAGATTGTAGCCATTTTGAAACATCACGCCGCTTTACGTGGATAAATTTAGCATCAGGGTATTGTTTTGCGATTTCTTTAAAAACCTGAGGCGCACAAATAGGATAGTCACCGAGGCCATCACACTCATTTAGTATATCTAACTTGTAGTCACCTTGCTTAATTTGTTCATACATCTGTTTAAGTCGTGCAGGGTCGCTGTGCCCAGAAGAGCCTATATGGCTCCCTATGATATGTCCAAGGTGCGCAGTATTAAAGCCAAGCTGATGCAGAGCATTTTGCATGGATACGGTGCCATGCCTCGGTAAGCTAATATCAAATACTTTAGGCTGATCGTGGGTCATATGTGGTGCTATGCCTTAATTTTGAAATAGTATTATTATGTTTTACTCTTCTAAAATAGGAAGTTAGTTAATCATTTTATCAATTAAATTTAAATCTAATAATAGTGATAAAACGAGAGATTTGAAGCGGTGGTTTTTTCTTCTATAAGAAGGCGTTAAGATTTATCCGCATACGGATTCGGAATTTAATATGTTCGCGGCCTAACCAACCCCGACCGTATGCCCGATACCATTGAAAAAGAAAATCCCTGCCTCGCCGATAATTAGGTACTTTAACGCCGTCTGATTTTCTGGCACATTTGCCGCCATGAAAAGAAAAGCGGCAAAGCGCAGGTTGCTAAAATCGCGGTGGTTTCGCTGGCTGGCGGCCATTCTATTGCTGCCCTATGTCCTGACGCTCGTATATATTATCGTGCCCCCGCCCTCGACACTGATGCTGGCGGATATTGCCACATTGCACTGGCCTAAGCGCGACTGGGTGCCAATATCACGTATGGCGCCTGTTTTAGTGCGCTCGGTGATCGTGGCCGAAGATAGCGCATTTTGCAGTCATACCGGGTTTGACTGGAAGCAGATCGAGCGTAATCTCGATAAGGCGATCGACGGTAAGCGCTATGGCGGCGCCTCTACCATCACCCAACAAACGGTGAAGAACTTGTTCTTGTGGAATGGCCGCTCGTGGGTGCGCAAAGTAATCGAGGCGCCGATCACGCTGTGGATGGAACTGGTGCTGAGCAAGCGCCGCATATTGGAGATTTACCTTAATACCGCCGAATGGGGCCCGCATATATACGGTGTGGGGGCGGCATCCCGGCACCATTTCGGCACCGATGCCACCAGCTTGTCCGCATCACAGGCTTCACTGCTGGCAGCTACGCTGCCCAATCCCAAGGTGCGTAGGCCATCGCGTCCTACCGCATTCATGAAAAGCGCCGCCGGGGTCATCGCCGGCAGGGCATCGGCTCACAGGGCGGATATAACCTGTCTGTATTAAAGTCTATCCGATAACAGGCTTGATTTTCCAAAATGTTCGGGGCATAAGGAATCATTATTCTCAGCCTGCTTGACCAAGGAGTAAAATCAATGTCCGGGGAAATCGTTGTTCCTAGCCTAGGTGAATCCGTTACCGAAGCTACTGTTGCTAAATGGTTCAAGCAGGTGGGTGATAGCGTAGAGGCCGACGAGCCGATCGTAGAGTTGGAAACCGACAAGGTGACGCTGGAAGTGAATGCTCCGGCTGCGGGTAAGCTGGCCGAGATCAGGATCGGGGCCGACCAGAACGTGGAGGTTGGTGCGGTACTGGGCATGATCGAAGTGGGCGCCAAAGGCAGTAAGGCATCAGGGGGCAGCAGTCAGGATTCAGAGAAGAAAGAAGAACCCAAGGAATCGAAGCAAGAAAAATCCCCGATCCCTGAGAAGCAGTCCGGTCCGGCCGCCCGCAAAATGATGGACGAAGCGGGTCTGAAACCAGCAGACATCAACGGCTCTGGCAAAGATGGCCGCGTGACCAAAGGCGATGTGTTGCAGGCTACCAGCGGCGCAGGAAAATCCGCACCCGCCGCGCCGCGCGCCACCGGCCCGCGTGAAGAGCGCGTGAAAATGAGCAAGCTGCGTCAGGTCATTGCCCGTCGCCTGAAAGATTCGCAGAACACCGCCGCCATCCTGACCACTTTCAACGAGATCGACATGAGCAACCTCATGGCGCTGCGCAATGAATACAAGGATGCATTCGAGAAAAAGCATGGCGTGAAAATGGGCTTCATGTCCTTCTTTGTGAAAGCCGCTGTGAATGCGCTGAAAGAAATCCCCGAAGTGAACGCCGAGATCGACGGCACCGATATCGTGTACAAGAACCACTACGACATCGGCGTAGCGGTAGGCACCGATCAGGGGCTGGTGGTGCCGGTGATCCGCGATGCTGACCTGATGTCATTCGCCGAGATCGAGGCCGAGATTGGCCGCCTTGCTAAAAAGGCGCGCGAAGGCACCCTGTCCATGCCGGAACTGACCGGTGGCACCTTCACCGTATCCAACGGCGGTGTGTATGGCTCGCTGATGGCCACCCCGATCATCAATCCGCCGCAGTCGGGTATCCTCGGCATGCACAAGATCGAAGAACGCCCGATCGCCATCAAAGGCCAGGTGGTGGTGCGCCCGATGATGTATATCGCCCTTTCCTACGATCACCGTATCATCGACGGCAAGGAGTCGGTGACCTTCCTCGTGCGCGTGAAAGAAGCTATCGAAGATCCGCGCCGTTTGTTGCTCGGCCTGTAGGCCATCTTGTTGTACCGCTTTGCCGATATCGTACTGGGTAATGCGGACGATGCGGCTGTACCGCACATTAAGTGCAAGGCTATGGTGACCGACCAGCCGGGATTACATATTCCGCAGTCGCTTATTGATCGGTTGCAGCTACAACCGGTGGTGATGCCCCAAAAGGTAATGCACTCAGGTGTGCTGATGGAGCAGCAGGCGTGGTTTCCCGGCTTTGCCAGCGTGCAGTATCACACATCCGAGCAGACCATGGGTGCGCATGTCAGCGATAGCGGAATCTGGCTGGGCACAGACATTGCCGTCGAGCTGGGCATGGAGGTGAAACCCTATCAGGAGAAACAGGGTGAGGCTTGTCATGTATTGGTTCAGAAAAACAGTGTGCCGCAAGCCGCCATGCAAAAACTTTGTGATCATGCGCGTGGGCAGCAACTCAAGCCACTGGGCGAAGAATACCGCACCACGCAGCTCGCCGACCTGGGCAAGCAGGAGGCCCTCGCCCATCAACTGATCAGCGATTTGGCTCGCCAGTATATCGAGCCGTTTTATAATTTGAATATCGAAAGCTGGGAGCCACCGCAATGCATGGTTTACAAGGAGGGCGGCATCTACAAGGCGCATGCCGACGGGGTCAGCTGGGTATGGGAGGACGAAAAAAAAACCAAGGGTCGCTGGGAGCCCTACATGGATCGCGATATCAGCTTCCTGTTATACCTGAATGATGACTTCAGCGGCGGCGCGCTGGATTTTCCGGATATTGGCTTTAAGGTCGTCCCGGCCAGCGGGATGATGGTGGCATTCCCCTCTTCGCACAGTTACCGCCACGAGGCCGAGCGCATTACCGGGGGAGAGCGCATTGTTCTGGCGACATGGATGCGCGCGGAAGGAACGCCGCGCAACAATAAACGGCCGATCCAGCGCTTCATGAAATCGCAGCATGCCTATAAACGAAGCACATAATTTACTGGAACAGCGGGGCTGTTTGGGTTTACTATCCCGCCTCCAGCAAACCCATACGACATAAGGGGCTTTATGACCGAACAATATGATCTGGTAGTTATCGGCGGTGGGCCGGGGGGCTATGTGGCGGCAATTCGCGCGGCGCAACTTGGGATGAAGGTGGCGTGTGTGGAAAAACGTGGCGCACTGGGCGGAACTTGCCTGAATGTGGGCTGTATACCCTCTAAAGCGTTGCTGAACTCGTCGGAGAAATTCGATGACGCCAAGAATCACTTTGCCGAATATGGTATCAAAGCCAAAGTGGAGCTAGACCTGCCGGGCATGATGGCGCAAAAGGACAAGGCAGTAAAAGGCCTGACCCAAGGCATCGAGATGCTGTTCAAGAAAAACAAGGTGGATTACGTCAAAGGCACCGGCAGTATCAAGGGCGCGAGCGAAGTGCTGGTGAACGGCAAGGATTCACTGAAGACCAGGAACATCCTCATCGCTACCGGCTCGGATGTCATGTCGCTGCCGGGTGTGGATGTGGATGAAAGACACATTGTTTCTTCCACTGGCGCACTGGAGCTTTCCGAAGTCCCCGAGCATATGGTCGTCATCGGCGGCGGCGTGATCGGGCTGGAGCTTGGTTCGGTATGGCGCCGACTTGGCGCAGAAGTGACCGTGGTGGAATTCCTCGACCGCATCGGTGGGCCGATGGATGCGGAAGTGGCCAAGAACTTCCAGCGCGTGCTGGAGAAACAGGGTATCAAGTTCAAGTTGGGTACCAAAGTAACGGCTGCCAAAAAAGCTGCCAAAAAAGTAACCCTCACCATGGAACCGGCCAAAGGTGGAAGCACGGAAACGATAGATGCCGATGTGGTGCTGGTTTCTATTGGCCGCAAGCCCTACACCGAAGGCCTTGGCCTGAAAGAAGTGGGCGTGAAACTGGATGAGCGTGGCCGAGTGGATGTGGATAGCCACTACCAGACCAACGTGAAGGGCATTTACGCGATTGGTGACGTGATCAAAGGTCCTATGCTGGCGCACAAAGCCGAAGACGAAGGTGTGGTGGTGGCCGAGATGATCGCAGGCCAGAAAAGCCACGTATATTACGATGCGATTCCTTCGGTAGTATACACTTGGCCGGAAGTAGCATCTGTAGGCAAAACCGAAGAAGAGCTGAAAACCGCTGGCGTGAAATATAAAGCCGGTAAATTTCCCTTCATGGCCAATAGCCGCGCCCGTGCGGTAGGGTATGCTGAGGGCTTTGTGAAAATATTAGCCGATGAAAAAACAGACACGGTGCTGGGCGTGCACATCATCGGCCCGTTCGCCGGCACCATGATAGCCGAAGCCGGACTTGCCATGGAATACGGCGCATCATCGGAAGACATCGCCCGCACCTGCCATGCCCATCCGACCCACAACGAAGCGGTGAAAGAAGCCGCGCTTGCGGTGCTGGGCCGCGCTATCCATATGTAATTGGATTGCCAGAATTTCTTTGCTACCCTATTATGCCAGACATGATAGGGCCTGCCCATAAAACCGGTTTTACGCTGATAGAGCTATCCATCGTGCTTGTAATTATTGGTCTTGTTATCGGGGGAGTGGTGGCGGGACGAGATCTTATTAAAATGGCTGAACTTCGAACCGTGCTTACTGACGTTGAGCAGTATAAAACAGCGCTCAATGCATATAAGTTAAAATACAGCCACTGGCCGGGCGATGATCCCGGCGCACAGAATATGTGGGGGACTACCGACTGCCCTGATTTTTCTACCAATTGCAATGGCAATGGTAATGGAATGTGGAATGGCGGCTCGCGCGGCGAAACCCTGTACGCATGGCATCATATGTCGCTTGCAGGGCTGGTGAGCGGGCATTATCGTGCACAAGGCTGGCCAAGTAGTACTTTCGTTTCAGGAAGCTCCTATGCGGACAGGATAAATATTCCAACTACTCCCTTGGGCGGAGACACAGGATACCGTTTTGCCGAAGATGAAGCAGGTACTGGCAGTGATATATGCACATGCCATAGTGCAAGCAGCTCTATTTATGGGTTACAGGGGAAACGTCTATTCCTGGGGGCCAAGTTTGGGCGCGAAAATGCGGTGGAAAGCCCATATAACGATGCCGGTGCTATTTCTCCCATCGATGCATATAGGATTGATAGTAAAATAGATGATGGCATCGCCTATAGCGGAGGGGTGCGCTCAAACAGTGGTCGTGATAGTGGTTCAGGTGCCGGTTCGAACCTGTGCGGCCCTACGTTAATCAATTATGCCGATCCTGCCTCGCTGTTCGATTATGACCTAACCAATAACCAACGCGATTGTGCAATGCATTTTTTTATCCGGTGATGGGGTAAAGCTTCCTTTAAAAGATTGCGGTTCTGCAGTTTAGTAACTACGTATTTTTCAGCCTTGCGGTGCTGGGCCGACCGATTCATATTTAGAATTTACGCGGCGCATACTACACTTTGTATAACAAGGGCTTACGGCGCAAGCCCTTGAAATGTCATTGCATATCCATTATAATTGTGTTATAGAAGATGCCCGGATCGAAGGAGACTTGAATGACCAGTCAAAATATCGCATTGCCCGCCATAGTTTCATCGCAGGATGGCCTGCGCCGGTACTTGCAGGAAATCGCGAAAATTCCGCTGCTTACAAAAAAAGAAGAGCAGGAATTATCGCGCCGCTGGGCTGAAGAGGGTGATATCGAGGCAGCGCACCGGCTGGTGACGAGCCACCTGCGTCTGGTCGCCAAGATTGCCTTTAAATATAAAGGCTATGGCCTGCCGATGGGCGACCTCATTGCCGAAGGCAATATTGGCATGATGCAGGCAGTAAAACGTTTTGATCCTGCCAAGGGCTTTCGCCTTGCCACTTACGCCATGTGGTGGATACGCGCTGCCATCCAGGAATATATCCTGCGCAGCTGGTCTACGGTAAAGGTGGGAACCTCCGCTACGCAAAAACGCCTGTTCTTCAACCTGCGCAAACTGAAGAAAAAGATCGGTATTGAAAATGAGCGCAGCCTGTCGCACGAGCAGGCCAGCAATATTGCCCGCCTGCTTGATGTGAGCGAGAAGGACGTCATCGATATGGACAATCACATGTCCAGCAGCGACGTGTATCTGAACAGCGCCATGTCGCATGAAAGCGAAGAAGAGAAAATGGCATTCCTCGTGGATGACCGCGCCGATCAGGAAACCGTGCTTGCCGATCATCAGGAATTGCAGAATAAGCGTGCCCTGCTCGCCAATGCCATGATGAGCCTTAATGAACGTGAGCGCGACATTCTTACCCGCCGCCGCCTGCAGGAGCCGGCAGATACGCTGGAAGACCTGAGCCAGGCCTATGGCATTTCCCGCGAACGCGTGCGCCAGATTGAAGTGCGTGCCTTCGAAAAACTGCAGCAGGCAATGATTGCGCAGTAACCTGTTCGCCATTATATTTCCTTCATAATAAACATCAGGGGGGCGCCATGTTGTCGACGGTAAAAAAGATATTTTCATCCAGCCCCTATACCTACGAGGCACACGCAGCGTATAATGCGTTGGTGAATCAGGCGCGCTCGCCGTGGTTCTATGCCAGGCAGAATGTGCCAGACACAGTGGATGGCCGGTTCGACCTTATCGTGCTGCACCTGTTTTTACTGGCCAACCGGCTGCAGCAGGACGTAAGCACGCAAACCAGTGAATTTGTGCGCGTATTATCCGAGGTATTCTTTGCCGACATGGATCGCAGTTTGCGTGAAATGGGCTCGACCGATACCGGCACCGGTAAACGTGTAAATGCCATGGCGCAGGCATTTTATGGTCGCCTGCAGACATATGAAAAGCATATCGGCAACCCGCAAGCGATGAAGGAAAGCCTGCGCCGTAACCTGTACCGCGAGAGCGATGCGGTGGAAGATGCGCAGCTCGATGCGTTGATGGCGTATGTGGAGCGCAACCGCGACCACCTGCATACGCAATCCCTGGACGATCTGCTGGCTGGCAAAGCCAGCTTTGTCAGCTAACTGCTTCTAGTGTTTTATTGCGTGCTGCACTGGCGCGGTAGGCATTTGATGCCATAGTGGCCGCTGTGCGTGCGGGTGCCACGTCCTGATAATTTCCATCATCTTCAGCCGATTCTGCCGGCGAGCTGGTATTTATCCGGTTCTCGCTGCGGGTTGCCTGTTGCTGCTTTGCCGGTTGTGCCAGCAGCCGGGAAAATGCGCCTGCCGGTTCGGCCGCTGGGCGTCCGGCATTGCTGGGCAGGTATTTGATCTGGCTGTTGGTCAGCAATTTTTCATATTCGCTGAGTATCGTGCGCAACTGGTTGCTTGTCTGTTGGGGAACCGGCTGCCCGATAAGCTGGGCAAGCAATGTGGCAGGTGCCCCAAATGGCGCGCCAGACAGCGGTTTGCCGTATGCAGTCTGTTCCGGTGGTGGGGTTTGCGAAGCGGTCGGTATCGGGGAGGATGAAAAAAATTGTCGATTCCCTCTTGCATCCGGCTCGGTTCGCGGGCTAGAAACAGGGGGAGCGACATTGTCATATGGCACACGTTGCGCAATATTTTCCGGTATCGCGGTATTGACCAGCGGTTGCGTGCTAACGGGAATATAAGCGGTGTTCACTAAAGCCAGCATGGTAGCTATCGCACTGTATCGTTTAACTTATTTTAACACAAAAATGCTAATGCGACAATCAACCAGCGCGGGAACAGTTTTTACGGCCCGCATATGATTAACCTACTAAAAATAAAGAATTAAGTGCTGTTATGAATAAACTTTTCTCTATCGTTGCCCTGCTTTTTCTGGTTGCGACTGCTGTATTGTTGTGGGCTACCCAGGGCCGCCAGCCTGCCCCCGAAGCTGATGCGGTTGCCGTATCAGGGGAAGACGCCGAAGGCTACGTAGCGCCTGCTAGCGTTGGTGGAAAATTCACCCTGATTGATCATACGGGGGCCGAGCGTACCGAGCAGGATTACCGGGGTAAAATCATGCTGGTATTTTTCGGTTTTACGCATTGTCCGGATATCTGCCCGGTTACGGTATCAACGTTTTCCAGTTTAATGGAACTCCTGGGCGATAAGGCTGATAAGGTGGCGCCGCTGTTCATCAGCGTGGATCCCGGCCGTGATACACCGGCCGTAATGAAAGATTACCTGAGTAATTTTGATGCGCGTATTGTCGGGCTGACCGGTACAGCGGAGCAGGTAAAATCGGCGGCGGATGCCTATAAGGTATACTATGCGCAGGCACAGCAACCGACAGAGCAAGCCGATGGTTATGGCGCACAGGAGAGTGGCGATCACTCGGCGCATGTCGGACATGGTGCTGGCGATAACTATATGGTAGATCACTCCGGCTATGTGTATCTGATGGATCCGCAAGGCAACTATGTCGAGCATTTCCGCTATGATGTATCGGAACAGGAACTGGCGGATGCCATAAAGCCGTATCTGCAATAGGGAACGTATGTCGTTACAACAGGCAGTGGAAGTAAAGCGTCGCGGGTTGATGTTCGTATTGTCATCGCCATCGGGCGCGGGTAAAACCACGCTGTCGCGCCGCTTGCTTGATCGTTACAAGGATGCGGCTGCCCATGAAAAGATGGTCATGTCGGTATCGGTTACCACCCGTCCTTCCCGGCCCGGTGAAACGGATGGCAAAGACTATTTCTTTATCAACGATACGAAATACCAGCATATGGTGCAAGCAGGCAGCCTGCTCGAGCATGCCCGTGTGTTCGACTATTTTTACGGCACCCCGCGCCAGTTCGTGGCGGAAAATCTTATCTGCGGCACCGATGTATTGTTCGATATCGACTGGCAGGGAACCAAACAGCTGAAAGAACGTGCGGAAAACGAAGTGGTCAGCGTGTTCATCCTGCCGCCGTCCATGACCGAGCTGGAACGCCGCCTGAAGGTCCGCGCACAGGACAGTGCCGAGGTGGTGGCGCGCCGCATGGACAAGGCGCAGGCAGAAATCAGTCACTGGGCGGAATATGACTATGTGCTGATCAACCAGGATCTTGATGAAACGCTGGAGCGTATTGATGCCATACTGCGTGCCGAGCGCCTGCGCCGGGTGCGCCAGGAAGGTCTGGGGCAGTTCATTGCATCGTTATAGCCCGGCGGCCTGTTCCTGATAAGCGCGCGCAAGGGCGCACAATGTGCGCACATCCACCTGCTCGGCGCGCCACGTTGGATCAATTCCTGCAGATGCAAGCAACGCTTCCACATCGTTCGATGTAGGCTTTAAGGCTTTGCGCAGCATTTTGCGGCGCTGGCCGAATGCGGCGGCCATGACCTTTTCCAGCGTTTCTTTTTTTACATCCACCAGCGGCGTAGCGCGTGGTGTCAGCGTCACTACCGCCGAAGAAACGGCGGGCGGCGGCACAAATGCACCCGGCGGCAAAGTCATGTCGGTGCGCACGTCGCATAGCCACTGGCATAGTACCGACAACCGGCCATAATCCTTATTACCATGTGCTGCGATGATGCGTTCGGTGACTTCTTTCTGGAACATCAGCGTCAGCGAGGTGAAGCTGCCGGGATCCCGGTAGATCATATCCAGCCAGTTCAAAAGCATGAGAGTGCCGACGTTATATGGCAGGTTGGCGACGATCTTGCGTGGTGAAGGAATAGCCGAGTAATCGAATTTCAGCGCGTCGTCGTTGTGCACGCTCAGCCGACCCGGTGCGGCCTGACGTAATTCTTCGAGAAGTGCAAGGCAGCGTACGTCCTTTTCGATCACGTGCACATGCAGTGCCCCCCCCCGTAATAATGAACGGGTCAAGCCACCCGGTCCCGGGCCCACCTCGATCACATGGCAGGCGCTGAGGTCACCGGCGTAACGGGCGATATCATCGGTAATGCGGCCATCCAGAAGGAAATGCTGGCCGAGGGATTTCTTTGCCTGCAACTCATGCATGCGGATCACGTCTTTTAATGGTGGCAGATTGGCAAGTGTATCGGTCATGGCGGGCTGTATGGCTAAACTGCTACCCATTTAATGCAAAAAAACCTATGCTGCCATAAATTATATTGGATTGCTGTCGTGGAACATGCCGTTATTGTCGTTATCGCATTAGTGATGAATGCACTGCTGGCCGGGCCAAAAGCGCTGGTTGACCGTCTGGGCATATCACCGCTTCTGCACTGGCCTGCCCGGCCACTGCGCACCATGGAGCGTAAGCTCAACCGGGAACACCGCAGCGACGGCGAACGGCAGATGCGCGGTCTGGTGGTGGTGGCGGCCATATTCATCCTTTCGGTTGTGGTGGGGATCATAGTTACAGCTATATCGACAGCCACTGGGCGTTTTCTGGATGTTGTGCTGCTGTTTCTGCTGATTCCGGTGCGTCCCACCTGGGATGTTGCCAGCACCATACGTACGGCGCTTATCGATCAGAAACTGCAGCTGGCACAGCAGGCGCTGGAGGGCACCGTATGGCGGCATCACGCGCGGCTGGATGCGCATGGGGTGGCGCGCGCGGCTGTGGAATACCAGGCGGTGCAGTTCGCCGAAAAAATATTTGCCCCGGTTATGTGGTATCTGCTGGGTGGCCTGCCCGGTCTTTTTTTCTGCCTGCTGGTGACGCTGATGTATGAGACATTCGCCATATCCGGCAGCGCCTTTGGGAAACCCGCGCAAGGCGTATATCTGGTGATGCACTGGATTCCTTCGCGCATGGTGGCGTGCATGTGGATTGTTGCGGCGCTGTTCCAGTCACGAGGGAAAATGAAGCAGACCGCAGCGTCCATCTGGCAATACATGTCAAAAACCGACCATGGCACAAAGAACGCACAAGCCATGCCGAGCATATTGCCGCAGGCCCTGCAAGTTGCATGTATCGCTACTGTGCTGCAGGTCACGCTGGGTGGCCCGCCTTCGGCATATACCGCAAAGGCATGGCTGGGCAGTGGAACGGTAAAACTGCTGCCGGAGCATATCCGAACGGCACAATACCTGTTTGCGGTTCAGCATTTGCTATTACTGTTGCTGCTGGGCGTAGTGATGTAGTTACTGGGCCAGCCAGCCGCCATCCATGGTCATCATTTCACCGGTCATGGCAGAAGCGTTCGGCCCACACAGGAAAACGACCATACCGCCGATCTGTTCCGGCTGCACAAAGCGCATGGACGGCTGTTTTTCTCCCAGCAGTTTTTTGGTAGCCGCTTCAGTGTCGATGTGTTCGCGTTCGGCCAGCGCGTCGATCTGCTTCTGTACCAGCGGCGTGTGTACCCAGCCCGGGCAAATGGCATTGCAGGTGATGTTGCTTTGCGCGTTCTCCAGCGCCACCACTTTGGTCAGGCCGACGATACCATGCTTGGCTGCCACATACGCTGATTTATTGACCGAAGCGACCAACCCATGCACCGAAGCAATATTGATGATACGGCCGAAGCCACGCTGCTGCATACCGCCTATGCTGTGGCGAATCGCATGGAACGCGGCCGACAGGTTGATGGCGATGATGGCGTCCCACTTGTCTTCCGGGAAATTTTCGATACGGTCGGTATGCTGGATTCCGGCGTTATTAACCAGAATATCGACATTGCCGAATCGCTTCTGTGCCATTTCCACCATTTCCTTTATCTCATTGGGCCGGGTCATATCGGCAGGGCTGTAATCCACCGTTACGCGATGTTTCTCCTGCATGGATCTGACCAGCGTATCAATGGCGGCACTATCGCCGAATCCATTCAGGATGATGTTGCAGCCTTCCCTTGCCAGCGCCACGGCAACAGCGTTTCCGATACCCGAGGTTGACCCGGTGACGATGGCGTTCTTTCCTTTTAACATGCGTCCTCCATTATGCTCCGCGCGGGAAAAAGATGCGCACGATCAATCCCGGCGTGTTATCGTCTAGTTCTATACGCGCAGTATGTATACGCGCAATCGCATCAACCATGCTCAGCCCCAGGCCATTGCCTTTCGTGTTACGGCTTTGTTCCAGCCGCACGAATTTCTCAAATACTTTCTTCCTGCGGTCAGCGGGAATACCGGGGCCTGTATCGGCGATAACCGCAGTGGCAAAGTGCTCCGTACGTTCGGTGTCAATCGTGACACTGCCACCGGACGGCGTGAATTTCAAGGCATTGTCGATCAGATTGGCAAACGCCTGGGTCAATAATTTCTTGTCTCCATATACCAGCGTGGGCTCATGCGGGTTGCAGCGCAGTGCCAGTCCGTGTTCGATTGCATAAGGCTCATAGAATTCGGCCACCTCGGCCAGTATCTCCTGCAGGTCGCACAGTTCCGATGGCCGCATTTCAGTATTGGCCTCAAGCTCGGATATTTTAAGAATGGCGTTGAACGTATCGACCAGATTTTCCATGTCATGGATATTCTTACGCAACAGGGTCATGGCCGGGTTCTTCGGTTCGATATCACGCAATCCGGCGTCCAGCCGCGAAATGATACGGTTGAGCGGGCTACGCAGATCGTGTGCGATATTGTTGGCAAATTGCGATAAGGACTGCAGCAGGTTTTCGATGGTATCGAGCATGCGGTTGAGGTTGAGCGATAACTCATCGAACTCATCGCCTCCCGGTGTGAACGGGAAGCGTTCGGAGATATTGCCCTGCATGATGCGGCCTGCCGACTGATTGATGACATTGATACGGCCGACCACGCTGCGTGTCAGGATCAATGCGCCGGTGAGCGCCATCAGGAAACTCAAGGCCATGCTGGCCCAGAAGGTTTGTATAATGGTCTGCTCGATCTTGTCGGTATTCAGCGTGCTCTGGCCTACCAGTAACGAGCGCCATTCCGAAAGGGGAATACGGATGGCGTTCACTTCGATGCCGCTGAGCTGGTCTCTCATATCCTCGATCTGGAAACGTATCCATTCGCCATTATCTTCGAATGGGCCGATGATCCCGACGGTTTCAGGCCATTTGTTCAGGTTGCCGGCCAGTTTTTCTTTTTCCTTGTTCACCAGCAGGTAGATCTCGGTGCCTTCAGGATCGTCGAGCATGAGTTCCTGTATGCTCTGTTCCACCCCCTCGGAGCCGTTCTCCCGGTATGCGTTGAGCAAGTAATAATACTGTCCGCGCACATAGTTTGCCATCTGGTCGCGCACATAGCTCATGGAGAAAGTGTAGATGAAGCCGAACAGAAATATGACCGACAGCGCAAACAGCCCCACATATACCAGCGTTAGCCGGAAGGTGAAGGTTTTGATTGTGCGTAGTATCCGAGATTGCATACAACCGTAGGACGGCACATTGCCGTTGTTTAATGGGTTAATCACATACCAGCTTGTAGCCTGTGCCGCGTAGCGTCAGGATCATGTTCTTGTCGAAGCCTTTATCTATTTTCTGGCGCAGGCGCGAGATGTGTACATCGATCACATTGGTCTGCGGGTCAAAGTTATAATCCCATACATGTTCCAGCAGCATGGTGCGTGTGACCACAGTACCGGCATTGCGCATAAGGTATTCCAGCAGCGAGAACTCGCGTGCCTGCAGGTCGATCGCCTGGCCGCCCCGGGTGACCGTACGATCCAGCAGGTTCATCACCAGATCGCCGCAATGGAGCATGGTCGTGGCCTTTTCGCTCGATTTGCGGCGCGTGATGGCTTCCAGCCGGGCGGTAAGTTCGGTGAACGAATAAGGCTTGGCCAGATAATCATCGGCCCCGGCTTTCAGGCCCTTTACACGCTCGTCCACCTTATCGAGTGCGGTGAGTATCAGCGCTGGCGTCTGGTTGCCGGATGCGCGCAATGTCTGCAGTATGGTCAGTCCATCCACCTCGGGTACCATGCGGTCGATGACCAGGACGTCGTACGTTTCGGATGCGGCGCGGAAAAGCCCATCCTTTCCTGAATCGCAATGATCCACCACATATCCCTGTTCGCGCAATCCCTTGATCAGGTATTGCGCGGCTTCCATATCGTCTTCTATCAATAACAATTTCATAAGGCGCCTTATGCTAGGATGCTACCTGCCCATTTCGCGGCGTGCCTGCGCAATGGATGTTTCAACAAATTTTCCTACCAGATTCATGCCACCCCGGGCCAGCGACTTCAGCATATCTTTGGCGGCTTCGTACAATGCCAGCTGGTTGGTGGCGTATTCCAGATGCGCCTTATCGATCGTAGCAATCTGCTTATCCTTCTGGCTGATCCGGTTCTTGAGGTATCCCAGCAGCTTTTTTATTTCATCCGGCTTCCTGGCTTTACCAGCCTGAACGAAGGCCATCAGTTCGTTACGCAACTGCCCGTCATCAATGTGGTTGACCTGGGCTATCATATGCTCGATATCCGAGGCTGAAATGCCAAGCTTCTGCATGGTCTGCATAATCTCGTGGATCTCACGCACATCCTCGTTCAGGTTGTGGGTGCGTTCTTCGTAATCATTATCGGCGATCAGCTTGAGCAGCGCCGCGAACAGCACAGCATAATGTTTATATAGCTCGCTTAAACGTTCGCGCGTACTACGGTCGGGCTTTTTACTTTGGGCCACCAGTCCTGCACTGTTTACCACCAGATCGGTCTTGGGGGACAGCGCGCCGCCATCAGGGGTGAACGGGGCGAAGGGATTGTCTGCTACATAGCGCAGGCATTTGAGGTCATATGCCAGCAACTCGACTTGCAGGCGCTGGGCGGTAACATTGCCGCTGAAGAATGCACGTATGGCATCGTGGAAGTATTCAATGCGGCAGCGTGCATCGCCGTTACCAGTGCGCAGTTCATAGTCGGTTTCGATCGCCAGGATATCCTGGTAGATGCGAGTAAGCAGTTTGGTGATTTCTTCCTGTTCGGCTGCCGATAACTTCATACTATCCCCGCCGTATGGCGGGGTCTGGTAATTATGGCCCCATTAAGATAAACATATTGCATGATAAAAACACCCATAGCACAAAACCAGACCCCGCAACAAGTGCGGGGATTGGCCATCTATATTCACTGGCCGTTTTGCCGGTCGAAATGCCCCTATTGCGATTTTAACAGCCATGTACGTGATTCCGTCGATCAGGAGGCGTGGCGGCAGGCATTGCTGAGTGAGCTGGAGTGGATGGCCGCGCATTGCCGCGATCGCGAAGTGAGTAGCATATTCTTCGGGGGCGGCACCCCATCGCTGATGCCGCCCAAAACCGCCGCTGCTCTGATTGAACGGGTGCTAACGTTGTGGCCGGTTGCCGAAGGCATAGAGATCACGCTGGAGGCCAACCCGACCTCGGTGGAAGCCGACACGTTCGGCGATTTCCATAAAGCCGGGGTCAACCGCGTGTCGCTAGGGGTGCAGTCGCTGGATGACGCGCAGCTGAAGTTGCTCGGCCGTGAGCATAGCGCCAAAGAAGCACTCAAAGCCGTTGACCGTGCGCGGCAGATATTTGACCGTTATACCTTCGACCTGATCTATGCCCGCCCGAACCAGACGGTGAATGAATGGCAGCACGAGCTTGAAGAAGCGCTTACCCATGCCGGTTCACACCTGTCGTTGTACCAGTTGACCATTGAGGAGAACACCGCCTTTGCCCATGCCTATAAAAAAGGCGAGTTTGCCATGCCGGACGAGGAAACATCCGAAGCGCTTTACCGGCTAACCGAAGACATCATGGTAGCGCGCGGCATGCCCGCTTACGAGGTTTCTAACTATGCTAAGCCCGGGGAAGAATCGCGCCACAACCTCGCCTATTGGCGCGGCTGGGAGTATGTTGGTGTAGGGCCGGGAGCACATGGCAGAATATCTATTGCCACCGCTACAGGCTCAGGGCTGGCGCTGCCAGCTGTCAGCGCTTCTTCGGCACGCATTGCTACAGCTACCCTCAAATCACCGGAACGCTGGCTATCTTCTGTGCATGAAAAAGGCAATGGCATCGAGGTATGGGATGCGCTAGATGAACGCAGCATCATGGAGGAACGCCTTATGATGGGGTTACGTCTTACTGACGGAGTGACGCTGCAGGAGGTGGAACCGTTATTGGACAAGGATAAGCTACAGTTTTATATTCATAAAGGGTTGTTGACCGAGCAGTCTAATCTATTGCAGGTTACTTTATCGGGCAGGCTGGTGCTAAATCGGCTTATAACAGAACTGATACGGCAGGAATGACCCTGCCGTATCACATTTATTTGCGGCGGAAAGACAGGTGGGTACTAAGATCAGTGCCCTTGTCGCGGTGGTCGCCACCGCACGTTGCAGCCCACCACGCCGCTGCCGCCGACATCAGCGAGGTGCTGCCGACGATAAAGGCAAAGATGATGGCGGTATTTTTCTCGGTATCGGTCATATTGTCCAACGGTCTATATGTATCCGCCAGCAGAGATACATAGGTTGCAAACGCGCCAGCAAATGAAACCGCGATAAATACGGCCACGCTGCCCACAGCCCATACGAGAAGACCGCAAAGCCCGTCACGTAGTTCATTCTCATGTTCTGCCAATGCGCTGTTCGCCGTGCGCAGTCGTCCCGCCGTATATCCGCCAGCCAGCGACGCCAGCAATTGCGTCCACAGAAGCCACAGCCCGCTGGCAATGATGCCCCATGCAGCCAGACTGCCTTCACCCCGCAAAGGGGCATCGGCGGCAAGACCGATTATGCTGCCGAACTGCAGCATGACGATGGAAATCGCGATCGAGAGAACGGCGCCCATCAGTATGACGGACCATTCAAAACGATAAGGGGTAGGAGGGCTGCCGGTGAACGTTGCCATAAGCCCCCCTTATGCCAAGCCGACAAATGACAGGATGGCCATGACCACTACTACCAGACCGACTAAATAAATAACCTGATTCATAACCTGTTCCTTTTCATGAATTAAAAGATAAGTAATAGAATAATAATGATGGGAATGGGAATTCCGATCAGCCATAACAGTAATGCCTTCATGATATTCTCCTTATATGTTGGGTCATATCATGCACAAACATGTTATAAAGATTCCATTATGTGTTGAAATACTGGAATATTAAGAACATCAGGCACGCGGATGGGCGTTTTTGTAGGCGCTAAGCAAACGTTTCTTATCGACATGGGTGTAGCGTTGGGTCGTGGAAAGCGAGGCATGCCCCAGCAGTTCCTGAATAGCGCGCAGGTCGCCGCCCGCTGATAGTAGGTGTGTGGCAAAGCTGTGACGGAATGCATGCGGTGTGGTCGATTCGGGCAGGTTCAGGCTGCGGCGTAATTTACGCAGTTGAAGCTGGAACACACCCGGGTCGAGCGGTTTGCCCATCTTGCCATAAAAAAGCGGACTGGCCGAAGTGAAGGAATACGGGCAGGCATCGATATAGGCTTCAATAGCCTGCTTCACGGCGGGCAATAATGGCACGCTACGCTGTTTGTTGCCTTTGCCGGTGATGGTGATGGTATCACCTTTTGGTATGTCATCATAGCACAGCGAAAGCGCCTCGCTGATACGCAGGCCGCAGCCATAGATAAGCGTAAGCAGTGCTAAGTCGCGGGCATTCAGCCAGTCTTCGCCGTGCAGCGCGCCGATGGATGTAAGCGCTTCGGCGGCCTGATCTTCGGCCAGTGCCTTGGGCAGCGCCTTTTTCAGCTTCGGGCTGCGGATGTGGAATATGGCTGGGTTTTCGATGTGGCCATCTTTTTCCAGCCGCCGGAAAAAATTCTTCACGGTGGAAAGTGCGCGCGCGGTCGATGTCGATTCATATTCATCGGCGCGTGAGGCCAGCCATGAGCGAATATCACGCGGGGTGAGCACCTGCATATTTGCCAGCGTCAGGCTCTCGCCCAGATGGTTGCTCATAAACCTAAAGAATTGTTCCATGTCGTGCTGGTAGGAAATGAGCGTGTGTCTGGAGGCCCGCCGCACGTCGGCAAGCCAGCCAAGCCAGCTTTCAAACTGCTGCCGGAGTTTATGGTCGATAGGCAAGGTCATACGGTGCTAGCATAAAGAAAAAGGCTAACACCTAAAAGCTAAAACCTGTTTCCTACAACGTCAGGTCTATCAGGTATTTATCCAGTTGGTGTGCTACGATTTGGGCAAGGAAGCTGAGCAGTTCTATGCCCTGTCCCTGATGGAAACGTTTTTTATAGCGCACGCCAAATGCCAGCAGCACCGGCTGTTGCACCTGAAACAACTCCAGCCGCAGTAGCGCGCAGGATTTTACGATGCCACCGCAGTCAGCGAAAATGGTAGTAAAGCCATCGGGCTGGAATACATCGCAATCTTCTACCAGCAGCACCTGTTTTTTACCGGCAAATATGCTGGCCACCGTGTGCGGCTCGATGAGCACAATGCCCGATTCGGCGCGTCGGCCAAAATCAAGCGAACTCCCGGTAGCGGTATCGGATTCTATGGCTAGCCGCACCACATCGACATCGAACAGGCTGGTAAGATCAAGGCTGACCGTTTCCAGCAGCTGTTCAAGGCTACGGCTGCGGATCAGGCGGATCGCCGCCTGATGCACCTGCGTCTGCACCGCCATATTGTCGCGGCAGAATTCGATCAGCAGTTCGTAACGGCTTTTTAAGTCTTTGCTGCCTGCTTGCAGGTTCTTTACCAGATAATGCTGGAAGTCAATGATGCCATCGCCAAGGTCCTGCTCGGGGGGCGTGAGTATATCGGCGTGCCGTACCAGAAAACCCGGGTTCTCGCGCAGGTACTCGGCAACCTGTTCTTCAGTGAGTGGGCTGTTCTGGTTCGAGCTGTGTTTGGTCACGCGATCTTCTGCCCGGTTTTTTTCCAGTCTTCTAAGAATGCCTGCAGGCCTTTGTCGGTCAGCGGGTGCTTGATAAGCTCCTTGAGCACTTTGGGCGGAATGGTGGATACGTGTGCGCCAAGCTTTGCGGCTTCTTTTACGTGCGCTGAGCTGCGGATGGAGGCTGCCAGCACTTCGGTCTTCAGGTTCGGGTATTGCTTATATATCTGGCAGATATCGGCGATGAGATCCATGCCGTTTTCGCCAATATCATCGAGGCGGCCGATGAACGGGGACACAAAGGTGGCACCGGCTTTGGCGGCCAGCAGCGCCTGTTCGGCAGAGAAACACAAGGTCACATTCACCATGATATTCTTGCTGGTGAAATGGCGGCAGGCTTTCAGCCCGTCCCATGTCATGGGGACTTTGATTGTGACGTTATCGGCAACCAGTGCCAGCTTCTCGCCTTCTTTTATCATACCTTCTGCATCGAGCGCGGTCACTTCGGCCGATACCGGGCCGGCCACGATATCGCAAATCTCTTTGAGCACTTCAAAAAAATCGCGGCCCGATTTGGCGATCAATGTCGGGTTGGTGGTCACGCCGTCCAGCATGCCGGTTTGGGCCAGGTCTTTGATCTCTGCAATGTCGGCGGTATCAACAAAAAATTTCATAAGGCGTTTATACTCCGTGGGTGTTATGAATGAACCAAACGATAGCCGAGTTGGAAAAATTTACAATATATGATTGCCCTGCCCCAGCAGAATCCGCCCGTCACCCGGCAAGCCGAGATACTGGTGCCGACGGCGCTGGGCCATGGGTTCGACTATGCCGTACCCGCCGGGCTGGCGCTGCAGGTGGGTGACGTGGTGCGCGTGCCGTTCGGTAAAAGCGAATCGTTGGGTGTGGTGCTGGGTGCCGGTACCGCTAACCTGCCCCCGGGAAAAATAAAAGCCATCGCCGGGCGTTTGGAAACCATCCATGCATTGTCGCCCGCCCTGGTGGAGTTCATCAAATGGTCGGCGTGGTATAATTGCTCGCCGCTGGGTGCGGTGCTGAAAATGGTGCTGCCGATCGCTGACATGGATAAAAAAGTGCGTGGCGACGTAACCGAAAAGTTACTGAAAAAATTTTTACAAGCACAACAGCTTGCCACGCTGAATGACGCCCAGCAGGAAGCGGCAGAGAAACTCCGGCGCGCTATGGGCAATGGCTTCAGCGTGTTGTTGCTCGATGGTGTGACCGGCTCCGGCAAGACCGAAGTATATTTCCAGGCTATCGCCGAACTGCTCAAAAAAGATTCCGGGCAGGCGATGATATTGCTGCCGGAGATCGCACTTTCGGTGCAATGGCTGGAGCGGTTTGAAAAGCGTTTTGGGTTTGCGCCGCTGGTGTGGCATTCGGCAGTGACCCCTGCCCGCAAGCGTGCCACCTTTGCAGCCATCGCCGATGGTAAGGCGAGGGTGGTGGTGGGTGCGCGCTCGGCGTTGTTCCTGCCCTATGCCGATCTGCAACTCATCGTGGTGGACGAAGAACACGACGCCTCCTTCAAGCAGGAAGAAGGTGTGATGTACCACGCGCGCGACATGGCGGTGGCGCGCGGGCGCTTCGAGCAGGTGCCAGTGCTGTTGGTGTCCGCGACGCCATCATTGGAAAGTTATGAGAATGCTCGTCAGGGAAAATATACTACCCTGTCACTGCCGCGCCGCCACAAGGATGCCACCCTGCCGGACATTGAAATGATCGATATGCGGCAGGCAAAGCTTGATACCGCGACATTTGTATCACCGCAATTACGCGAGATACTGGCACGTACGTTACAGGCCGGACACCAGTCGCTTTTGTTCCTTAACCGCCGAGGCTACGCGCCACTGATGCTGTGCCGCACGTGTGGCCACCGGTTTCAGTGCCCTGATTGTTCGAGCTGGCTGGTGCTACATAAGAAAAATTCCCGCTTGCAATGCCACCATTGCGATCACAGGGTAGCAGTGCCAAATACATGCCCGGAATGTGGCGATAAGGATTCCCTGCATGCGTGCGGGCCGGGTGTCGAGCGGTTGCTCGATGAGGTCAAAGATTTCCTGCCGGATGCACGCGTGGCCGTACTTGCCAGCGATCAGACCACGACGCCCGTGCAACTGGCTGAAACCATACAGATGATGGACAGGGGTGAAATCGATGTGCTGATAGGCACCCAAATGATCGCCAAGGGCCACCATTTTCCTGGCCTTGCCACGGTCGGGGTGGTCGATGCCGACCTTGGTCTGGCCGGTGGCGATCTGCGTGCAGCCGAGCGCACCTATCAGTTGTTGCACCAGCTTTCCGGTCGCGCTGGCCGTGAATCGGTGAAGGGCCATGTCTATCTGCAAAGCTATTTGCCCGAACACCCGGTAATGCAGGCATTATGCTCCGGTGACCGTGAGGCGTTCTTTTCCGCCGAGCTGGCGGCGCGTGAAGCCGCCCAGATGCCACCATTTGCCCGGCTGGCAGCGGTGATCGTGGAAGGCAAACAAGAGGACGCAGTGATACAGGTTATACGCCAGCTTGCCGAATCTTTAAGTGGTTCGCCTGAATCGGTGGATGTGTTCGGCCCTGCCCCTGCCCCACTGATGCGCTTACGTGATAAGTTCCGCTGGCGGCTACTAGTGCGCACCGCGCGCAAGGTTAACCTGCCGGATTATATGCAAAGTCACGTGGCACGGGTGAAGGTTCCGAGCACCATTCGGGTGAAGATCGATATCGACCCGCAAAGCTTTATGTAGCGTAGTTAAAAATGCGAAGCACGAAGAAGCAAATTTTCCGTTGCTATTCGGGGTGAATTTGCCTAATTTGCGTGCTCCGTGAATAAAAGCGACGCAATTTCATGAAAAAAACCGGTACCCAAAAGAAAGCCCAGCGTTACGATAAGGCAATGATGAGTGTAGCAGAAAAAGCTACCGCGCGGGATGCTGTCGAAAAAGACTAAACCACACTGGCCGAGACAGAAAAAACCAGCGATGCGTTTGCTGACCTGCTTGCCAACCCGCTGTTGTCCGCTGAGAAGCTTGCCAAAATCATGGCGCAGCTTATGCTAAGTATCAAGGCGCACAACCTGACTGGCCGTTTTATTATCGTGCTGGCGCTGCGCAAACGCTTGGGCTTGCTGCCGGAGATTGCTGCATTGTATGCCCAGAAAGTAGCCGAAGCGCGCGGCGAAATGAAGGCCGAACTGGTAACGGCAGTACCGCTGTCCCTCAAGCATATTCAGAACATCAGCGATGAGTTGAGCAAGGCATTCGGCAAAACCGTATCACTGGAAGCAAAAGAAAACCCAGAACTGTTGGGCGGCGCATTGCTGCGAATCGGCAGCCAGCAGCTGGATAGTTCGGTAGCAGGCAAACTCAAACGTCTTGAACAGAAATTAAAAGCCGCATAGGCAATAAGGAAATCGTAGGAGCACACACCATGGATGTAAGACCATCAGAAATTTCTGAAATTCTCAAAAAACAGATCGAGCAGTTCGATGCGGCGCCGGAATTGTCCGAAACCGGCCAGGTCGTATCCATTGGTGACGGTATCGCCACCATCTACGGTCTGGAAAATATTCAGGCCGGCGAGATGGTCGAATTTGATAGCGGTGTAAAGGGCATGGCGCTCAACCTTGCATCCGACAATGTGGGGGTGGTGATCTTTGGCGATGACCGCGCAGTAAAAGAAGGTGACACCGTAAAACGTACCAACACCATTATGGATGTGCCGGTAGGTAAAGGCCTGCTGGGCCGCGTGGTGGATGGTCTGGGTAACCCGATTGACGGTAAAGGCCCGCTTAAGGACGTAAGCCGCAGCCGAGTGGAAGTCAAAGCGCCGGGCATCATCGCCCGTAAATCCGTACACGAGCCGATGAGCACCGGTATCAAAGCAATCGATGCACTGATCCCTGTGGGTCGTGGCCAGCGTGAGCTGATCATCGGTGACCGCCAGACCGGTAAGACCGCGATCGCCATCGATACCATCCTCAACCAGAAGCATGTGAACCGAAGCGGCGATGAGAAGAAAAAACTCTACTGTATCTATGTGGCGGTGGGCCAGAAGCGCTCATCGGTTGCGCAGGTGGTAAAAAAGCTCGAAGAAATGGGTGCCATGGAATATTCCATCGTGGTGGCTGCCACCGCATCGGAGCCTGCGCCGCTGCAGTACCTCGCGCCCTATACCGGTTGTGCGATGGGCGAATTTTTCCGTGATAATGGCATGCACGCACTGATTATTTATGATGATTTGTCGAAGCAAGCTGTTGCATACCGCCAGATGTCGCTGCTGCTGCGTCGTCCGCCGGGCCGCGAAGCTTATCCGGGTGACGTGTTCTACATTCACTCGCGCCTGCTCGAGCGCGCCGCAAAAATGTCCGATGCCGAAGGTGCCGGTTCGATGACCGCGCTGCCGATCATCGAAACGCAGGCCGGTGACGTATCGGCATATATCCCGACCAACGTGATCTCGATTACCGACGGCCAGATCTTCCTCGAGACCGACCTATTCTATAAAGGCGTGCGCCCGGCGGTGAATGTGGGTCTTTCTGTGTCCCGCGTAGGTTCTGCTGCGCAGATCAAAGCCATGAAACAGGTGGCCGGTACCATCAAGCTGGAGCTGGCGCAGTTTCGTGAGATGGAGGCATTCGCGCAGTTTGGTTCTGATCTGGATGCTGCAACCCAGAAATTGCTGGCTCGTGGCCAGCGCCTCACCGAGCTCTTAAAACAACCGCAATATTCTCCGCTGACAACAGGCGAAGAAGTAGCAGTGATTTATGCCGGTGTAAAAGGCTACCTCGATAAGATCCCGACCAAGAATGTCGGTAAATTCGAAGAAGCGTTGCTTGCTGAAATTCGCGGCAGCCAGAAAGCGGTGGTGACTGAAATCGAAACCGAGCAGAAGCTGACTGATTCCATCGAAGCCAAGCTCAAAGCGTTGATCGAACCCCTTTCTCAGCGGTTTGCAGCATAAGCCATGGCATCACTGAAAGACCTTAAGGTCCGCATACAGTCGGTTAAGTCCACGCAGAAGATCACCAAGGCGATGAAAATGGTGGCAGCTGCGAAGCTGCGCCGCGCCAAAGAAGCCGCCGAAAACGCCCGTCCGTATGCTGAGGCAATGGAGCGCACTGTAACCTCGCTGGCTGCTGCAACCACTGCCGGTAACGGTCCTGCACTGCTGGCGGGAAATGGCAAGGAGCAGGTGCATCTTGTCGTGGTGGCGACGTCCGACCGTGGTTTATGTGGTGGTTTCAACACCTCGATAGTTAAAGCAACGCGTGTGAAAGTGCGCGAATTGCTGGCGCAAAGCAAAACGGTGAAGCTGCTGTGCGTTGGCCGCAAAGGTCCGGATCAGTTAAAGGCCGAGTTTGGTTCGCTTATCATTAAGCGTAAATCATTTGCCGGTAAATTATCATACGCCGATGCCGAAGAGATATCCTCTTTCCTTACCGAGCAATACGAAGCAGGTGCATTCGATGTGGCGCACATTGTGTACAATCATTTTCATTCGGCGATCTCGCAGAAGGTTACATGGCGGCAGCTAATCCCGTTGGCAGTTGGCAGTGAGCAGGTGGCAGATTCTGCAGACCGCCAACTGCAAACCGCCAACACTCCTTACGACTATGAACCCGAACAGGAAGAAATCCTGGCAACATTGCTACCACGTAACATTGGCGTCCAGGTATTCAAGGCGCTGCTGGAGAATGCCGCGTCGGAACAAGGCGCGCGCATGAGCGCAATGGATAATGCCACACGTAACGCCGGTGACATGATCAAACGCCTGCAACTGAAATATAACCGTACCCGTCAGGCAGCGATTACCAAAGAACTCATCGAAATCATCAGCGGCGCGGAAGCCGTTTAAGGAATAGGATCAAAGGAGAACAACATGAGCAAGAACGTAGGTATCATCACACAGGTCATCGGCGCGGTAGTGGACGTAAAATTTCCGGGCGAATTGCCGGATATCCTGAACGCGCTGCACACGCAGAACGAAGGTAAAATGCTGGTGTTGGAAGTTTCCCAACATTTAGGCGAGGGCGAAGTGCGCTGCATCGCGATGGATTCCACCGATGGCTTAACGCGTGGTCAGGAAGTAAAAGACACCGGCGCGCCGATTTCGGTGCCGGTGGGCCGCGAAACGCTGGGCCGCATCATGAACGTTATCGGCGAGCCGATCGACGAGCGCGGCGAAGTAGGTGCAAAGCAAGTTGCACCGATTCACGCCAAGGCGCCGGAATTCGTAGATCAGGCGACCACCACCGAAATTCTGGTGACGGGTATCAAGGTGGTAGACCTTCTGGCTCCGTATGCCAAAGGTGGTAAAGTAGGCCTGTTCGGTGGTGCCGGTGTAGGCAAAACCGTACTTATCATGGAGCTCATCAACAACATCGCCAAAGCGCACGGTGGTTTTTCCGTATTCGCCGGTGTGGGTGAGCGTACCCGTGAAGGTAACGATCTGTACCACGAGATGATGGAATCGAACGTTATCAACCTTGAAGACCCTTCTAAATCCAAAGTGGCGCTGGTATACGGCCAGATGAACGAACCTCCCGGAGCGCGCGCGCGCGTAGGCCTCACCGGCCTCACGCTGGCCGAATATTTCCGCGACCAGGAAGGTCAGGACGTATTGTTCTTCATGGATAACGTGTTCCGCTTCACGCAGGCCGGCTCGGAAGTATCGGCTCTGCTCGGGCGTATACCTTCGGCGGTAGGCTACCAGCCGACACTGGCCACCGACATGGGCCAGATGCAAGAGCGCATTACCTCGACCAAGAAAGGCTCGATCACTTCGGTACAGGCCGTATACGTACCCGCCGACGACTTGACTGACCCTGCGCCGGCGACATCCTTTGCTCACCTGGACGCCACCACCGTATTGTCGCGCCAGATCGCGGAATTGGGTATTTATCCGGCGGTAGACCCGCTCGATTCGACCAGCCGTATGCTGGACCCGGCCATCATTGGTGAAGAACACTACAAAGTAGCCCGTGAGGTGCAGCGCGTATTGCAGACCTATAAGTCGTTGCAGGACATCATCGCGATCCTTGGTATGGACGAGTTGTCGGAAGAAGACAAACAGGTGGTGGCGCGTGCCCGTAAGATCCAGCGCTTCCTGTCACAACCGTTCCATGTGGCCGAGGTGTTTACTGGCGCGCCGGGTAAACTGGTCGACCTGAAAGACACCATCGCTGGCTTTAAAGGCATCTGCGAAGGCAAATACGATGAACTGCCGGAATCGGCCTTCTACATGGTAGGCACCATCGAGGAAGCCGTGCAGAAAGCCCGTAAGATGGCAGTTGAGGCGGCGTAATGCAATTCCAGCTCATAACTCCCGAATCCATCCTGTTTTCCGGTGAGGCCGAGCAGATTCTGATGCCCGGCAAAGAAGGTGTGTTCGGCGTGTTGCCGGGACATGCCCCGCTGGTTGCGGCGCTGAAAGAAGGTGTGATCAGCATAGAGCTGGCCGATAAAACACAAAAGCGTGTTGTCATTCTTTCCGGTCTGGCTGAAGTTACGGCTGATAAAGCCGTGGTACTGGCAGAAACGGCGGAAGACTGTTCCGGGTTAACCGCCGCACAGGCCGAAGCCAGCCTGCAGGATGCAAAGAGGCAACTCGATAGCGCGGTTTCCGAAGAAGAGATGAAAACAGCCCGGCGCCGTTTGGCCATTGCCGAAGCCACCGTGGAAGGGCTGAACGCGGCATAGTTGGTACGGTTTTTGCTCCTCTTGTATCCGGAGTATAAGCCATGGAAATACAAGCGCCTTTAGAGATCACCATTCGCCCAAAGCAGCTCGACCAACCGGTGGAAACGGTAAAGGATGCTGCCGAGGCGGGCGGTTTTTTTGGCGTAGACGGTTTTTCCTTTAAGGATATTCTGGATGTCATCAATCCGTTCCAGCAGTTGCCGGTGGTATCTTCATTATACCGTGAAGAAACCGGCGATACACTGTCCGCAGCATCGCGCCTTGCGGGCGGCGCGTTGTTAGGTGGCCCTGTCGGGTTTTTGGTGGCCTTGGGTAACATCATCATCGAAGAGGCAACCGGTAAGGACGTGGCAGGTAATCTGCTGGCCGCCGCAAAAGATGATGAAGGCGGCTTGCTGTCTAACGTAACGGAAGAACCGGTGCCCACGCACGGAGCGGCCGCCCGTGGCCATTACAGTGCTTATGTCCGTGCGCAGAGCTTGCTGTCTTAGATGTTTCCGCGATTTGCTCCTGCAAATCGCATGAAACGTACTCAAGGCTGCTCGGCCTGATGGTCTCCTGTTTGTTATATGAGCGTAGTAGCGTGAATCCTTGTCCGCCGTAGCTTTAGCGAAGGTGGAAGCCATGAGCGGTGCTCCTCGCGAGGCCAGTAGACCGAGCGGGGAGCATCACGGCCTCTCTCCAAATAGTTTGGTGCCGATGCGCACGATGGTAGAACCCATACGCGCCGCCACCGCGTAATCCCCGCTCATGCCCATGCTCAGTTCGTTCAGGCCATGCGAGGTGGCGATCTGGCGCAGCAGCGCAAAATGTGGTGCGGGCACGTCACCGGCTGGCGGAATGCACATAAGTCCGGTTACCGGTAGTTTCAGCTCATTCTTGCAGTAGCGGATGAAATCATCGGCATCCCTGGGAAAAACCCCGGCTTTTTGTTGCTCTTCGCCGGTATTGACCTGAATGAACAGGCGGGTATCGGGGTTCAGCTTTTGGGGCTTATCACCGGATACCCCACACCCCACACCCCACACCCGCTTTATTTCTTCGGCCAGCCTGGGGCGGTCGAGTGTCTGGATGCAATCGAACAAGCCCAGCGCCTGTTTCACCTTGTTTGTTTGCAGCGGGCCGATCAGGTGGAGTTTCACCGCCGGATGAGCCTGTTGAATGGCAGGCCATTTTTCATAGGCCTCCTGCACCCGGTTCTCTCCAAAAAGCGTAATGCCAGCTAAAATGGCTTTTTCAATCGTTTCTACCCCCTGACCTTTGCTGGCTGCCAATATTTGGGGAGGGGAAGCCCGTAAATGGCTGTTTTCTATTGATTTATTAATTTCCTGCCGGATGATACCCAGTTTTTGTGCTAGCATACTGCAAGGGAAACCCCCCCCTCCCACTTGGTTAAGAAAGCCTTAAAAAACAGGGCTTTTTGTGCCATAAATGTTGCGATATTGCAACAGAAAGCCTGAAAACAACCCGATTTACCCGTCCCATCGTCGTTACGGCTTGCGCGAACAGGGCTAATGCTCAATAACAGGTTCAAGTGAGCGCATGGAGCAGTTGCTCTGATGTTCTACTGACAGTGTCTTTAACAAGTCACTTATTTTAACTGAAAAAGGAATTTAACATGAAAAAGATTCTTCTCGGTACAACCACGCTGATCGGTGCGGTTGCTCTGGCGAGCGCGGCTTCTGCTGCTACTCCCAAAGTAACGCTCGGCGGTTTCGTGGACTTCCAGGCCGGCATCATGAATGACGATCTGGACGCTAACCAGCGCAACCACGCTTTCCGTAATGACACCGAAATCAGCGTTAAAGTTGATGGTAAAACAGACAGCGGTCTGGGTTACGGCGGTGAAGTATGGCTGGAAGCGGACGTTGAAGGTCCGTCGGCTGGTATTTCTGACGCCCGCAACCAGGGTGTGAACGCCAGCAAAACCTTCACCTACCTCGAAGGTAACTGGGGTCGCGCTGAAATGGGTTCGAACGTAGGCCCGGATGCTACCATGAAAGTTGATGCTTCTACCATTGCTCGCGCAACCGGTGGTATCGACGGCAGCTTCGACTACTTCTCTAACGCTGCTACTATCTATCTGGCTCGCCCGGATCTGCCGATGAATTACGGCCTGACCAGCGGCGTGGCTGGCAACTTCCTGGGTAACGAAGATCAGGAAAATGCTACCAAACTGACCTACTACACTCCGCGTTGGAACGGTCTGCAGGCTGGTATTAGCTATGCTCCTGCTGATACCGATCGTGGTCAGCTGATCGCTCGTGCCGATAACACTGCTGCCATCACTGTCGGTGCTGCTGGTGATACCTTCACGGTTTCGCAAGCTGAAGGCATCTGGCAGGGTGGTCTGAGCTGGGAAGGTAATTTCCAGAACTTCGGTATCGCTCTGGCTGCTACCGGTGAAGCTGGTAACGCCGAACTGGCTACTCATGAAGACCTGCGCGCATGGGCCCTTGGTGGTTCTGTGAGCTACATGGGCTTCAGCCTGGCTGGTTCTTATGGTGACTGGAGTG